>DAIPHN010000121.1:6070-10622 GCA_036771335.1 Burkholderiales bacterium
GGGACCTGGGTGTTTGCTGTCTCGTGCACGATCCGGAATCCGGCGCGGCGACGGCGCCCATGCAGGTGCCGGGTGTTCCGGCCGGGCGCCTCGCCGACCTCACGGCTCCGCCGCGCCGCTACGGCTGGCATGCCACCCTGAAGGCGCCCTTCCGGCTGCGCGAGGGCGTGAGCGGGTACGACCTGGCGCTGGCGGTGCGCGCCTTCGCCGCGCGCCTGGAGCCGGTGACGCTGCCGCCCCTGGAGGTGCGCGATCTGGACGGCTTCCTGGCGCTGGTGCCGGTGGTGCCGCGCGAGCGCCTGGACTGGCTCGCGGCACTGTGCGTGGAGGTGCTCGATCCGTGGCGCGCACCGCTTGCAGAGGACGAGCGCGCGCGCCGCGACGGCGGCCGCCAGGACCCCCGCGGCCGCGAACTGCTGGAACGCTGGGGCTACCCCTGGGTGTTCGAGCGTTTCCGTTTCCATCTCACGCTCACCGGCCCGGTGGAGCCCGCCGAGGGGTGCCAGCTGGCAGCATGGCTGAGCGAGTACTTCGAGCCCGCGCTTGCCTTCCCCGGACGGGTGGACGCGCTGGCCATCTTCCACGAGCCCGCGCCCGGCGAGGCGCTGCGGCTGGTGCGCCGGGTGCCGCTGGGGCGGCCTTGATGCCGCGGCGCTACAGGTCGGTGCGGTAGCGGCCCTGCACGGCAGCGTCGAAGGCCTCGATTTCCGACGCCGCGAGCCCGCCGTTGGCGGCGATCTCCGCCCCGAAGCTCACCGCGATTTTCTCCGGCCAGGCGGCAGCGTCCCACAGCCGGCTGCGCAGCAGTGCCTTGGCGCAGTGGAAGTAGCAGCCGCTCACCCGCAGCCGCATCACCAGCAGCGCCGGCCGGCCGGGTTCGGTGAAGCGCGCGCACAGGGCCTCGTCGTCCATCAGCTCCGCGGTGCCGTGCACGCGCAGCGTTTCGTCCGTAGCCGGCACCAGGAAGATCAAGCCCGCGCGCGGGTTGGCAAGCAGGTTGTGCAGCGAAAACGCCAGCTTGTTGCCCTTGCGCTCGGGCACGAGAAGCGTGAGGTCGTCCTGCACCTGCACGAAGCCTGGCCGGTCGCCGCGCGGCGAGACCGTGGGCTGGCCGCTGGCATCGGTGGTGGCCAGCAGGAACAGGGGCGAGCGGGCGATGAACGCGCGTGCGCGATCATTCAGGCGCGCGTGCAGCTTGAGGGGCACCTGGGCATTGGGCTCGCCGATCAGCTCGCGCAGCCGGCGGGAGGTGGTGATGCGTGCCACGGCGGCTCAGGGCAATCCGGGGAACTGCGCGTCCAGCGGATACATGGGGCGGCGCAGCCGCGCGAAGTGGAAGATGGCGTTGTCGGAAGAGCCCACCCCCACGCCGTCGCACAGCACGGCGCCCTTGGCCATGGGCAGGAACACCGGCCGGTAGTACATGCGCGACTTGAGCAGCAGGAAGCGCTTGCTGGCGGGCTCCAGCCCCAGGCTGGTGAAAACGCCGCGGTCCCAGGGCTCCTGCAGCCGTTCGGTGATCACGATCTCCGCCGTGCCCGTATCCAGCAACACGCTGCGCCCCATGTGGGCGCGCATGCCCGTGAGCTGCGGGCCGGTGATGGTGTACTCGCCATCGGTGATGGCGCGCACCGTGCCAGACACCGCCAGCGGCTCGCCCTTCAGGCCGATGGCCGGCATGGGGGTCTTTCCCCCGAGCTGAAGGTGCACGCGCGCCCCCACGCCGGCCTGGATGCAGGCGGCCACCGACTGGGGGTCGCGGATCGGCCCCACGCCGATGCCCGACAGGCCCTGGGCAAGGGCCTCGCGCAGCACGTGCATGGTGTCCTGGGTGGCCCCCGAGGCGCAGTTGTCGGCGTGGTCGAGCAGCAGCACCGGGCCGCCGTGCGCGGCCTCCAGGCGTTTGGCTTCGGTCACTGCCTGGGCGAGCGGCCGGCCCTGGTAGATGAAGTCCGCGCGCCGCGACCAGGCGTGGTCGAGCATGGCGTCGCAGGCGGCCTGGGCGCGTGCCCGGTCGCCGTCGGCCACTACCACCGCGCTTACGCCCGCGTCACGGATGTCGGCGGCGGGGAAGCCGCCGAAGGCGGTGGCGGCGAGCAGGCCCTCGCGCTCGGCCTGGCGGGCGAGGTCCACGAAACCCTTCATGGGCTGCTCGTCGGTGTTCATGCACAGCGTCTGGGCGAGCAGCGGGCGCTGGCCGAAGGCCATCACCGGCTTCACCTCGCCGCGCAGCATGCGCATGAGGATACGGCCGGCCAGCTCGCCCGACTCGTGCATGTCCACGTGCGGGTAGGTCTTGTAGCCGGTGAGGATGTCGCAGTGGCGCACCATGGCCTCGGTGACATTGGCGTGCAGGTCGAGGGACACGGCCACGGGCACCCTGGGCGCTACTTCGCGCAGCCGGGCAAGCAGCGCGCCCTCGCCGTCGTCGCTGCGCTCCTTCACCACCATGGCGCCGTGCAGGTCGAGCATCACCGCGTCGCAGCCCTGGTCCACGGCCTCGCAGATGAGGGCGCAGAAGCGGTCCCAGGCGGCGCCGTCCACCGGCCCGCTGGGCGGTGCGTAGCCCGCCACGGGCGTGACGATTTCCGCCTGGGCCGCCTCGGCCACGGCGATCAGGCCGCCCATGGCCGTGCGCGTGCCGCGCATGCCCTCCAACGCCTGGGCGCCCAGGAGCGGGCCGTTCTGGCCGAAGGCTTCCCAGGGCGTGGGCACCGGGGAGAAGGTGTTGGTTTCGTGCTGCATCTGGGCGATGACGATCTTCATGGCGTGCTTCGGGCGGGTCGGAAAAGAAAAACGGCTCCCGGGAATCCCGTGGAGCCGTGGTGGCGCGGGCCGGGCTGCCTCAGGGCAGCGTCTTCAGGACCTCGCGGATGGTTTCGAAGATGCGGTCGATCTGCGCCTTCTCGATGATGAGCGGGGGCGATAGGGCGATGGTGTCGCCGGTGGTGCGGATCAGCACGCCCTTCTCGTAGGCCCGCAGGAAGGCCTCGAAGGCGCGCGCTGTGGGTTTGCCCTCCATGGGCTGCAGTTCGATGCCGCACACCAGGCCGATGTTGCGCACGTCGATCACGTGGGGCAGGCCGCGCATGGAGTGGGCCGCGTCCTCCCAGTAGCTTGCCAGCGAGGCGCAACGCTCGAACAGGCCCTCGGACTCGAACAGGTCGAGGGTGGCGATGGCTGCCGCGGCGGCCAGGGGATGACCCGAGTAGGTGTAGCCGTGATAGAACTCGATGGCATTCGCCGGGCCGGTCATGAAGGTGTCGTAGATCTGGTTCGTCACCACCACGGCACCCATGGGTACGGCAGCGTTGGTGAGCGCCTTGGCACAGGTGATGAGATCGGGCGTGACGCCGAAGGTCTGGGCGGCGAAGGCCTTGCCGGTGCGGCCGAAGCCCGTGATGACCTCGTCGAAGATCAGCAGGATGCCGTGGCGCGCCGTGATTTCGCGCAGCTTCTCCAGGTAACCCTTGGGGGGCACCAGCACGCCGGTGGAGCCGGCCACCGGCTCCACGATGACGGCGGCGATGTTCTCGGCCCCGTGAAGGGCCACCAGCGACTCGAGATTGTCGGCCAGGTGCGCGCCGTGCTCGGGCTGGCCGCGCGAGAAGGCGTTGTGCGCCGGCAGGTGGGTGTGGGGCAGGTGATCCACCTGGGGCAGCAGCCCGCCGCCGAATACGCGCCGGTTGGCCACCATGCCGCCCACCGATATGCCGCCGAAGCCCACGCCGTGGTAGCCGCGCTCGCGGCCGATGAAGCGGGTGCGCGTGCCTTCGCCGCGGGCGCGGTGGTAGGCCAGCGCCATCTTGAGGGCCGTGTCCACGGCCTCGGAGCCGGAATTCACGAAAAAGGCGTGGCCCATGCCCTGCGGGGTGATCTTCACCAGACGCTCGGCGGCCATGAAGGCGGCCGGGTGGTGCAGCTGGAAGCCGGTCACGTAGTCCACGTTCTCGGCCTGCTTCTGGATCGCTTCCACGATGGGCTTGCGGCAGTGGCCGGCATTCACGGCCCACAGTCCAGCGATGCCGTCGAGGATCTCGCGGCCAGTGTAGTCGCGGTAGTACATGTCCTTCGCCGAAATCAGCAGGCGGGGCTGCTGCTTGAACTGGCGGTTGGCGGTGAAGGGCAGCCAGAGGGGGTCGAGGTTGAGTGTCTTGAGACTCTCGGGGGCGAAGTCGCGAATGTTCATGGGGCTCCCGTGGGGGTGAGAGGGGTGGCGGAGCGGCCGCTCAACCCGAATTCACAGTGGAGTAGCAGGTTGTTCAAACGGGCAAAGTATAACGCCCGCCTCCGGCTGCCGTCTCAGGGCCATGGGGCGGTTTGCCGGCGGCGCGGCTTTTCGCTTAGAGTCCGCGCCTTCCTCTTGCTTCACCTGGTTCGCCCCGTTCATGTTCGACCTGATCCTCCACCACTACCCGCCATCGCCCTTCGCCGAGAAGGTGCGCCGCATGCGCGGCTTGAAGTGGCTGGCCTGGAAGTCGGTGACTATCCCTCGCTGGATGCCAAAGCCGGACCTGATGCACCTCACCGGCGGCTACCGGCGCCCGCCGGT
>DAIPHN010000122.1:0-10582 GCA_036771335.1 Burkholderiales bacterium
GCCGGGGCCTTACTGCTTCTGGGCGTGGGCTGGCAGCGCGGCGTCGAAGACCGCCAGAGCCTGGGCTAGGATGCGTACCTTGTAATTCGTCCTTGATGTCGCTGCGCCGCGGCCGTGCCGGAGCGCCCGGGGACTATAGCGCAGCGACTCAGCCGGGCGGCCCGGCGCCACCGTCCGGACGGATGCGCCGCGCTACCCACTGCCAGGCCCGCGGCAGCATCCACGCCACACCGCCCGGCATGAGGTACACCAGCCCCAGCAAGATCACACCGTAAATGGCCCAGGGCGCCGACTTGGAAATCTCGTCGGCCCAGTTGGGCAGGTAGACGATGAACAGCGCACCCCAGAGGGCGCCCGACAGGGTGGCGAGCCCGCCCACGGTGATGCCCACCAGGAAGCTGATGGAGAGAAACGGCAGGAAGCTGTCGGGCGCGACGAACTGCACGGCGATGGCCCCCAGGGCGCCGCCCACGCCGGTGTAGAGCGCGCTCAGGCCGAAGGCGGTGGTCTTGTAGAGGGGGCCGTTGATGCCCATGGATTCCGCCGCCAGCGGATGATCGCGCAGCGCCACCAGCGCCCGCCCCACTCGCCCGCGCAGCAGGTTCCACGCCGCCAGGAACAGCAGCGCCGCCACCGCGAGGGTGAACAGGTAGAGCCACTGGTCCTGGGACAGGGGCAGGCCCGCTGGCGGATCGGGCTTCATGATGACGATGCCCTGCACCCCGCCGGTAAATTCTTCCAGCTTGCGGTACTTGAGGATCTGCGGCGTGGCCACCGCCAGGGCGAAGGTGGCGAGCGCCAGATAGTGGCCCTGCAGGCGCAGCGCCGGCAACCCGAAGGCGAAGCCGAAGCCGAAGCACACCACCCCCGCCACGGGCAGCGTGGCCCAGTAGGGCACGCCCCAGCGGTCCATGAGGATGGCGGCGGTGTAGGCGCCGATGGCGAAGAAGGCGCCGTGGCCCAGGGAAATCTGGCCGTTGTAGCCGGTAAGAATGTTGAGCCCCAGCAGCACCACGGCATAGATCACCGCCTGGGTGAGCTGGAAGCTGCGGTAGTCGCTCAACACGAAGGGCAGCACACACAGCACGGCCAGCACGGCGGCCACCATCACCACCCGCCGCAGGGTGGGCTCAAGGGGCGCGGGCGCGATCTTCGGCGGCAGCGACATGCCCTAGACCCGCGTCACCACGGTGCGGCCGAACAGGCCGGCGGGGCGGAACAGCAGCACGCCCAGGATCAGCACCAGCGCCACCGTGAGCTTGAGTTCGGTGCCGATCACGTAGGCGCCCATGAGGTTTTCCACCACGCCCACCACGAAGCCGCCCACCACCGCGCCCAGGGGATTGTCGATGCCGCCGAGCAGCGCGGCCGCGAAGGCGTACAGCAGGATGCCGGCCATCATGTTGGGGTCGAGGTACACCACCGGCGCCACCATCATGCCCGCCACCGCGCCAATGGCCGCCGCCAGCCCCCAGCCCAGCGCCAGCATGCGCCCCACGCGAATGCCCGACAGGCGCGCAGACACGGGATTGAGCGCCGCCGCGCGCATGGCCAGCCCCAGCGGCGTGAAGCGGAAGAAGGCGTACAGCAGCGCCAGCACGCCCAGGGTCACCAGGATGGAGCCGAACTCGTGGGGCGAGATGAAGGGGTTGCGCGGCAGCAGCCCCGCGCCGAAGGGGCTCGGGAACACCTTCACCGTGTGGGTGAACACCCAGCCCGCCACGCTGTTGAAGATCACCAGCAGCGCGATGAAGGTGCTCACCACCGTGAGCACCGGCGCCTTTTCCACGGGCCGGATGAGGACGCGCTCGATCAGCATGCCGGCGGCGCAACTGATGCCCAGCGTGGCGGCGAACGCCACCCAGTAGGGCAGGCCCGCCTGCAGCAGCGTCCAGGCGAGATAGGTGGAGAACATGGCCATCTCCCCCTGGGCGAAATTGATGTGGTGGGTGGACTGGTAGATCATCACCAGCGCCAGGGCGAGGCTCGCGTAGATGCCGCCGGCGGCGAGGCCGGAGACGAGCTGGTGCAGGAAGGCTTCCATGGCTCAGTACCCCAGGTAGGCGCGGCGCACGGTGTCATCGTCGCGGATGCGCGCCGCGGGCCCCGAGAGCACCACGCGCCCGGTCTCCAGCAGGCAGGCCTCTCCTGCCAGCTCCAGGGCCAGCCGCGCGTTCTGCTCCACCACCAGGATGCTCACCTTCTCCTGCTCGTTCACGGTGCGCATGATGCGGAAGATGTCCTGCACCACCAGCGGCGCCAGCCCGAAGGAGGGCTCGTCCAGCACCAGCAGCCGCGGGCGCAGCATGAGCGCCCGGGCGATGGCGAGCATCTGCTGCTCGCCGCCAGAGAGGGTACCGGCCTGCTGGGCGCGCCGCTCGCGCAACCGCGGGAAGTAGCCGAACACGCGCTCCATGTCGCCGGCCACGGCGGCGCGGTCGCGCCGCGTGATGGCGCCCACGCGCAGATTCTCCTCGGCGGTGAGTTGCAGGAAAGTGCCGCGCCCGTCGGGCACGTGGGCGAGCCCCAGGCGCACGATGTCCTCGGTCTGGGCGGCGGCGATGTCCTGGCCGGCGAAGCGCAGGCTGCCGCGGCGCCGGATCAACCCGCACACCGCCCGCAGCAGCGTGGTCTTGCCCGCGCCGTTGGCGCCCAGCACCGCGGTGATGCCGCCCTCCTCCACGCGCAGCGCCACGCCGTCGAGCACGTCGGCCGCGCCGTAGCCGGCGTGAAGTCCCGACACTTCGAGGATGGCCGCCATGGGCTCAGCTTCCCAGGTAGGCGCGGATCACTTCGGGATCGCGCTGCACCTCGGCGGGCAGGCCATCGGCAATCTTGCGGCCGAAGTCCAGCGCCACCACCTGGTCGGACACCCGCATCACCAGGTTCATGTGGTGCTCCACCAGCAGCACGGTGAGGGCGAGGCGCTCGCGCAGCCGCGTGATGAGGCCCATCAGACCGTCCACCTCCTCGTGGTTGAGCCCGGCGGCCGGCTCGTCCAGCAGCAGCAGCCGCGGCCGCGACGCCAGCGCCCGGGCCAGCTCTACGCGCTTGCAGGTGCCGAAGGGCAGGTCCGACACGCGCCGGTGGGCCACCGCCCCGAGGTCGAGCAGTTCCACCAGCTCTTCCGCGCCGCGCAGCGCCCGCGCCTCCTCGCGCCGCACGAAGGGCAGGCGCAGCGCCGCGGCGAGAAATCCGCCCCGGGTGGCCGCGTGGCTGCCCACCAGCACGTTGTCCAGCACGCTCATGGAGCGGAACAGCGCCAGGTTCTGGAACGTGCGGCCCACGCCCAGGCCGGCCACACAATGGCGCGGCACCTCGGCGAGGCTCCTGCCGTCGAACTCGATGCGGCCGCGCTCGAAGCGGTACAGCCGCGACAGGCAATTGAACAGCGTGGTCTTGCCTGCGCCGGTGGGGCCGAGCAGCCCGCAG
This sequence comes from Burkholderiales bacterium, assembly GCA_036771335.1. Lineage (GTDB taxonomy): Bacteria > Pseudomonadota > Gammaproteobacteria > Burkholderiales. The sequence continues at coordinate 3,433 of DAIPHN010000122.1, forward strand.
ATGCGCCTGGGCTCGATGTTGAAGCTCACGCCATCGAGCGCCACGATGCCGCCGAACCGCACGGTAAGATCAGTCACGCTCAACAGGGGCACGTTCTGGCGGCGGCGTTGCGAAGGGTGGGTGGCTGGAGAGGTTACCAACGGCCGGCACGCACCGGCTGGCGCGCTGGGCACGGCGCCGAGGGATGGTGACACACGGCGAGCGCGCGGCGCAATGCGCTCCGCCTCGGCGGCTTCGTGGCGCCGCCGCCAATTTGCGCTGTCGAGGCGCGCGCCGCCTTCGCGGCGGACGGGGACAAGTGATCCTGCCCCTCAGCGGCCAAGCCCCTGCCGCTGCGCGAGCACGGCGTCGAGACTGGGGTTGTTGGCCGCGGCGCCCGCCACGAATACGATGGGCAGGGTCCCGCTCATCACCTGATTTATCTCCGGCACCTGCGCCGCCTGGACATTGCCGAAGGACACGTCCTGGACCCGTTCCACGGGGATTCCGCGCGCCGCAAGATCCGTGGCCAGCCGGTCGGCCCGCAAGGACGCTTCCCGGGAGCAGTTGCGCGTGGCCACCACGTACACGGTAGCAGCATCGTGCCCGGTGGCCATGGGCAAGGCGCGAAATGGCGTCGAGTCCGCCGCCAGGGGCCGGGGCGCCCATGTCCTATCCGCATCCGTGCTCGGGGTGGACGACAGCCGGCTGTGATCGAGACCCATGACCACCGCCAGGATCAAAGCTCCCACGCCGCCCAGGCCAAGGACTCCGAAGGCGCGGCGGTACTGCCGCTCGTTGTTGCGCCGGTCGTAGTGATCCGCCAAGGCCACCAGGGCGGCGGCGGCCAGCAGCAGGTTGGCGCACAGCATCACCCAGAGACCGGCACCGCCCACCAACACACCAGCGCCTTTGCCGCCGACGATGGGAATCTCGCCCTTGGCCAGGCCCAGCGCGCTGAAGCCGACTAAGCCCGCAGCCCAAAACAGCGCCGCGAACCGCTCCAGTGCGGACAGGTGGTTGGGAGTGTAGTCGGCGCCGTCGCGCAACCCGGTGCCCGTGGCCTGCACCGGCGGCAGCGCACGCCCCCTGGCGGCCAGCGTCGCCGCCTCGGCGAGCCGGGGGAAGCGGCGCAGCGGCCACAAACGCTTCTGGCCGGCCACACGCACCGCCGCGTTCAGCGGAATGACGTTCCGATGCACGAAGGCAACCGCCTCCACGGGCGAGAACGGACCGTGCGTTTCGCCCCGGAAGACCACCTCGAACCGGGTGGCCGGCGGCGCGGGAGCCATCATCGCCGGTGATCCCCGGGACGCTCAGCGGAACGCACCGCGCATCGGGATGGCAGGGGAGCGCTCAACCCAACCGCCCTTCCTGCACGGCGTGGCAGGCAACCACCCGGCCCCGCCCATCGACCCACAGGGCCGGCGGCTCCGCGCGGCAGCGGGCATCGGCCCACGGGCAGCGCGGGTGGAAGGCACAGCCGGCGGGCGGGTCGATAGGGTTGGGCACTTCGCCGCCCACGGGCGTGCGGGCGCGGCCGGTCATGGCCAGGTCGGGCACGGCGTCGAGCAGCAGGCGCGTGTACGGGTGCGCGGGCCGCGACAGCACGGCGTCGCGCGCGCCAGACTCCACGATGCGGCCCAGATACATGACGCCGATGTCGTCGGCCATGTACTCCACCACCGCCAGATTGTGGGATATGAAGAGGCAGGTCAGTCCCAGGCGTGTTTGCAGATCCGCCAGCAGGTTGAGCACCTGGGCCTGCACGGAGACATCCAGCGCCGAGGTGGGCTCGTCGCACACCAGGAACTGCGGCGCGGACGATAGCGCCCGGGCGATGGAGATGCGCTGCCGCTGTCCGCCGGAGAACTGGTGCGGGTACTTGCGGGCATCGTCGGGGTGTAGGCCCACCTGCCGGAGCAACTCTGCCACCAGGGCGGCGCTCTGCGCACCGCCGCGCACCCGCGCCTGCACGCGCGCCGGCTCGGCCACGATGTCGCCCACCCGCCAGCGCGGATTGAGGCTTGCGTAGGGGTCCTGAAAAATCATCTGCATGCGCCGGCGAACCGCGGCGCCGGCCGCGCCGCGGGCAGCGCTCACGTCCACGCCGTCGAGCAGCACGCGCCCGCGGGACGGGCGATACAGGCCGGTCACCAGCCGCGCGACGGTGGACTTGCCGCAGCCCGACTCGCCCACCAGCGCCAGCGTGCGGCCGCGGGCGATGGCGAAACTTACGCCGTCCACCGCCCGCAGACGGCGGCGCGGCGCGCGCCCGATCAGGCGCTCGATCCAGGGCGCGGAGACGTCGAAGTCGCGCGCCAGGTCTTCGGCAATCAGCAGCGGCGAGTCTGGCATGGCCGCGTTCATGGCACCGCGCTGGCGACCGGCGGCTGAGCCCCCTCCGCATGCGTTGCGGGCACCGCCCAGCAGGCCACCTCCGACAGGGCATCGGCCACGGCGGGTGGCCGTTGCGCCCGGCAGCGCTGCATCGCCTTCGGGCAACGGGGATGGAAGGCGCAGCCGCGCGGCAGCGCACCGGGGCGCGGCATGGCGCCGTCGATCTGCGCCAGCCGCGCACCCACGGCGCCCAGGCGCGGAATGGCGGCCATCAGCCCGGCGGTGTAGGGGTGGCGGGGTGCGTGCAGCACCTGGCGTACCGGGCCGCTTTCCACCACCTGCCCGGCATAGAGCACGGCCACCCGGTCGGCGGTCTCGGCGATCACGCCCATGTCGTGGGTCACCAGCATCACGGCGGTGCCGTGGGCGCGGGTGATGCGCTTGAGCATGGCGATGATCTGGGCCTGGGTGGATACGTCCAGCGCGGTGGTGGGCTCGTCGGCAATCACCAGCCGCGGCTCGGCACATAGCGCCAGGGCGATCACCACCCGCTGGCGCAGCCCCCCGGAGAGCTGGTGGGGGTACTGATCCATGCGCCGCTCGGGCGCCGGCACGCCGGTCTCGGCCAGCAGCGCCACGGCACGGGCGCGCGCCTCGGCCCGCGACACGGGCAGGTGGGCGCGGATGGTCTCTTCGATCTGGTCACCCACGGTGAACAGCGGGTCGAGGGCCGTGAGCGGATCCTGAAAGATAGCCCCCATGTGGCGCCCGCGCAGGCGCCGCAGTTGCGCTGGCGGCAGGTGGTCGATGCGCTCCCCGCCCAGCCAGATTTCGCCCGCGCCGATGCGCGCCGGCGGCTCCAGCATGCCCAGCACCGCGGTGCCGGTGAGCGACTTGCCCGCCCCGGACTCGCCCACCACGCCCAGCACTTGGCCTTCGCCGATGGCGAGGGAGAGGTCCTCCACCGCCCGCACCACCCCTCGCCGGGTGGCGAACTCCACCGTCAGGCCGCGCACTTCCAGCACGGGCACCGTCGCCGGCCCGGCCTGCGGGCCCTGCGCTGGTGAGCGGCCCGGTGCGCTCATGCCAGCCTCGGGTTGAGCGCATCGCGCAGCCAGTCGCCCAGCAGGTTCACCGACAGCACCAGCGCCACCAGGGCGAGCCCGGGAAACAGGGTGATCCACCATTCGCCGGAGAACAGGAAATCGTTGCCGGTGCGGATGAGCGTGCCCAGGGAAGGCGTGGTGGCCGGCATGCCCACCCCCAGGAAGGACAGGGTGGCCTCGGTGGTGATAGCCGTGGCCACGTGGATGGTGGCGATCACCAGCACCGGGCCGGTGACGTTGGGCAGGATGTGGCGCAGCACGATGGCGGCCGGGTGGCGGCCGATCAGGCGCGCGGCCTGCACGTATTCCTTGCGCGCCTCCACCAGCGTGGAGCCGCGCACGGTGCGGGCGTACTGCACCCAGCCCGACAGGGCGATGGACAGCACGATCACCCAGAAGGCGGCGGCGCCGTGGGCCAGCTCGGGCAGTGCCACGCGCGCCACGCCGTCCACCAGCAGCGCTACGAGAATGGCCGGAAAGGACAACTGCACGTCCGCCACGCGCATGACGAAGGCGTCCACGGCGCCGCCCGCATAGCCCGCCAGCAACCCCAGCGCCACGCCCCCCAGGGCCGACAGCAGCACGGAGGCCGCGCCTACGGCCATGGAAATGCGCGCGCCATACAGGATGCCCGAGAGCACGTCGCGCCCCTGGTCGTCGGTGCCCAGGGCAAAACGCCAGCGCCCCTCGGCCATCCACGCGGGCGGCGCCAGCGCATCCATCAGGTCGAGGGCGGCAAGGTCAAAGGGATCGTGGGGCGCGATCCACGGCGCCAGCAGCGCGCCCCCCACGCACAGCAGCGCCACGGCCGCCGCGGCCACGGTGACGGGCGAGCGCCGGAACGACCAGGCGAGGTCGGAATCCAGCCAGGCGGCAAGCCGGCTCACGGCGCGGCGCGGCCGGTGCCCATTAAACGGGACACCACAGAGCCGTTATCAGACTGCCGCGGTGTCGGCGGGGTGCAAGCAGAGATACTCGCGCACTTCGAGCTGCATGCGATCGACCTCGGCAAGATACCCGGACACCGCGGCCCGATAGTTGGCCGGATTCGTCTCCGCGTGACGCAGGTGCGCCACCTGCGCCTGAAACTGCGCAATGCGATCAAGGGTGACCTTCAACTCCTGGTCGTTGGCAATCATGATCAATCCTCCCGAATCTCGACGATTCCCCTGTTTGTTCCGTCGCGCTTGCGCTGCCAGCCGCGAATCGCCTCTTCCTCGTTCGGCGTGGCCGCGAGCTGCCGCAGCCGGAAGATACTCGCCCCGAAGTGCGCTTGAGCAACGGGATGGTTGAACAGCAAGGCGGCTTCTCCAGTAACCTGGGTCACGTCAAAGGCGTTGTCCATGATCAGAAACACATCCACGTCGTTCGGATCAGGCTTGGTGGATACGAACGACCCAAACACGATGAAGCGCCGCATTCGGCCCGTTGAGCGAACTGTTTCGTAGACTGTCTTCAGACGGATGCTGACCCGCTTGCGCTGCGCAGTCGCGTCACCAAACGCGACCAGCAATTCCCTCATGGAGGCGCGATGCACTCCTTCCGGGAGATCGCCCGTTGCTCTGATGGCTGGCAGAGGCACAGGAGTGGTCGTCCGGAATCGTCAATGCTCCCCCGATTGTAGGTCGGGCGCTCCCTGGCTCGATTTTTCTTCCTATGGAATTGCGTGGTCCCGGGGGGCGAGGCTCACCTAAATCAAGCCGCGCCTGGCACGCCTTTCCCGCCGATCCAGCTTTTTCTCGGCCCACGCCCGCATCACTTCACCGTGGCCCACCGCAGGTAGTTGAAGTTGTTGGCCAGCTGCACCATGTCCACGTTCTTCTTCATGCCCCAGGTGAGCGGTTGCTGGTGCAGCGGGATGTAGGCCACGTCTTCCTGCATCAGCCGGAAGGCCTCAGCGATGAAGCCATTGCGCTTGCCCAGGTCGGCCTCGGACGCGATCTGGCGCGTGAGCTGGTCGATGCGGGCGTTGGAATAGGCGCCCAGGTTGAACTGCCCCTGCGCGCCCTCGCCGGGCGTCGCCACCAGCGCGTAGAGCGCATTGTGGGCGTCCTGGCTGGCGGGCACCCAGCCGAACAGGTAGAAGGCCGTGTCACGCCGCAGCACGCGCGGAAACCACAGCGACTTGGTTTCCGCCACCAGGTTGATGCGCACCCCCACCTTGGCCAGCATGGAGGCAACGGCCTGGCAGATTTCGGCATCGTTCACATAGCGGTCGTTGGGGCAGTTCATGCTGAGATCGAAGCCGCCGCCATAGCCCGCCTCGGCCAGCAGCGCCCTGGCCCCCTCGGGGTCGAAGGGCAGGCGCCTGTTCAACTCGGCGCTGAAGCCCTGCACCTCCGGGGCGATCAACAGCGCCGTGGGGCGCGAGGCGCCGCGCATGATGCGCGCGCGGATCGCCTCCACGTCGATTGCCTGGTACACCGCCTGGCGCACGCGCCGGTCCTTGAAGGGGTTCTTGCCCTTCACGTTCGAGCCCAGCAGTTCGTCGCGCTTCTGGTCCATGCCCAGAAAAATGGTGCGGATCTCGCCGCCCTGCGCCACCTTGAGCGCGGCGCTGCCCTGCAGCCGCGGCACGTCCTGCAGGGGCACGGGCTGCATCATGTCGATCTCGCCCGACAGCAGCGCCGCCACGCGCGTGGCGTCATTGGAGATGGGCGTGAACACCACCTCGGTGAGGTTGTGCTCGGGCTTGCCCCACCACTCGGGGTTGGGCTGGAGCACGGTGCGCACGCCAGGCTCGCGCGACTTGAGGCGGAAGGGCCCGGTGCCGTTGGCGCGGGTGCTGGCGAAGTTCTCGGTGCCCTTGCGCACGTCCACCGGGCGCACCGCGTTGTTCTTCTCGCACCACTGCTTCGAAAGGATGTACCAGACGCTGATGGCCTGGGGCAGGATGGGATAGGGCTCGTGGGTGACGATGTCGATGGCGTGGCTGTCCACCTTGCGGATTTCCCTGATGGGCGCCACGTAGGTCTTCACGTCCGAGCCCTCGCCGCGGGCGCGCTCCAGGGAGAAGATCACGTCGTCGGCGGTGAAGGGCGTGCCGTCGTGGAACTTCACGCCGCGGCGCAGGTTGAAGCGCCACACGGTGGGCGCCGTCTGCTTCCAGTCCGTGGCCAGCTCCGGGGTGGTTTCCAGCTTCTTGCCGCGGCCCGTCAGGCCCTCGTAGACGTTGCCCATGAAGCTCAGCAGCAGCGCCTCGTTGATCATGTACGGGTCCATGGACATCACGTCGCCCTGGTCGGCCATACGCAGGGTGTTGGCGCGGGCGGCAAACGGAATACCCTCCGCGAGCAGCAACGCCAGGGCGAGGGCAAGGGCACGCACGTGCAAACTCATCAGTGATCTCCTTCGCGCTTTTCGGACGCAGGCCGCGCAGTGACGGCTGGTGGTCCCGATGGAAAAGCCTCGCCGAAGTGTACCGGTACTAGCAGGCCGTTCGCCAAGGCGGAGGCGGTGCGGCCAGGGCTGGACTTACGCCTCAGGCAAGCTCGCCCTCGCGCACCTGCGCCATCCAGCCCTCGATCCACTCGCCGGCCACTTCCTCGGGCATGGTGCCCTTGCTGGCGTCGTGCAACAGCGGCTCGCCGATGCGGCGCGCGCCCAGCTCGGTGAGCAGCGCGTCGAAGCGCTTACCGCCGAAGCAGAAGGTGTCGGCGTAGGTGCGGTCGCCCAGGGGGATCAGCCCATAGCGCACGGCCGCCAGGTCCGGCCGGGTGGCGCCG
>DAIPHN010000123.1:0-10514 GCA_036771335.1 Burkholderiales bacterium
AATTCCCCGGAGCCATCTACCACGTCACTTCGCGCGGTGACCGGCGCGAGCCGATCTTCGAGGACGACACCGACCGCGCCGCCTTGCTCGATGTGGTGGAGGAGGGCATGGGGCGCTATGACGCGCAGGTGCTGGCCTATTGCCTGATGGGCAATCACTATCACTTCGTGCTGCACACGCGGCAGGCCAACCTGTCGCGGCTGATGCGCCATCTCAATGGCGTGTACACGCAGGCGTACAACCGCCGGCACGGCAAGGTGGGGCACCTGTTCCAGGGCCGCTTCAAGGCCATTCTGGTGGATCGGGATGCCTACCTCCTGGAGGTGTGCCGTTATGTGGAACTCAACCCTGTGCGTGCGCGCATGGTGACCGGGCCGGGGGACTGGCCCTGGTCCAGCTATCGCGCGCATGTGGTTGACGCGGCCACGCCGCCTTGGCTCGATACGGACGGTCTGCACGGCTACCTGCTGCAGGAGCCCGCCACCACGGCCGCCGACCGGCGCCGCGCGGCCCGGCGCTACGCGGCGCTGGTGGCGCAGGGCCGCGACGTGGCGTTGTGGGATGAGGGGCTGCGCCAGCAGATCTATCTGGGCGACGAGGCTTTCGTGGACCGTATGCAGGCGCTCGCCGAACCGCCCCGCAAGGCAGCGCGCGACACGCCCCGGGCCCAGCGTTCGGCGCCCAGGACATTGCAGCAATGGCTGGCTCAGTGCGCCAGCCGCGAAGAGGCGCTGTACCGCGCCCACACCGAAGGCGCGCTCACCATGACGGCGCTGGCCCGCGAGCTGGGCCTGTCGATTTCTCGAGTGAGCCGCCTGATCGCACGGGCGCAGGGGCGGACGGTCCGGCCTTAGGACATCCCGGGGTCTTGCCTCTTGTCTCCAGCCCTCCCCGCGTAGGCAAGGTACCCGGTGACGAGTTCCTTTCCCGATCTCGCTCCCCTGCCCCAGCACCGTCCACAGCGCCACTCGCGCGGCTCAAGAAGGGGTTGGCGGTGCGCGCCCCCGACATCCTGCCAGTGACGACGGCGATCTCAACGCGGGCCATGGCGCTGATCGACCAACTGGCCCAGTCCTGCGGGCTGCGTTTGCCCGACGCGCTGATCGCGGCCACCGCGATCGAACATCACCTGCCCCTGCTCACCGGCAATGCCAAACACTTCGAGCCGATCGAGGGGCTGACGATAGAGGCATTCCGGAGCTGAGTCGCAGTCGTCGACGGTGTCGTCGGCGCGTTCGTCAGGATCAGGACCAGGCGGCGGATTTCTCGAGCAGTTGGGGGCAGCTCTCGCATTCAATCATTGTGCTTATCTGCCACCCTGCAGGCGATGGAGCCGCGCAGCTCCGCGACCCGCACCCGCCCGCTGGTAACCGCGGGCCGCCCACGGCACCATGGCCGCAACCCCACACCCCGCCTGCCTCAAAACGCTCCTTGCCGCAGCAGCGCCGCCGCGGCGTTGGCCAGCCACCGGCGGCCCGGGCTGGAGGGTTCGGCCTCGATGTGCACGGTGACGCGCCGTACCGCGAGGCGCCCAGGCATGGCGCCCTGGCCCTGCACCAGCACGCGGTAGAGCGCCTCGGCCGGTTGGATGCCGCCGCCTGCCCGGTCGGGCTGCAGCACCGCCACCGGCCCGCCGTGGGGCTGGGCGAGCAATCCATGGGGCAGGCGCTGGGCGCGGGAGGGGTCGATCCACGCCACTTCGCCGTCCAGGCGTTGCGCCGTGCCGGACACGAACACCGCGGCGCGGTTGCCGGCGCGGATGCGCGGCAGGTCCGCTTCGGCCACCAGGGCCTCCACCTGCCAGCCGCGGTCGCTCACGAGCCAGGCGATGGGCGTGGAGGCGTCGATCCAGCTGCCGGCCGTGAGCATCGGATCGAGGTCGCTCACGCGGCCCTCGTTGTCGGTGGTCAGCCGCAGGCGCCCCATCTCGGCGGCGCGCGCTTCGGCTTCGGCGGTCCAGCGCTGGCGCTGGCGTTCGGCGATCACGCCTCGCGCCGCGCCGTCCTGCTCCAGGCCCACGGCACCCTCGGCGGCCCGGCGATAGCCCTCCGCCAGGGCCAGCGCGCGGCGCTGCTCGTCTTCCTCGAAGGGGGCGCGCAGGTCGGCCACGGCGGCGCCGGCGGGCAGCGGCTGGCCCTCGCGCACGTGCAGTTGCTCGATACGGCCCGGGAAGGGCGCGTACAGCGCCTGCTCACTGGCCGCGCGCAGCACGCCCGGGGCGGTTACGCGGGTGGGCCAGGGCAGCAGCAGCGCCGCCAGGGGCAGGCCGGTGGCGAGCAGCAGCAGCACCACCCGCGCCACGCGCACGCGCGCGCGCAGCCCCCACCAGGCGCGCAGTTCAGCGGCCACCGGGCGTGCCACGAATACCCAGATGTCCACGGCGAACAGCACGATGCCCAGGGCCTTGAAGAAGGCGTGGTACACCACCACGGCGATGCCCACGAACAGCACCAGACGGTACAGCCAGGTCACCAGGGCGAAGCCGGTGAGCAGCGCGCCGCGCCCGTGGGGCAGCGGTTCCGGCGGCGGCGCACGAAGGCCCAGCACCGCGCGCCGCAGCCAGCGTTTCGCGAAGGCGCCGGCGCGTTCGTGCAGGGCCGGGAAATCGAGCCAGTCGCACAGGATGAAGTAGCCGTCGAAGCGCATGAACGGGCTGGCGTTCACCAGCAGCGTCCAGGTCCACGAGGTGGTGGCCAGCAGCAGCAGGCCCTGGCGCAGGGCGCTGTCGGGCAGCAGGCACCACAGCAGCGTGGCCCAGGCCGCGAGCGCCAGCTCGGCCAGCACGCCGGCGCTGGCGATGGCGAGGCGCTCGCGGGATTCCGACAGCTTCCAGCCCTCGCCGGTGTCGGTATAGGCCATGGGCCACAACACCACCAGCGCCACGCCCATGTGGCCCACGCGCACCCCCAGCCGGGTCGCGGTGAGCGCGTGCGCCAGTTCGTGAACCAGCTTGGACAGGGCCAGGGCCGCCAGCACCGTGAGCCCGCCCTGCCAGGTGAACAGGCCGCTCAGGCCGGCGCCCACGTCGTCCCATTGGCGGCTGGCCAGCAGCAGCCCGCTCAGGCCCGCCAGCACCGTGAGCACCAGGAAACCGCGTGACCACAGCGGCGCGAGGCGCGGCGCCAGCCAGGCAAGGGGCCGCGCGGGGCGCACCAGCGGGATGCGCAGGAAGAGGTAGTTGTGCAGCCACCAGCGCCAGCCGAAGCGCGCGGCGTGGGTGCGCCGTACGGGGTCGCGCAGCAGTTGCTGCGCCCGCAGGAAGGCGGTGAAGGCTTCCACGTCCTGCGCTTCGGCCGCCAGGGTGGTGTGGGCGCGGATGTCCGCGGCGATGCGGTCGGCATCGGCGAGCTCCCAGCGCACCAGGATCTCGAACTCCAGCCAGCCGATGCGGCAGAAGCGGTTGCTCACGGGATCGGCCACGTGCCAGGCGGGCGATCCGTCCGGGTTGTTGCCGGCGCGGTGCAGGCGCAACTCCTCGCGCAGCGCGGGCCAGGGCGGCGTCTGCGGCGCGGGCCGGGAGGGTTCTGGCCAGGGCGTGCCGGCCGTGCCTGTACCTGGCAAGGCGGCGGTCAGCATCCGCACCACTCGCGCAGCGCCGCCACGGGCCGGCGCAGCAGCAGGTAACCCAGCGGGGTGGACTCACCGCTGATGCGCACGGTGCCGCGCAGGCCCAGGCGGGCCACCCCGGCGGGCGCGTCCAGGCTGCCGCGCACCCGGTAGCCGGCGATGCCCTCGGGCGAATCCACCACCTGGTAGGAGGCGTATTGCAGCGTGGCCGGCAGGGGCTGCAGCGGCGCCACGCGCAGCAGCAGCGTCATGGCCGCGCCCGGCGCGAGGTTGATGGCATCGGCCACCGGCACCCAGGCCTGCACGCCGAGCCGGGCGGGGTCGCTCAGCAGCCCGATGCGCTCGCCGGTCTGCACCGGCTTGCCGGCCCAGTCGTCGGGGTGCGAATAGATGAACACGCCATCGGCGGGCGCCAGCACCTGCTGGCGGGCCATCTCCGCGGCCAGGGCGCCGATCTCCGTCTCGCGCTCGCGCACCCGCGCTTCGGCCTGGCCCATCTCGGCCCGGGCCTCCTGGCGCTCGAAGGCCCGCTGGGAGGACTGCAGGAAATCGGCCCGCGCCGTGGCCATGGAAGCCCGTGCCACCGCCAGACGGTTGCGCAGCGTGGTGTCGTCGAACTCCGCCAGCACATCGCCCTTGCGTACGACGGCGTTGGGCTGAACGCGCATCTGGCGGATCACGCCCGCCTGCGGCGCCGCGATCACTTCGCTGGAAAGGGAGATGACCTCCGCCGGGGCGAGGGCGTATTCGCGCACCGGCACGGCCAGCAGCAGCAGCGCCGCGGCCGCCACCGCCCACAGGGCCCGGGAGCGCAGCAGGGCGCGGGCGCGCTCCGCTGCGCGCGGTGCCCGGGCCGACAGGGCCCACCAGGCGTGGCCGCCCGCCTGAGCCGCCGCGGCTAGCCACCGCTCGGGGCTTCCTTCCGTCAGTTCTTGAGGCCACGGTTCATCACGAGCCAGCAGCAGGACCGCCCGCAGCACCCCGTCGGGCCCGCCCAGCGGGAACAGCAGCGCGTGCCCGGGCAGCCACTCGGCCCAGCCGACGGCGAGGCGCTCGGGCAGGCTGGCGGCATCCGCCGCCAGCGGTGCTGCCGAGGCGGGCGGGATGGGCAGCGCGGGGCGCAGCGCCGCCACCGCTTCCGCGATCCACAAGGCGAAGGGCGTATCTGCGTCCACCGTGGCCAGCCCGGAGTGCGCCATCAGGGTGGGTCGGCCGCCGCGGCCGAAGACGACGATCGCGGCCTGCCGGTACGGCGCAAGGGCACGCATGTCGTTGCACAGCACGAAGGCCAGTTCGGCCAAGTCGACGGCCGCGCGGACCCGCTCGGCGAGCCGGAGATACGGCTGCGCATCCATGGGATTCGCCAAGCCCGCTAGCGGCCTGGCGCCAGCACCCGGCCGCTCATCCCCGGCAGCAGGCCGCTGCCCGCGTCGTCGAAGGCCGTCTCGATTTCGATGGTCTGGCTGACCGCGTCCACGCGCCCGGCGATGCGGGACACGCGCATGGCGTACCGGCGACCGGTCTCTTCGATGACGGCTTCCAGGCGCTGTCCCGGGCGCAGCCACGAAAGCCAGCGCGACGGCACGTTGATGCGCGCCTTGAGCGCCCCGTCGCCCACCACGTCGACGATGGGCGCCCCGGCGGTGACGCTCTGCCCGGCCTTGACGTGGATGCGCGCCACCTTGCCGTCGAAGGGGGCCCGAGCTACGCACTGCGCAAGCTGGGCAGCCACCACTTCGGCCTGCGCCTGGGCGCGGTCCACGGCGGCCGCCGCCAGCGCCACTTCGATCTCGGCCGCCGACTGCAAGCCCTGCAGCCTCAGCTTGGCCTCGTGCTGCAGGCGCGCGGACTGCACCTCGGCCAGCGCCGCCTCGCGCCGCGCGCGCACCTCGGCGCACTCGAACTGCACCAGCGGGCTGCCCGCGCGCACGCTGTCGCCCAAACCGGCCTCCACCAGCGCCACCTGCGCAGCCGCCGGTGCGGAAATGCTGCTTTCCTGGGCGGCCACCACCAGCAGGCGCACCTCCATGTCGCCGGCCCTCGCGCAGGCTGCCTGAGGCAGCGCCACACCCGCCAGCGACAAGCCCGCGGCGAGCAGCCCGTAAACCCTGCGCCCCGCCGCCATCATTGCGACGGGGCGGGCTGAACCAGCGCCTCGCGCAGGCGGGGCAGCGCCGACAGCACCGCCGCCTCGGCGAAGGCTGCCAGAGTGCCGCTGCCGGCGGCTGCGGGCAGCACGCTGGCGTAGTCGGCCGTGAACACCTCACCGCCGCCCGCCTCGGACAGCGCCATCTGCCAGGCGGGACGCCCGCCGCCCGGGGGCATCGGCCGCAGATTCATGGTGAGCCTCAGGGCGTCGCCCGACTCCCCCAGACCGACCTCGGCGCGTGTCAGGGTGCGCTCCACCGCCTTTCGCACGGCTGCCGCGGTTTCGTCGCTGTCCAGACCGGTCACCGTGACGCGCAGCGTGCGCGGCGCGGGCACTTCGGCCGCGCCCGTGGCGAAGGCTTCGCGCTCGCCGGTCTTGAGGGCCTCGTCGATGGCGCGCTGCAAGTCCGGCAATTCGGCCGAGCGCACCTCGCCAGGCAGGAGGTCGATGCCAAGGGAGTTCATCACCCGGCCGAAGGCGGCCTGCGCCGAGGCATAGGCGTTGGCCTGCTGGTAGCGCGACACGAGGGCGCGGCTCTCGGTGCGCAGCGCCTCGAGCTCGCTTTCCAGGCGGCTCGCGCTTCCGGCGCGGGCAATGGCGGCCACGCGCTGATCCACCTGCGCGGACTCGCGGGCGAGGTCGTGGTCGAGCACCGTGAGCCCGTAGCGCCCCACCGCCACACGCACCTGGGTGATTACCGCCATGGACAGCGCCATGCGGCGGGCGGAATCCACCTGCTCCTGGGCCTTGGTGACATTGCGCACCGCGGGCAACGAGGCGAGCCGCATGAGATTGACGGATACGGTCGCTCCCGCGTCGGTCCAGCTGTTGTTGTAGAGGAACTTGTTGGAGCTGTAGCTGGCCCCGGTGAAGATGTTCAGGCTGGGAAACAGCGCGGCGAGCTGGCGCCGCGCCTCGTTCTGGGTGATGCGCGCGCGGTAGTCTTCCTCGCGCAGCTCCGGGCGCCGGGTGAGGGCCAGCAGTTCCAGCTCGCTCATGTCCGACCGCACCGCGGGCAGCGGTGTCTCGGCCGCTTCCACGACGCGCACCTCGGTTCCAGGGCGCACGCTCATCAGCGCCGCCAGTTCGCGGCGGGCGAACTCCATTTCCTGCCGGCGCAGGTTAACGAGCGTCATGGCGTCGAGCAGGGAACGCTGATAGGCAAGCGCCTGGGCCGGCGGCAGCAAGCCGGCCTGCTCGGCGTCGCGGGAGCGGCTGATGGCGGCGCGGATCGACACCAGCAGGGCATCGGCCTCGCCCGACAGGCGCTGCGCCGCCGCCGCCCGCCAGTAGGCGCTGCGCACGTCCTGGACGATGTTCTGCAGGATCTTGCGGCGGCGTTCCTCGGCGATGTTGACGCCGTCGGCGTTCTGCTTGGCACGGTAGTAGCTGATACCGAAGTCGAGCACGTTCCACGACAGTTCCGCCCGCGAGGTGTTGAAGTTGCGCTCCTCGGCGGTGGAGGGGCGCAGGCTCACCTGGCGGTCCTCGATGCCGATGCTGGTGCCGCCGGAGTCGTTGCTGCGCGCCCGGTAGCCGGCATCGGCCATCAGCTTGGGCAACAGGTCGTAGCGGGACACGTCCAGCAGGCCCTCGGACAAAGCGCTTTCCATGAGCTTCAGGCGGTAATCGAGGTTGTATTTCAGGGCGCGGGCCAGGGCGCCGGAGAAGGTGACGGGCTCGCTGAGCGCCTGCTGATCGGCGTACATGGCCGCCTGGTCGCGCTGCACGCGCTCCGCCACCTGCTCCGAGCTGAATCGCTCGGGAACGATGCTGCACCCGGCGGCCAGGGCGGCCAGCACCACCGCCGCGCGGGTCATCAGCGGGCGCAGACGCCACCCGGACCACACAAACTGCCTGCTCATGCCATTGCCTTCATTGATTCGAATTCGTACGCGATTTGCGCCGCCACGCGCTTTACCCGCACGGGGCTGCCCTCCGCCGGGGCGAGCGCGCGCTCCAGCGCCATGTGCCGCAGCTGACGGGAGAAGCCCTGGGCGGCGGCGCTCGCAACCGTGGCGGCCGCGCCAGCGGCGGCGTCTTCGTCGAGATCGGCTTCGTCCTCGTCTTCGGCCCCTGCCGCGCCGCCGTCTTCAGGCTCGCCCGCTTGTTCGGCTTCGCCCGGGTCCTCAGCTGTTGCCGCGCTCTCGGCGCTCTCGGCCCCGGCAGGAGCCTCATCCTCCGCTGGTTTGTCCGGTTCGCCTGGTGGCTCGCCGGGCTGTTCCGCGGCCGCAGGGGTGCCCTTGGCGAAGGGCGAGAAGGCGTCGAACAGTGTCTCGGTGCCCAGCCGCAGCGTGCTGCCCATCGTGCCTGGCGGTTCGAGAACATCGGCGAAAAGCCGTCGCGCATAACGCACGCCGTCGGAGGAGACGTGCTCGGCGTGTTCGGCGCCCCGGTCCAGGGCAAGGTCCTCGGCGTGAATCTCGCCGCCTGGCGGGCCCGCCAGGCCTTGCACTGCCCGCGCCAGGCTGATGGCGGTAGCCTGCGCGCTGCGAACGGCCTGCTGCACGTGCAGGTATTGCCCATTCTGTGGATCAAGGCGCGGGGGCCGGACCTCGTAGAGGGTCCGATCCCTGCGCTCGCCGTCCAGGAGCCAGCCTGGTCCGGCAAGCGGCAGCGGCACGGCTTCGCCGCGGATGGTGATGGTGAGCGAGGCCGTACTGGTGTCGCCGTCCGTATCGCTGATGGTGTAGGTGAAGACGTCCCGGAGGATCGCGCCGGGCGCGAGCCCGGCCACGGCCGCATTGGCCGGATCTGCGCTGTAGGTGTAGGCGCCGCTGGACGACAGGGCGAGCTGTCCGTACAGCCCTGCCACGGCGGTGCCCGGGGAGCTGGTGACACCGCCAGCGGAAACCGCGATGACCGGGGCCGCGGCCGCATCGGCGCCCCGGCGGTCGGCCACCTCGCCCGGCCCCTGCGCGGTGACCAACTGGCCGCTGGTCTGCAGGCTGGAGGCGGCGGCGTTGTCCACGGCGGCTGAGTCGGGGCGCGCGGCGGGAGCATCGTCGACGATGCGTACGCCAAGCGCCGCCGAGTTGCTGGATGCAGCCGAGGCGGTATCTGTCACGGCGATGGCCACGCTGTCCAGGCGCTCGATGGCGCTGGCGCCGGTGTGGGGAAGCGCGGCCTTCAGGGTGTAGACATAGGACACCGTGGCGGCCGTCGGTGCCGCAGCGTCCCCCGCGTCGACCCTCAGGCCGGTAATCCTCAGCAGCCCCTCGCCCGTGTCGACTGCGGCCGAAGGGCTGTCGGCGGTGGCGCCGGCCAGTTGCGCCACCGTGAAGCTGGTGCCCGCGATGGACACCGTCGCCAATCCCGAGGGCGCCGTGATGCTGAGCGTGCCAGCGGCGGCGCGCGACTCGCCCGCGGGGCCATCTGCGGTCAGGCCCGATTCGAACACCGTGGCCTGGCCCGCGGCTTCGCCGTTGCCGTCGTCTGCCGAGATGGCAGGACCGACGTTATCTACGCCGGTGATGGTGATGGTGAGCCATGCGATATCGCGACCGCCAGCGGGATCGGCGATCCGGTAGTTGAAGCTGTCGTTCAGGGTTTCGCCCGAGGACAGCGCCCTGACCAGGGGATGGGCGGTGTCGAGGGTGTAGGTGTAGGCGCCGTCGGCAGCCATGACGAGGGTGCCGTACAGCCCGGACAGTGGGGCGCCGCCGATGGTGCCGGCCGTGCCGTCGCCTTCCACTGCGCCCGTGCGGATGGCGTCCACGAACAGTTCTCCGCTGCGGTGATCCAGATCGGTGTCCAGGGTCCCGCCGATGCCCGTCCGGACGTTGCCTGACACCGCCGCCGTGGTTTCCGTGAGCGTTGCGGCGTCGTCGGTGGCCACGGGTGGATCATTAACGGGCACCAGAGTGATCACGCCCGTGAGCACGTTCGAATTCAGGGCGGGATCGCCGCTGCCGGCGCCACCGGCATTGACCGCGCCGTTGACGTTGTTGCCGTCGTTGAGCACCACCGTGTAGGCGCGGTCGAGATCGTCCGGTCCCGGCACGTGGCCGGCAGGATCGTCACTGGTATTTTCGAAGCGCAACGTGTTCAGGATCGCGCCGATGGTGGCTGGGGTCGCCGCCGTGCTCAGGCTCACCCTGAGCGGCGTGCCGCTACCGCCGCTCACGCCGGCCACACCCGTGAGGCCGGTGGCGAGGCTCAGCAGGTCGCCGGCTCGCCAGGTGTCCAGCGAGACCGTGATGCTGCCGCCGCCGAAAGTGACTGCGCCAGGCAGGTCGATGTCGGAGGCCGAGGCGCCGGTGAGCAGCGCCGCGGGTGCGCCGCCCTCGGTGAAAGTGGTGTTGACGGTGCCTGAGAGCACCGGGGCATCGTTGCGCGGATGCACGCTGGTGGCGAGGCTCACCGCCGCCGACCAGGTACCGGTGGAGCCGGTGCTGGCGCCGAGGTTCACGCCGGTGGCGGCGCTCTGGGGGCTGTCGGCCAGGCGCAGCGAGAGCGCGCCCGGGGCGCCGTTGAAGTTCACCGCGGGCAGGAAGCGCACGCTGGCGCTGGCGGGCAGCACCGCGGCCAGGGAGTCGCTCGCCGTGGCGGGCACGTCGACCCACCCGCCGCCGATGTCGTATTGCCACTTGCCCTGGGCGGCGGTGGAGGCGTTGCCCACGATGGCGTAGCCGCCCAGTGCGGTGGCGGTGTTGTTGCCGGCCGGGGGCTGGTTATCGGTGGCGTCGGAGTAGTCAAAGGCGATGGTCGACAGAGCCACGCTGGCCGGGTCGGTGTTGTCCTCGGTGGTGGCCAATGCCGTCATCCGGTCCAGAAAATTAGCCCCGGCTATAGCCCC
>DAIPHN010000124.1:0-10390 GCA_036771335.1 Burkholderiales bacterium
GGGGCCCGGCACCTGCGGGAAGCCGCGCCAGCCGGCGGCGAGCCAGGCGAGGGGCTGGGCGGCCGACACATGGCGAACCCGAGGCAGGGGCGCGGCGGGGCTCATGTGGGCGGTGACGGGCTGCCCTTCACCCGCTCAGGAAGACTCGCCAGGCGGCGCCTCCGGGGCATCCTGCTCGGCCACCCACGCCAGTGCCAGCTCGTAGGTGACCGCCAGCACCACCGGCCCCACGAAGATGCCGATGATGCCGAAGGACAGCAACCCCCCCACCACGCCCACGAAGATGAGCAACAGCGGCAGCTTCACGCTGCGCTGGATGAGCCACGGGCGCAGGAAGTTGTCCACGTTGATCACCAGCACCGACCACACCAGCAGCACCGTGCCCCAGAGCGCCTGGTCCTGCCAGTAGAGCCAGCCGGTGGCGCCCAGCAGCACGATGCCTGCCCCCACCTGGGCGATGGCCAGCAGGAACATGACCACGGTAAGCAGGCCCGCCAGCGGCACGCCGCACACCAGCAGGCCGATGCCGCCAAGCAAAGCCTGGGCGAACGCGGTGAGGCCCACGCCCAGGGCTACGCCGCGAATGGCCTGCCCCGCCCGGGCCAGCGCCGCCGTGGCGCGCTCGCCGCCCAGCCGCGCGGCCACGCGCCGCAGGCCTTCCACCCCCGCCTCGCCGCGCATGTACAGGATGCCGGCCACCGCCACGGTGAGCAGGAAGTGCAGCACCAGCAGCCCCAGGTTGCCGGCCTCGGCGGCGGTCCAGCGGAAGAAATCCCCCAGGTAGGGAGACAGGCGCGCGGCGATGCCCGCACCGCCGAGAGCGCCCAGCTCCTGCCATCCGGCAGCCAAGCGCGGACCAACCCCTGGCAGGCGCTCTACGAAACCTGGCAGCAGCGGCCAGCCGGCCTCGGGCAGGCGCTTCGCCCACGCCAGGGCCTCATCGGAAAACTCCGCCAGCGTCACCACCGCCAGCAGCACCGGCAGCACCACGGCCAGCAACAGCAGCGCGCACATGACCGTGGTGGCGAGCCAGCGGCGCCCGCCAGCGCGCGCTTCGATGCCGCGCATCACCGGCCAGGTGGCCACCACGATCATGGCGGCCCACACCGCCGCGGCCAGGAAGGGCCGCACCACCAGGTAGGAGGCAAACAGCAGCGCGGCGATGGCCGCAAGCGCCAGCGCCACGCGCGGCAGATCCCTCAGGCCGCCATCGAGGTCGAGTTTCACGAAGGCTCCTTGAGCAGCGCCATGAGCCGTGCGAGCGCCTGGGCGCGATGGCTCAGGGCGTTCTTGCGCGCCTCGGGCAGCTGCGCGGCCGTGCAGCCCTCCTCGGGCAGGAAGAAGTGCGGGTCGTAGCCGAAGCCGCCGTCGCCCTGGGGCGCGTCCTGGATGACACCGTGCCAGCGGCCCTGGGCCACCAGCGGCTCGGGATCGGCGGCGTGGCGCACCAGCACGATCACGCAGGCGTAGTGGGCGCGGCGGTCGGCCACGCCCGCCAGCCGGGCCACGAGCCGCGCGTTGTTGCGACCGTCGCTGCGCGGCTCGCCCGCGTAGCGCGCCGAGTGCACGCCGGGCTCGCCGCCCAGCGCGGCCACGCACAGCCCGGAATCGTCGGCCAGGGCGGACAGGCCGCTGGCAGCGGCAGCGTGGCGGGCCTTGGCGAGCGCGTTTTCCAGGAAGGTGTGGTGCGGTTCGTCAGCCTCGGCGATGCCCAGGGCGCCCTGGGCCAGGCACTGGATGCCCAGGGGCGCGAGCAGCGCGGCGAGCTCGCGCAGCTTGCCCGCGTTGCCGCTGGCGAGCACCACTTGCTTCACGGCTTTGCCAGGGCCTCGCGCTGCAGGGCCACCAGCCGGGCGATGCCCGCGGCAGCCAAATCCACCAGCGTGTCGAGCTGGGCCCGGGAGAAGGGTTCGCCCTCGGCCGTGCCCTGCACCTCCACCAGGCCGCCGGCGCCGGTCATGACCACGTTCATGTCGGTGTCGCAGCCGGAATCCTCTGCGTAGTCCAGGTCGAGCACGGGCACGCCGGCCACCACGCCCACCGACACCGCCGCCACGTGATCGCGCAGCGGCGGCGCCGCCAGCAGGCCGCGCGTCACCAGCCAGGCGCAGGCGTCGTGCAGGGCCACGAAGGCGCCGGTAATGGCGGCGGTGCGCGTGCCGCCGTCGGCCTGCAGCACATCGCAGTCGATCTGGATGCTGCGCTCGCCCAGGGCGGGCAGGTCGGTGACCGCGCGCAGGCTGCGGCCGATGAGCCGCTGGATTTCCTGGGTGCGGCCGCTTTGCTTGCCGCGGGCGGCCTCGCGGTCGGTGCGGGTGTGGGTGGAGCGCGGCAGCATGCCGTACTCCGCCGTCACCCAGCCCTGGCCCTTGCCCTTGAGGAAGGGCGGCACCTTCTCCTCCACGCTGGCGGTGCACAGCACACGCGTGTGGCCGAAACTGGCCAGCACCGAGCCTTCGGCATGACGGGTGAAGCGGCGCTCCAGGCTCACGGGACGCAGTTCATCGGGCCGGCGGCCGGCGGAGCGCAACAGGGACATGGGCGCAAGGGCGGCAGGTGAAAACGGCGGGAAAGGGTGGCGGATGGCCGGGGAAGGCGGCGACGGTCACCATGCTACCCTTCCCAAGCGTCGGGATTGTCGACGCGCGGCGCGCACGCTGTAAAGCCGTGCGCCCTCTTGAGGATCCAGGACTTCGCCATGATTCACAGCATGACCGGATACGCCGCGCTCACGCGCGAGCTGCCCGCGGGCACCGTGAGCCTTGAACTGCGCTCGGTGAACCACCGCTACCTCGACGTGCAGTTCCGCATGCCGGAGGAATTCCGCGCCTTCGAGCCCGCCATGCGCGAGGCCGTGGCAGCGCGCCTGTCCCGGGGCAAGGTGGAGTGCCGGGTGGGCCTCACCCGCGCCCCGGACGTCGCCAGCCTGGAGCTGTCCGAGCCGCTGCTGGCGCGGCTGGCGCAACTCAATGGCCAGGTACGGGCGCGCCTGCCCGGCGCCGCCGAGCTGTCGGTGGCCGACGTGCTGCGCTGGCCGGGCATCTTCGGCGCCGAGGCGCTGCCCGCGGAAGCGCTGCGGGAGGGTTTCCTCGCCCTGCTGGCCGACGCCGTGGCGGAGTTCGACGCCACCCGCGCCCGCGAGGGCGCCAAGCTCGCCGCCGTGCTGCTGGAGCGCGTGGCCACCATGGAAAAGCTCGCCGCCGAGGTGGCGCCGAAGATCCCCGGCCTGGTGGCGGCCCACCAGCAAAAGCTCGCCCAGCGCCTGCGCGAGGCCGCGTCCACCCTGGACGAGGAGCGTATCCGCACGGAAGTGTCCCTGTTCGCCACCCGCATCGACGTGGACGAGGAGCTGCAGCGCCTCACCACGCACCTGGCCGAGGTGCGCCGCATCCTGGCCAAGGGCGGCAGCGTGGGCAAGCGGCTCGACTTCCTCATGCAGGAGCTGCACCGCGAGGCCAACACCCTGGGCTCGAAGAGCGTGGACGCGGGCGTGTCCCAGACCGCCATGGAACTGAAGGTGCTGATCGAGCAGATGCGCGAGCAGGTGCAGAACATCGAATGAACGCCCCCGTCCCCGGCAACTTTTTCATCGTCTCGGCCCCCTCGGGCGCGGGCAAGACCAGCCTGGTGAAGGCGCTGCTGGCGGCCGATCCGGGCGTGCATCTGTCCATCTCCTGCACCACCCGCGCCCCGCGCCCCGGCGAGGAAGACGGCCGCGACTACCACTTCGTGAGCCGCGAGCGCTTCCACGCCATGCGCGATGCAGGCGAGTTTCTCGAGTCTGCCGAGGTGCACGGCAACCTCTACGGCACCCGCGAGGCGTGGGTGCGCGAGGCGCTGGGCGCCGGGCGCGACGTGCTGCTGGAGATCGACTGGCAAGGCGCGGCCCAGGTGCGCCGCCTGGCGCCCGAGGCTGTCGGGATATTCATCCTGCCGCCCTCGCTCCACACGCTGGCGCAGCGCCTGTCCGGGCGCGCCACCGATGCCCCCGAGGTAATCGAGCGCCGCCTGCGGGTGGCGCGCAGCGAGATCGGGCACGTGGCCGAGTTCGACTTCGCTATAATTAATAACGATTTCGACGAGGCGGCGCGGGATCTCCAAGCCATCGTTCGCGCCGCCCGCCTGCGTCTGGCGGTGCAGACGCGCCGCCACGAATCCCTCATCAATGCAATGAAGTGAGACCGCCATGGCCCGCATCACCGTCGACGACGCGCTGCATTACATCCCCAATCGCTTCGAGCTAACGCTGGCCGCCACCTACCGGGCCCGCGAACTGGCCAACGGCGCCACCTCCACCGTGGAACCCAACAAGGACAAGCCCACGGTGATCGCGCTGCGCGAAATGGCCCTGGGCCACGTGAGCGTGGATATCCTCCACCGCACCAAGCACTGATCCCCTCCGGGGGCGCGCGCGCCGCGCCCTTGTCTCGCGGCGCGCCGGCCCCACCGTGCTGGCCATGGGTGCGCCCACAGAAGCTGATTCCCTGTTCCGCGAAGCCGCAGGTTACCTTCGGCCGGAGGACGTGCGCACGCTGGAATCGGCCTACCGTTTCAGCGCCGAGGCCCACGAGGGCCAGTTCCGCAAAACGGGCGAGCCCTACGTCTCGCACCCGGTGGAGGTGGCGAAGATCCTCACCGCCTGGCACCTGGACTCCCAGGCCCTCACCGCCGCGCTGCTGCACGACGTGATGGAGGACACCGAGGTCACCAAGGCGCAGCTCTCCGAGCGCTTCGGGCGCATGGTGGCGGACCTGGTGGACGGGGTTTCCAAGCTCGACCGCATCGAGTTCGAAAGCCAGGAGCAGGCCCAGGCGGAGAACTTCCGCAAGATGGTGCTGGCCATGACCCGCGACGTGCGGGTGATTCTCATCAAGCTGGCCGACCGTCTGCACAACATGCGCACCCTCGAAGCGATGGCGGCCCCGAAGCGCGCCCGCATCGCCCGCGAGACCCTCGACATCTACGCCCCCATCGCCAACCGGCTGGGGCTCAACGCGCTCTACCAGGAGCTGCAGGAGCTGTCCTTCAAGCACCTGTTCCCCAACCGCTTCCGCGTGCTGCAGAAGGCGCTGCAGGCCGCGCGTGGCAACCGCCGCGAGGTGGTGGACCGCATCCTCGCGGCGATCCGCGGCCGGCTCGCCGAGGAGCGCATCGAAGCCCAGGTGCAGGGCCGCGAGAAGAACCTGTTCTCCATCTACCGCAAGATGGAGGAGAAGAGCCTGACCTTCTCGCAGGTGTTCGACATCTTCGGCTTTCGCATCATCACCCGCGACGTGCCCGGCTGCTACCTGGCGCTGGGCGCGCTGCACGGCCTGTACAAGCCCATCCCCGGCAAGTTCAAGGACTACATCGCCATCCCCAAGGCCAACGGCTACCAGTCGCTGCACACCACGCTGTTCGGCCCCTTCGGCATGCCCATCGAGGTGCAGATCCGCACCGCCGACATGCACCGCATCGCCGAGGCCGGCGTGGCGTCGCACTGGCTGTACAAGCAGTCCGACTCCGACCTCACCGACCTGCAGCGCAAGACCCACCTCTGGCTGCAGAGCCTGCTGGAGATGCAGACCCGCAGCGGCTCGTCGGTGGAATTCCTCGAGCACCTCAAGGTGGATTTGTTCCCCGACGAGGTGTACGTGTTCACCCCCAAGGGCCGCATCCTGTCGCTGTCCCAGGGCTCCACCTGCGTGGACTTCGCCTATGCGGTGCACACCGACATTGGCAACCGGTGCGTGGCGGCGCGCATCAACGGCGAGCTGGTGCCCTTGCGCAGCGAGCTGCGCAACGGCGACCGCGTGGAGATCATCACCACCGCCCACGCCAAGCCCAACCCCGCCTGGCTCAATTACGTGGTCACGGCCAAGGCGCGCTCCAGCATCCGGCATTTCCTCAAGACCATGCAGTACGAGGAGTCGGCGCAACTGGGCGAGCGCCTGCTGCAGCAGGCGGTGTCGGCCATCGGCGGCAAGGACGTGTTGATCGACGAGGCCCAGTGGGAGCGCTACGCCCGCGACCACGGCAACCGGCCGCGCCTGGAGGTGCTGGCGGACATCGGCCTGGGCAAGCTGCTGGCCATCGTGGTGGCCCGGCAGCTGCTGCGCCAGGGCGACCAGGAGGGCGGGTCGAACCGCCTGCCCGGCACGGTGGTGATCCGGGGCTCGGAGGGCATGGCGCTGCAGTTCGCCAAGTGCTGCCACCCCATCCCGGGCGACCCCATCATCGGCTACGTCAAGAAGGGCCAGGGCCTGGTGGTGCACACCCACGACTGCCCGGTGGCGCGCAAGATGCGCGGCGACCCGGACAAGTGGCTCGACGTGGAGTGGTCTCCCGATACGCGCAAGCTGTTCGCGGTGAACATCCGCATGGTGGTGTCCAACCAGCGCGGCGTGCTCGCCAAGCTGGCCGCTGAAATTGCCGAGGCGGGCTCCAACATCGACAACGTGAGCCTCGAACCAGGCGATTCCAGCGCCTACTCCAACATCCACTTCACCCTGCAGGTGAACAACCGCCTGCACCTGGCGCACCTCATGCGCGGCCTGCGCCGCATTCCCGAGGTGATCCGCATCACGCGCCTGAAGGGCTGACCCCCGGCGCATCCTTCATCTGGACGGCCCGCACGGCCGCCCGCCATACCCCCGTGCCCATGGACATCCTCTCCAGCCAGTTCCTCTCCGCCCTGTTCGCCATCATCGTCATCGACCTGGTGCTGGCGGGCGACAACGCCATCGTCATCGCCCTGGCCGCCCGCACCCTGCCACCGCAATTGCAGAAGAAGGCCATCGTCTGGGGCACGGTGGGCGCCATCGTGGTGCGCGTCGTCATGACGCTGGTGGTGGTGTGGCTGCTCACCATCCCATGGCTGCGCCTGGTGGGAGGCCTGCTGCTGGTGTGGATCGCCTTCAAGCTGCTGGCCGAGGAGCAGGACGAAGCCGGGGAACAGGGCCGCGAGGTCACCGGCGCGCCTGCCGCCGCCGGCACCAGCTTCGCCTCCGCCATCCGCACCATCGTGGTGGCCGACGCGGTGATGGGCCTGGACAACGTGCTGGGCGTGGCCGGCGCCGCCAAGGGCAGCTTCCTGCTGGTGGTGCTGGGGCTCGCCATCAGCATCCCCATCATGATCTGGGGCAGCACCCTGATCCTCAAGTGGGTGGAGCGCTTCCCCGTCATCATCTACCTGGGCGCCGGCGTGCTGGCGTGGACGGCTGCCGCCATGATCCAGCACGAACCGCACCTCACGCCGTACTTCGATACGTACCCTGCCCTGCTGGTGCTGCTGTACGCGGGCATGGTGGGCGGCATCCTGGGCGCCGGCTGGTGGGCGAAGCGGCGCCACGCGCTTGCCCGGCGGGAAGCCGCGGCGTTGACCTCCGTCAAGCCGCCCGCCCCCTGATTGCGCCAGCATGGCGGCGGGTTGAAGATGCCGGCTGCGCGGCACCCTGCCCGCCCCGACCTCCCCCGGCCCCTCACCCGCCGCCACCCGCCATGCAACCGCTTCGCTTCGCCGCCGCCCTGCTCGCCTGCGCGTGGCTCGCCCTGCCAGCGGTCGCCCAGTCGGGCGGCGATGCCGCCGCGCCCAACCTGCCCGCCCGCAGCGAGCGGCTCGACATCTACGGCGCCGGCATGTGCCACACCTGCGAGTGGCGCCCGCGCGCCAAGGGCATGGCCGCCGCCGAGCAGTGCGGCACCGAGGCTGGCGGCGCCGCGAAATCGGGTCTCTTCGAGTGCGGCCGCAACCCGGCGTGCGAGCCGGTGTGCAATTTCGTGCGCTGCGGCGAGTAGCCTGATCGCGGCGGCGGGTAGGGCGGACTGGCGCGCTGCGCGCCAGTTCAGCCCGCCCGCACCACCAAATCCACACGCCGCACAGGGTTGACCAGTTCGCCCAGCCCCTCGATGCGGCATTCCGCTTTGTCGCCATCCTCGATCACCACCGCGCCGGGCGTGCCCGTGGAGATGATGTCGCCCGGGTGCAGGGTCATCACATGGGAGTGGAAGGCCACCAGGTACGCCGGCGGAAACTGCATGTTGGCCACCACGTTGGCGCGGTGCAGCCTGCCGTTGTTCCAGGTGCCCACCTCCAGCTTGAGCACGTCGGCCACTTCGTCGCGGGTGACGAGCTGCGGGCCGAAGGAGAAGAAGGTGTCGAAGTTCTTCGAGCGCGTGAGGTAGCGGGGATTTTTCTGCAGGATGTCCTCGGCGGTCATGTCGAGGATGAGGCAGTAGCCGGCCACGAAATCGAGGGCTTCGTCTTCGGACACGCGCCGGCAGGTGCGGCCGATGATGACGCCCAGCTCGGCCTCTGCGGTGACGCGTTGCGACTCGGGCGGCAGTTCGATGGTGTCGCCGGGGCCGATGATGGTGTGATCGCCCTTGATGAAGGAGGCGGGCTCATCGGGGTACACGGCGTTCAGGTCGGCGGCGTGGTCGCGGTAGTTGAGCCCGATGCCCCAGATCTTGCGCGGGTGCCGGTACAGCGGCCCGTAGCGCAGCGTGGCGGGGTCGCGATAGCGCGCGGTGGCGAAGGCATCGGCCGCCAGGGCCTCGCTCAGGCCCTGCACGATGAGCGCGAACAGGTCGGTGGGCCAGGCACGCCCGAGGCGGGCGTTGATGTCGGCCACCAGCACCACGCCGTGGGGCAGCGCCACAGCGGCTTGTTCACGGCCTTCATGCATGACGGTGCACAGACGCATTCGGGTTTTCCTGGTCATCCCGCCGGGGCGGAGGGAGCGCGGATTATAGAAGGCACCGCGGCTCAGCCGCCTTCCGGCGCGCGAGTGAGCACCGGCGCGGCGGCTGCCACATGCGGACCGGCTGCAGGAGCGGCCTGCGACGCCCGTCGGCTCGCTTGCCGGACCGGCCGCCGCCAGGCGAAGTAGATCTCGCCGGGCCACCCTGGAAAGAGCGCACCGAAGGCAAGATTGGCTCGCAGCCACCAGCCTTGATCTTCCAGGACGAAGCCGCGTTTGCGCATGAGGAAAGCGCCCGAATGGAACAGCGGCTCGAGCCCCGCGGTCACGGCCATGCGGCGCAGGCGGCGCGGCGAGAGCACGCTCACGTGCCCGTGGGGCTGTGCGGTGCGGCGCAGCCGCCGCTCGCGCCAGACCAATCCCGGATGGGGTGTGACGGGGCCGCCACCGATAAGCATTCCGCCCGGCTTGAGCATACGCGCCAGCCGGATCACGCCGGCCTCGGGTTCATGCAGGTGCTCCAGCACATGGCAGGCAATCACCACGTCGTAGGCTTCGGGGGGCAGCAATGCGGGCGCGCCCGCCGACTCGAGGTCCACGGTGACGATCCCGGTGTAGCCGCGGGCAGCAAGCTCGGCACTGCGCGGTGCGCAGTCGTAGGCGTCCCAGCGCTGCCACCAGGGGTGCGCATCGGCGTGGAGGGCGAAGGCGAGTTGCTGGCCATGGTCCACACCCACCTCGGCGATGGCCAGGGGCTTGGAACACTCGCGCGCAGCCTCGCGCAGCAACTCGTGCATGAACCAGTAGCGCAACAGGCGAAAGGGATAGCGCACGCTCAGTACACGCGCGGGCACATTGGGCAGACCGTGCAGCGCGGCGCGGGCCAGGCTCGAAGGGGTCCAGCCCAGCGGCCGGAAGCGGGACAGGAGGGACAAGGAGGCTCCTCGATGCGCCCGAGGGCGCATGCAGTGCCCCTCGAGAGCAAGGGTGCACCGGCCGTGACCAACGCACTCCCGCCCTCGGATCGCGAGGCGATCGGGGCAGACTCGTGAAGGGGCGCGGGCCACGAGAAGCGGCCCGGCCAACGGGTCAGGACTGCTGGATCGAGGGAGGTGCCCGGGAGGGCGGCGGCGGACAGACAGCAAAGCCGGTGCGCACCAAGGTGGTGGACCGGCCGGGATTCGCATGCGCCGGAGACAGCAGTGCACGAACCTGACGCAGATCAGGCTGCAGCGCGACCCCGGCCGCGGTGCGGCGGGCGAGATCGGCTTCCTCGATGAGAGGGAAACCGCGCTCGCGCAGCTCAGGCGCGGTGGCGCGCGGCCGGTCGAGCGCCTCGAGCCCAGGCAGGTGCACAGAGCCAGACACCACGCGCGAAGGATCATCCAGCGCATGGCCGTGCAGCAGCGGCGCCACACACTGCAACGGCACCAGAAGCACCAGCAGCAGCAGGGCGCGAAGACGGCGGTGGAAATCGGCGTATCGAGGCACTAGGTCAACGACCGCGATACCCGGCGGGCAGTTCCCGAACAAGGGTGCACGCCATAACCGCAAGAGGGCTGCCGGGGAAAGCCGGGGGAGTTGGTGGGCCGTGAAGGATTCGAACCTTCGACCAACGGATTAAGAGTCCGCTGCTCTACCAGCTGAGCTAACGACCCGGGGAAACGGTGGCAGGTTGGTAGGTGGGGGGAGGCTCGAACTCCCGACCA
>DAIPHN010000125.1:0-10268 GCA_036771335.1 Burkholderiales bacterium
ACGGCCCAGCCCCGGTAAAGGTTGATCCAGGCGACGAATACAGCCGTCCCGACCCCCACAGCCAGAAGCCACGAACCTAGCCGGGCTGGCGGGGCGCAACGAAGCTCGTCATTGCGAGGCCAGAACACAACCAGCGCCAGTGCCACGACGCTAACCTGCACCGGGTAGAGCCACCGAGTGTCGAACCCGGAAACTTCCCCTCTGAGCACGAGAAATCCGATGAACAGCGCAAACGGCACCGCGCGGGGGAAGGCGGCATGGACGTGGATCGATCTCAGCACGCGCGCCTCAGGGTACGGGGCACCGCCACGGAGGCGGCCGCCGCGGAATTTGCCTGCCGGCGGGCGTGGCCACGGCGACGCCTCAACGTCTTGTCTGGGGGATCACGCGCGCCTCATCGGCGCGGTCACGGTACTGCTCCAACAGGTTTTCCACCTCCACCTGTTTGAGCCCCGTGAACGGTTCCTTGCGCCGCACGGCATCCCAAAAACCTTGCGAGCGGTAGCGCTCGATAAGCTCCCGGGAAAGAGCGTAGAGCTTCACGTTCTTCTGCTCTGCGTCGGCACGGGCTGCGTTTTCGCGGTCGCCGAACGCCTTCGCCTGGGCGAGTTCCCCGTCGCGCTCGGCAAGCGCCCGCCGGATGCTAGACAACTCTGCCGAGGCATCACGGAGCTGCTCCTCGATGCGGGCAAGGCGGGCGGACAGGCCGTCACGCTCCTTTTGCAGCAAGTCGCGCGCGCTAGCCGCCTCGTCCAGACCACGCTGCAGATCATCAGCGCGCTTTCTCTCCCGGGATAGGGCACCAGCCGTCTTCGACGCCTTCGACTCCGCGTTCTGCACCTGCTCGGCAAGCCTGCCCATCTCCGCCTCCGCAACAGTACGAGCCTCTTCGGCCTGCTTCTGGGCGGCCTGAGCGCGGCGCAGCAGTTCCCGGTCGCGCGCAGCCTGCCGGTCGGTAGGCTGCTGCTGGGCAAAGAGCGGTGCGCAGGTGAGCGCGAACAACAGGGTGGCGGCGGCTCGGCGGGAATGCATGACTCAGAACCGTACGTTGAAGTCAGCCTGCAGCACGTCGATGGCAAGCGGCAGCTTCGCGCTTGTGCCTTTACCCAGCGCCGGGCCGTGGATTTCGTTGCCGCTCAAGTAGCGCAGGCGCAGGAAAGCATTGCGATCCAGGCCATAGAAGCCACCGACGAAATACCCCTTGGTGTCGGTACCGCCCAGGTAGAAATCGGAGTCCGTGAAAGCATCCAGCACCGCGTCCCGCTCCACGTAGCGGTAGCCGACAAAGAACTGCCAGTCGTGCAGTTTCCGGATGGCGTCCGCACCCACTGTAAGGCGCGCTTGATAGGCCGTCGTGCGTGGTTCCACGTCCAGGCCAGTGCGCGCGCGGATTTCGTTACGGTCAAAACCGATGTTCTTGGCCCAGTCCACGGCGATCTTCACGAATAGCGGGGCGAAGCGGCCGACATCCATTTCGCCACCCAGGTTGAGCACCCGGTACCGCGGAGCGAGCGCGAACAACGCCGCGCTGCCGGTACCGTCATTGATGTCGAACAGGGTATTGCCCTTCTGCCGGAAGCCCGGCGCGGTCCAGTCGTTGGCGTTGGGCTGAAGCACGGTGTTGCGCAGGCCCGAGACGTTCTGGAATTCGAACAGCGCCGCGGCGCCGCGGGCGCGCAGGGTGCCGTCGGGTTTCCACTCCGTGCCGCCCTGCACGCCGAACAGCCACTTGTCGCTCGGAGTGGGCGCGCTGGGCGTGGCGGAGGACTGGAACAGCGGAAAGGCCCCGGCGGTGAGGAACCCGGTGGTGGAGGCCGACGGGCGCGGCTTGAAGGAGCCCGCGAGACCGTCGAAGTTGAGATCCTCGTCCCACACCAGGTCGGTAGGCCAGAACCAGGGATTGGGCATCCGGCCGGCGGACAGGCTCCAGCGCTCACTTGGATCCCACTTGAGGTAGGCACGGTCCAGGATCAGTTGCTGGGCCGAAAAGGTATTGCCGAGGGAGGCGTTGGGCGACACGGGATTGTTCAAGTTTCCCGTGGCCAGCCGGAATCCCGCCCCGAGCGTTTCAGTGATCTTGGCGAGCATGCCAAGTCGCACACGGATGCGCCACAGGTCCACGTCCTGCTGCGTGTTGGTAAGGTTGCTGCCGGTGAAAGCGTTGTAGACCAGTGGTGGCACGTTCTCCTTCTGGTAGTACTCGCCCTGATAACGCAGCCGCATGTCGCCTTCCCAGACAATGCGGTCCAGCCACTCGGGCAGCGTACCCGGCTCGGCCCAGCGCTCGGCCTTCGCCTGCGCCAGCACCTCCTGCTTGAGGCTCTCCTTGATCTCCGCCTTCACGGTCTCCGGCACGTAAGGTACGCGCACAGTCTGGCCTCGGCGCCTCCGTGGCGTTGCGTCGGCGAGTGCCTCATCAGTCCTGGATTCCACCGCTGGTTCCGACGCCGCGGGCGCGCGTGGCCTGACCTCCACGTCGGCAAGCTGATCTCGATCTGACATCGGGAGCATGGCAGCGGCACGTTCCTTGGACAACACGCCGTCCTGCACGAGCGCGCGGATCAGCCCCAGGGTGGTGGCACGCATCTGTTCCAGTTCGGCACGATCGCGGGCGATCTGCTCCTGCTGGCGGGCAAGCGCGCCAGCGGGGGCGGGCGGAGGGGCGGGAACCACTGCACGCGGCCGCACCGGCACCGAGCCCGCATCGCGGGCTGAAGAGGGGCCTGCGTCGCCACCCACCGGCCTGCCGGCAGGCCTGGACGCCGCCTTCTTTTTCGCTGGCACATCGCCAGGCGCGGGCGCGGCCTGCGCAACCAAGCCACAGGGAAGCATCATGGTTGCCGCCAGAAAAGGGATGCCAAGTCTCATCATGTCGTCTTGCGAGGGTCGGCCCGAGCATCGGGGAAAAACCAAGCTTCAGCCTTCATCCCGAGCCGCGCGAGGTGAGCCGCAGCTTCACCGGCTGCGGCATGTCTTGAGGGGGGGGCTGGCGCAGTGGGGCCGCCTCCGCCAGCGTGGCGCGGATCTGCTGGTCGATATCACCATTGCCGGAACTGCCCGCGAGTTCGGTGCGCTCCACGCGCCCGTCTCTGCCAAACCAAACCCGGAGCACCACCTTGTAGTCGGCAGTGCGGAGCTTCCTGTTCTTGGACAACTCGTCCTGGAGGTGTGCGGTAACCATGTTGGTGAAGAAGGCGAACTGAGTGCGGTCAATGCCGCCACCACCCTGACCGATGGGCGTGATGTCCTGCCCCCCTTTCTTGCCCACCAGCCCGAAACCATCACCCGCGCCGCTTCCATCGGCATCCACGCCCAGGTCCGGCCCGGGAGGGGGCTGGTCGTTTTGTGCTTCTTGGGGTTTGGGATCGGGGTCGGGAAGCTTCACCTCCTCCTTCTTCATCTCCGGCTCGGGAGGCTTTTCCTCGGGCTTGGGTGGCGGCGGGGGCGGCGGCGGTCGCAGCACCGCGATGGTCTGTACGCTGGGCTTCTTGGTCTTGCCGCCGGAGAGCATGCCCTTGAGGGCAAACCCCACCAAGACCACCACCAGCAGAAGAGCAAGGGCAGCCAGAGCAAAACGAAGCCAGCGCGGGCCTCCAGCGGCCACTACTTCACCAGGCGGGCCGTGACGAGGCCCAGTTGCGTAATGTCCAGCCGCCCGCACAGGTCGAGCACCTCGATGACCTTTTCGTACTGCACCCGGGCATCACCCTTGATCACCACCGGGAAATCCGGCGTCACCGCCTTGAACTGCGCCAGCCGCTGCTCGAGTTCAGGCAGGGTGACGGGGTAGGTGTCGAGGAAGATCTGGCCATCCTCGCGGATGGTGACGGCCTTGGTGGTGGGTTTGGCCAGCGAGGGCGTGTTGCTGGCCTTGGGCAGGTTTACCTTGATGCCCTGCACCGAAGCCGTGGTCATGATGATGAAGATCACCAGCAGCACGTACGCCAGGTCGAGCATCGGGGTGACATTGATCTCGTCGTACGGCTCGTTGCCGTCCTGGACCTTGGCGGACACGGTGTCGGGTCCTCAGGCGTACGACTCGGCGATCTTGGCGATCAGTTCGTCGGCGAACACCTGCTGGTCTGCCGAGATGTTCTTCACCCGGCTGGCGAGGTAGTTGTAGCCGAACAGCGCCGGTATTGCCACGCCCAGGCCCGCCACCGTGGCCACCAGCGCGGCAGCAATACCCGGCGCGATGGAGTTCACATTCACATCCCCCACCGCGGCGATGGCGGCGAAGGTGATCATCACGCCCACCACCGTACCGAGCAGACCCAGGAACGGGCCGCCGGAAATGGCGATGGTGAGCAACACCATCTGGCTGTTGAGGCGCGCGTTTTCTCGCACGATGCCGGCGTCGAGGCTCGCGCGTATGGAATCGATGGCCTGCGCGTTGAGGGTGGCTTGGCCCTGGTCCACACGCTGCCGCAGTTGCGCGGCGCCGATACAAAACAAGCGGTAGAGAGATGAGGCGCCCAGCCCGCCCTTGACCCTCTGGGCAGGATCGTTGCGTGTCACCTCCAGCCCGCTCATGCGCTCGAACTCCTCCTGGAACATCTTGTTGGCGCCGTCGGTGCGGGCGAGGAACACGCCCTTGGACAACATCACCCAGAAGCTCATCACCATCATCACCATGAGGATGCCGATCACCACCCAGCCGTCCAGCGTCACGGCGCTGAGAAGGATGGCGAAATAGGAAGCACCCTCTGCACCGTCACTCTCGGCCTCGCCCACGCGTACCAGCGCACCGATTTCGGACTGGGAAGCCACCTGGGCAAGCAGCCATGCCCCGGACCGGCTGGTGCTGGAGAGCTGCAGTTCGTCCATCTCCCCTTTGAACCCGGCCCCCACCGTCACCCCGCCGCCGACCTCTGCCGCCTTCGCTGCCGCGCTGGCAGCCTCCCTGCCGTCCACGTAGAGAACGAGCCGGGCGGACAGCGTGACGGCAACGTGCTTCCAGACGCCAGGCGCCACATCCGCCTTGGCGGTTTCGACGCCGAAAGCGCGGGCCATGAGCTTGCCCTGCTCGTAGACCACCTGCACCGACGCGTTTCCCTCGGACTGCGAAAACAGAACCGCCGCCTGGGCTGCGTCCGCGGGCTTGATCCAGGCGCTCCAGGTGAAGCCGGAAGCACCAATCTTGAGAGCGGGAGTGCCGGACCATGCCAAGCGGGCACCCTCATTAAAGACCCCGGCGCCGTCCGCCACACCGGCGCTCCCGGTCGACACACCGCTGGCTACGGGTGTGTGGCCATATTGAGTGACGTCTGCAAACGCGGCATTCGCCTCATTGAAGTGGAGCACGAGCGTCTGGGCTGCATCGTAGCTGCCCTTCGGATCCGAGGCAGGCGGCGCCTTTTCGTTACCGTAGTACAGCCAGATGACATTGTCTTTGGAGGCGGCATCGAGCTTGGGTACCTGAACCCAGATCAACGCAAGCTCGTTCGCGCCGTCGAACCGCTCCACATGGAACCGCAGCGGCGTCTTGTCGTCTCCAGCCACGAACCGCAGGTCCTTGCCGTCCATGTCGGCTTCGGCAAAGGGGAAATTGCCGGTGTGAAGGCGTACCAGCACAGGCACGTTACTGACGGCCTGCTGGATACCGGCGGCCGCCGTATCGAGGGTGATTTTCTTGCGGCCCGCCCAGTCGGGATTCCACCACGCGTAGGTCGCAAGTGGGAACAACAACGCGAGGGTTGCCGCTGCGCGCAGTATCAACGTCATGGTCTTGTGGTGAAAACGTACGAGTCGGCACGTATTGTCGGGAGCGCGCGTTGCAGAATCGTTAATTCGCCATGACAAGGGAGGGATTCTTTCGGATCAGACCAGTACCGTCAGGGCATGCGCGTTTCGCCTACCTGCGCCGCTCGTTGTCATCGCCCAACCCAAGCACTTCCAGGCTGAGGAATGAGGGCTGCCGCGCGCGTTCCACGGGCGCCGCGCGCTCGGAGATTCTCTCGGTGGCCTGCGGCACTGAGCGCGCCGAGCCCGGCACGCCAGCGCGCGTGCCAGACAGCCCGCCCTGGCTGGTGGGCGTGGTGGTGGCGATTCCCAGGGTCCCCCCGGCAGCCTGGGCGTTGGCGGCGTTATTGAAGGCCAACGCCGCCACGTTCAGGATGCCAGCGGACCGGATCCCGGCATCGCCCGCATCCACGATCCCCGCCGGGGCCAGAAGATCCACGTCACCGGGCTTGATCCCGTCGCGCGACAGCAGTACGCCGATGCCGGAGCCTTCCACCGATCGGGATGTATCGAGCACGAACCGGTCCCCCCTGAACACCACCTGGGGCGGCGGCGTCGCCGTCGCCGTCTTGGCGCCCCGGCCAGCGTCGATGTTGCCGAGCGAGGCCCAGAGCAGGATATCGCCTCCCTGCAGCGTAAAGACGCGCGACTGGTTCACCTGGAAGTCCGTCAATACCGAACCGCGAACGGTGCCGCCACGCACCGTCACGATGCCAAGATCGGACGCCGACTTGCCTATCGCGCCGGGGTTGGCGAGCCCCGCGTTCACAAGACCGCCTGGAACGCGCAGTTCGATATCACCACCCTGCTCGGTCTTGACTTGGCTGAAAAACAGATTCACATCGCCCGAGTAGCGCGCGAACCACAGGTCCCGTAACGCCTCCAGGGTGGTACGCCCCCCGGAAAACAGCGTTTCCGCCGCCCTCGCCACGTCCACCACAGCCGGGAGCGGACCCAGGGCCGACCTTGACGCGCGCAGCGAGGCCAGCGCCGGCCCCACGAGATCGATGATGCGCTGAGCCGGTAGCGCGACGCCATTCTCGTCGACCACCGGGTAGAGAGCCAGCAACGCGCCGTAACCCCGCGCATAGGACTCGTCAAGGCCAGCCGAAAAATCCCGACCTGCCCGCTTGATCTGGTCGAACAGCACCCGGTTGACGAACTCGACGCGCTGAGAGGAATCCAGCGCCTTGAAGGCCGCCACGGCGCCCGCCTCGTCCGCCACGCCGCTCGCGCCGCGGCCGCGCATGTAGGAGAGCAGCTCGGCGCGGTAGGCAACGGCATCGGCATCCTGCCCCTCCAGGTATCTGGCGATGAATGCGCCATCCCCGGCGCGCCCGGCGCCGGTGGCGACACGGATAGCGGCCCCGGACTCGGGCAGGAAAGGGTTGTTGAGGTTACCGCGCGTGACCAGACCAGCCGAATTGCCGAGATCCACGTTGCGACCAGCCTCCAGCACCAGGTCACCGGGCCCGCCAAGCACGATTCCGCCGCCATTGCTGCGCTGCTCGCCAAGCGCGGTACGCAGGGTCGTGAAGGCGATGTCGCGCCCTGCCCGGAACAGCGTCACGTCCGTGGCGCGGACGTTCTGGCCGATGACCCAGGTATCGCGAATGTCACGGCCCGCCGTGAACCGCGCCGCCTTCGGCAGGATCGAAAAGGGCGATACGCCGGTCGCGTCGGCGGGGCCGCGGATGTCTCCATCGCGGGCCGCGATAAGGACTGGCTGCGAGTCGGCTGCATGCAGGGTGGACTCGTCGTGAAACAGGGGCCCCTGTTCCGCCGCGTTGACCAGCAGCGGCTGGATGCGCTCAGAGAACAGCAAGTCGGGTTTCCAGGGCACCGCCAGGGCGCCAGGCGCCACATCCGACATGCTGATGGAGCCGCGGACATCCACCGAGCCGGCGGCCAGTAATTCGAGCTGCCCCGTGGCTGACGGGAAGAGCGTGAAGCGGCGCTCCACCACCACATCGCCGCGGTGCGACAGCACAAAGGCCGAGCCGGGGTAGATCACGCTGGTGGCAGCCTCCTCCGGTCGGGCCGCCAGTGGCGAGTTGGGCAGTTCACGCAGCAGATCGCTGTTATTGGCCAGACGTGCATTTCCAGCAACGGACTCGACGCGCACCGCCGATTCGGGGGCGTAGGTGAAGAAATGGGACGTCCTCGCCGTTATTCCCACGTTGCCAGTCGCCTGCCGGGTGGCTGTGGGATTGAATGCCGATTCGAGCGTGATGTCGCCGCCGGCACGCAACGTCACCTGCGCGTTACCCATGGCCACGAGGGTATTGAGATCGGTACCGAGAAGCTGACGGCCGGCGCCAATATCTCCGCCCGCCTCCACGAGCCCGGAACCCGACTGCACGTGGTACACGCCACCACGCACATGCCGCCCGGCGCGCACCACCAGATCACCGCCCCCCTGCTCGCGCACCGCCGAGGGTCCCTGTACCTCGTCGAGATTGCCGCCGATGCGGCCGTTGGTGGGCACTACCGCCCCCAGGTTGACCACATCCCGCCGCGCATCGATCACCACATTGCCGCCGCCAAGGGCGCCGACACCCTGCTGGAAGGTATCGAACCGTACCCACCAGCTCGCCTGGCGATTCTCGAAGGCGGGCGTGTCGCCGGGGGTCCTGCGCACCTCCCGGTAAAGCCACTCCGTGACGAGCTGGTCGCTGGCGGTACCGATGGCATCGCGTCCCGCCCGCAGGCGCACGTCGCCGCCGCCCTGGTTGTAGGCGGGTGCGGGAACGCCGCTGAGTGAAGGAGCGACGAATCCGGGCACGGCCGGGCCCGGCTGGCCGGCGGTGTAGAGGGCCGAACGCGCGCTCGCCAGCCGGAGGTCGCGCCCTGCGGCCACGTCAATGGACCCGGTGCCAGTGCGGATCACGCGGCCAGCCCCCAGCACCACGTCGCCGTTGGTCAGCAAAGCCGCGTCCTCGGTCACAAGGGGGTTGGCGGCGTCCGCGTCGGCGCCGGCCACGAGCCGGTAGGACCAGGATGGCCCGGCAAGGGGAATGGCGCTGTTGACAGGAATGGTGCCCGTCGCAGGCTGCACCTGAGCAAAGCCGTCGTTGAGAGAACCGTTGAGCAGCAGATCGCCGCCGGCCCGCAAGGTCAGCACACCCGGCCCGCCACCCGGCCTGCGCATGGCGAGATTCCAGTCGGCGGACAGGGTCAGATTTTCCGTAGAGTGGATCTCCACGCCCGGGCGGACCGCGGTCAGGCCGGGTAGCCGGGCGGTAATGGCGGAGGCGCCCGCCATGAAGGACGTGTTGTCCTCGTCGATGGTGGTGAACTGGGTGGTGCCGATGCTGCTGAAGGTGTAGGTGCGTACGCCCTCCGCCACTACCGATGCCGCCCCCTGCACCGTGGCGCTGAACTGTGCGATGGCCACGTCGGCGCCTGCCCGCGGCGCGCGCAATAACACTTCCCGCCCGCCCTGGTCTGCCGCGCCGCTCACGTCAATCAGGGCCCCCGGCGCGAAGCTCAGGCTGCCGGCGGTGGTGCCGGCCACGACCCGGCCGCCGCGCCCGTCGGCGGTGGTGGCGGCGGCGCTGATCGCCGATTGCCCGCCCATCGAAAGGTTGAGCCGGGACCACAGCTCGACCCGGCCGCCGTTCGCACCGGACGCATCGATGTCCCCGAGCAACGACAGCGCACCGTTATCCACCGCGATGCTGACTTCCGAGGCCTTGATGTTTACGCCCGTGCCCACCTCCAGGTCGCCGGTGCGCACGCGGAAGGACTGCGCGCCCGTGAACCCGCCCGCCCCGGCGGCGGTAGCCAGGGCGGCGAAGTCCGGCAGGTTGCCAGCGTCCACCTGTAACCGCCCGCCCCGGTCACCAGGAGCGAAACTGCGCGCCAGCAACGTGCCTCCAGTACCAACCGCTCCGGCGGCCCGCAGGTCGAGCAACCCTGCATCAGTGCCCGCCCGGCCGGCCGAAACGTCGACGGAAGCACCTGCAGCGATCTGGATATCACCCGCGGAGCGCACCCGCACGGTACCTCCCGCGGTGCCGCGCTCCACGCCATCGGCGAAACGGGTCACGCGCCCGCTCGCGTCGATGCGCGAACCCGCGGCCAGGCGTACGCCGTTGCCACCGGAGGCAGTGGCCTCGAGCGCCACCTCGCCCGACGGCACCACAATCCGTCCCTGGTGGAGGACTTCGGAAGCCGTCAGGCGCAGCAGCGCCGCCGACGGCGCCACGGTCTGGGACGGCTCAGCCGCGCTGGCAAGCGTCTGCATGCGCCCCGTGGTAACGATGCCGTGGTCGGCGCGCGCGGCTGCGGTGATCCTTCCCGCATCCAGGGTCACGTCGGCCCCGGTGCGGATGAGCCCTGCGCCCGAAAACACGATCTCCTGCGCGCCACCCACCAGCACGGATTCGAAACCGTGCAGGGCGAGATCTCCCGCCTCGAACGCCACCCGGCCAGGCCTGGCGGCCGTGCCGGCCAGGAGCGACAACGTCGCGGTGCCGCGCAGCGCGTCCGCCTGGGAAGAGCCGAGCCCGCGCAGCACTAGG
>DAIPHN010000126.1:0-10211 GCA_036771335.1 Burkholderiales bacterium
GACTGCAGCTTTGGCGAGTTGATGGTTATCGGCGTGGCTGCGCTGGTGGGCATCGGCCCGGAAAAGCTGCCCAAGGTGGCTCGCACCGCCGGGGCGCTTTTCGGTCGCCTGCAACGCTACGTTTCGGACGTGAAAGCAGACATCAACCGGGAAATCGAAGCCTCGGAACTCAAGGACTTGCAGTCCACCATGAATGATGCCGCGCAGTCGTTCCAGCAGACGGTTACTTCCCAGGCGAATGACATCCAGGACGAAATTCGCAAGACCGAAGAGGAATTCAATCGCTTGTCCAATCCGCTGCTGCATTTCGGTCTCGCGGGCTCGGGCATTGCCACGGATGGCGCAGCCTCCCACGGATCGGTGGACCGGCCCGCGCCGTCACCGTCCTCTGAGCCTGAAGCATTGAAGCAGCTTGAACTTGGTCTCGGGGCGGGTGATGCAGCGAGCACCGGGGCGGCGTCTCCGCCGCCCGGCCCCCAGTCGCGCGAGCCCTAGAACGCGCGGTTTCCAGCACCGGCCGTGTGCGGCGGACGCAGTCCATGAGCGACAACGAATCCTTCCTGTCACACCTGATCGAGCTGCGCGACCGTCTGACGCGCGCGCTCATCGCGGTGCTTGTGGTGTTCGTATGCCTCTTTCCCTTCGCCTCGGAGTTGTTCGACCTGCTCGCGAAGCCGCTCATGAGCGTGCTTCCCGAGGGTTCCAAGATGATCGCCACCGGGGTCGTGGCGCCCTTCATCATCCCCGTCAAGGTGGCGCTGGTGGTGGCGCTGGGGGTCGCGCTGCCCTACGTGCTCTTCCAGGCATGGGCTTTCGTGGCACCAGGGCTGTACCGCCACGAGAAGCGCTTCGCCATGCCGATGCTGGTGGCGAGCGTGGCGCTGTTCTTCGCCGGCGTCGCTTTCTGCTACTTCTTCGTCTTCGGTGTGGTGTTCAAGTTCGTCTACTCAATCGCGCCGAAAAGCATCAACGTCGCCCCTGACATAGACAACTACTTCAGCTTCGTACTGGGCATGTTCGTGGCATTCGGGGTCACCTTCGAGGTACCCATCGCTGTGATTCTGCTTGTTAAGATGGGCTTCGTGTCGGTGGCCAAGCTGCGCGAGATGCGGCCGTATGTGATCGTCGGCGCCTTTGTGGTGGCTGCGGTGGTGACACCGCCGGACGTGCTCTCGCAGATCATGCTGGCGATCCCGCTGTGGGTGCTGTACGAGATCGGGATCGTGGCTGCGGCGCTCATCACTCGTGGCAAGGCAGCGCAGCAGACGCCGGGCGCCACCTGACAAGCCGTACGTTCACGGAGGACCTACTCCTGGCTCACTGGAGCAGAGGTGCGTGGGCGCTTGCCAACGGTCACCTTGACTTCCACCACCCTGCCCCCGCGCATCAGCTTGAGCGCGGCAAGCTTGCCAGGCTGCAGCGCGGCCACGAGATTGAGCATGTCGGCCGAATCACCCACCGGCTTGCCTTCTACTTCCACCAGCACGTCGCCGGACTTGACCCCGGCGCGATCCGCAGGGCTGCCGCGCAGCACGCCCGAAACCAGCGTTCCGCGGGCCGATGAGAGCCGGAAGGACTCTGCCAGATCAGCGTTGAGATCTTGCGCTTCCACGCCGATCCAGCCACGGGTGACTGAACCCGTGGCGACGATCTGGTCCATTACCTGACGCGCAGTGCTGACCGGGATCGCGAAGCCGATGCCGAGGTTGACGCCGGTACGGGAGTAAATGGCGCTGTTGATCCCCACCAGATTGCCGGCAGCGTCCACGAGCGCTCCACCGGAATTGCCCGGGTTGATGGCCGCGTCGGTTTGAATGAAGTTCTCGAAGGTATTGATGCCGAGGTGGCTGCGGCCAAGGGCGCTGACGATCCCCATGGTGACCGTCTGGCCGACCCCGAAGGGATTGCCAATGGCCAGCACCACGTCGCCCACGGCAAGCGAGTCCTGGCCGCCGAAAGTGATGGCCGTCAGCGATCGCCCTTCGACCTTCAGCACGGCCAGGTCGGTTTCTGGATCTGTACCCACCACCCGGGCCGCCAGTTTGCGGCCGTCGGCGAGTGCCACCTCGATCTCGTCAGCCGTCTCGATGACGTGGTGATTGGTGATGATACATCCCTCCGGGCTGGCGATCACCCCCGAGCCCAGACTTGAGGCGCGTTGCGTCTCGGGCTCGAAGCGATCTCCGAAAAAACGCCTAAAAAGGGGGTCATCCATGAAAGGATGCCGTGGTTGCTTGACCTCCTTGCTGGTGAAGATATTGACCACGGCCGGCATGGCCTTGAGCGCCGCAGGGCTGTACGAATCGGCGCCGCTGCGGGCTGGAGTCACCGCGCCCGGTGTCTCGAGTACTGTCACCACGCCGCGGCCCTGCGCACCGAGGCTCAGCAGATCAGGGCGCAGCGTGGTCACGACGAACATCACGCCCAAAGAAACCGTCACGGCTTGGGCAAAGATGAGCCAGAGTCTTCGCATGGTCTGGGTGGCAAGGAGGCGGCACTTGCGGCCACCGACAGCGTTTGGAATGGGTGATTATCGCCCCGGGTCACGGTCCGGGGAAGCTGTCAGTTGCTGGTTTGACACCGGGATGGTCATCGCATACGATGCCGGGCTTTCGGTTCGCTATCCGCAACCGGTTAGTTCGTTGCAACTGCTAAAACTGTCGGATTTAGCCCACCATGAAGACTTTCTCCGCCAAGCCGCTGGAAGTTCAGCGCGACTGGTTTGTTATCGATGCTTCCGGCCTTGTGCTTGGCCGGCTCGCCGCACAGATCGCTCACCGTCTGCGCGGCAAGCACAAGCCCATATTCACGCCTCATGTGGACACCGGCGATTTCATTGTGGTGGTGAATGCGGACAAACTTCGCGTCACTGGACGCAAGCCAGAGCAGAAACAGTACCACCGTCACAGCGGATTCCCCGGGGGGATTTCCACCACAAGTTATGGAAAGCTTCATGCAAGGTTTCCGGGGCGCGTGCTTGAGATCGCAGTCCGTGGCATGTTGCCCAAGGGGCCGCTGGGCTACTCCATGCTTCGCAAGTTGAAGGTCTATTCCGGGCCGACACATCCCCACACGGCGCAGCAACCCCGCGCTCTGGCCCTCCAATAAACGGTTCTTCAGGGATACCTATGCCAGTCCACTACAACTACGGCACAGGCCGTCGCAAGAGCGCGGTGGCTCGTGTGTTCATGAAGCCCGGCAACGGCAACATCCAGGTCAACGGCAAGCCTGTTGACGTCTTTTTCTCCCGCGAAACCAACAGGATGGTCGTTCGCCAAGCGCTTGAACTGACGAGTAACGGCGGCGCCTTTGACATTTTGGTTAACGTGC
Source organism: Burkholderiales bacterium (assembly GCA_036771335.1). Lineage (GTDB taxonomy): Bacteria > Pseudomonadota > Gammaproteobacteria > Burkholderiales. The sequence continues at coordinate 3,331 of DAIPHN010000126.1, forward strand.
AGGGCGGCGGTGAGTCCGGTCAGGCAGGTGCAGTCCGCCACGGTATCGCCCGGGCCCTGGTGGACTACGATGCGGCCCTGAAGAGCCCCCTGCGCAAGGCGGGCCTCATCACTCGCGATGCCCGCGAGGTGGAGCGCAAGAAGGTGGGCCTCCACAAGGCGCGGCGGCGCAAGCAGTTCTCCAAGCGCTGACACCTGGGCTTGGCTTCGGCAGCCTGGAATAAAAGGCCGCCTTGGGGCGGCCTTTTCCTTGTGGGGTTGCCAAGCCCTGTTGAAACCGGTTTGTGTCTGGGCGAAGCGAATTGGCGAGGAGCGCTCAAAGCATGAGCAGTTCAGCGAGCATCGGCATCGTTGGCGGTACCGGCTACACGGGCGTCGAATTGTTGCGCTTGCTCGCGCGGCACCCTGGGGTGAAAGTGGTTGCGATCACTTCGCGGGCTGAGGCGGGAATGCCCGTGGCCGGCATGTTTCCGAACCTGCGCGGATTCGTCGACCTCGCCTTCAGCGATCCAGCCCATGCGGGCCTCGAGAATTGCGATCTGGTGTTCTTCGCAACTCCCAACGGGGTCGCCATGCAACAGGCGCAAGGGCTTCACTCAGCCGGCGTGCGGATCGTCGACCTGGCCGCTGATTTCAGACTCAAGGACCCTGCGGAGTGGGAAAAGTGGTACGGCATCCCCCATGCCTGCCCGGAGTTGCTTGCCGAAGCCGTGTATGGCTTGGTGGAAGTGAATCGCGAGGCAATACGGGGAGCACGCATCGTGGCGAATCCAGGCTGTTATCCCACAGCCGTACAACTGGGTTTCATTCCCCTAATCAGGTCCGGCCACGTGGACCTTCAAAGTCTGATCGCGGACGTCAAGTCTGGCGTGAGCGGTGCCGGACGTAAGGCTGAGGCTCATACCCTGTTCGCTGAGGCAGCAGACAATTTCAAGGCCTACGGGGTTGCTGGGCATCGTCACTTGCCGGAGATACGGCAGGGTCTCGCTGCCGCGGTGGGCCGGCCGGTAGGACTGACTTTCGTGCCGCACCTGACGCCCATGATCCGCGGCATCCACGCAACGCTCTACGCCAGCGTGCCCTCAGATCTGGACGTGCAAGGCCTGTACGAGCAAGCCTGGCAAGGTGAGGCTTTCGTGGATGTGCTGCCGGCGGGTAGCCACCCCGACACGCGCTGCGTGCGTGGCTCCAACGCCTGCCGGATCGCCGTCCACCGGCCCCACGGAGGTAACACGGTTGTGGTGCTTTCGGTCATCGATAATCTGGTCAAAGGCGCAGCGGGGCAAGCTGTGCAGAACATGAATCTGATGCTGGGCTTTCCCGAGACCCTGGGCCTCGAAGCGCCAGCGCTATTGCCGTGAGTTTCCTGCGTTCTCTGCGGCGGCGCTTCGGCATCCGGGCCACGCGAGTGTCTGTGCGACCGCATGTAGCGTGGCACTGGAAAATACTAGGCTTGGGGGTTTTGCTCGCAGTGGTCAGCCTGATCGCCTGGAGCACGTTTGACGTTGGGCGTCAGCTGGCTGGATTTGATATCGGGCTGAACACCCGGGAACGCGACCAGCTGAGGCTGCAGGTGCGCCAACTCCAGGCAGAGATCGAGGATCTGCGCCGCAGTCAAGCTTCTGCAGAGCGGCAGTTAGAGATGGACGCCGCCACGCGTCAGACCCTCGTACAGCAGGTAAGCGGGCTGAATGACGAAAATGCTCGTCTGAAAGAAGACTTGGCTTTCTTTCAATCGCTGATGGTTCAGGAGGACCCGGGTGCCGTTACCATTAGTCGGTTCCGGGTAGAGCCGGACGCGTTGCCCGGCGAGTACCGCTACCATCTGTTCGTCGCCCAGGCGCGTCAAAAAGGGAAAAAGGATTTCTTTGGGCGCCTTCAGCTAGTGGTCGACGCCGAACAGGGTGGCGAGCCAGTAATCTTGAAGGTCCCCCCGGAGGGTTCCCCGGAGAACCCGGCGTTCAAGCTCAGCTTCCGCTTCTACCAGCGGGTCGAGGGTATGTTTACCGTACCCTCTGGCGCACTGGTGCGGCGGGTTCATGCACGAGTCATCGAGCAGGGGGCTTCAATTCCCAAATCCACCATGACTTTGAACATGTAGCGCGAGGAGAAGGAAATGTTTGGGGGCAAGCAATCCAAGCCGCACAGTCGCATCGACGGTCTCGTCGGAGCCGGCACCGTGGTAGACGGCAACATCACCTTCACCGGGGGCCTTCGGGTGGATGGCAAGGTGTGCGGCAATGTGGTTGCCAACGGCAGCCAGTCATCCACCCTGGTGCTTTCGGAACAAGGTTGTATCGAGGGGGCGATTCGGGTCAGCCATGCGGTGATTAACGGGACAGTGGAAGGCCCAGTGCACGGGTCGGAGTACGTCGAACTGCAACCGAAGGCAAAGGTCACAGGAGATGTGAGCTATCGCACGCTGGAGATTCAGCTCGGCGCCATAGTTCAGGGGCGCTTGGTCCACGAACCGGCGGAAAGCGCCAAGGTGATGCATCTCAAGCCCCCCGCGAGCCAGTCTGATTGACCCTGGCTCGGGGTCATGCCGATAATATGCGGATATCGGCTTCTTGCAGGAGGGAACCATGAACGCAGTCGCCGAAATGCCGGCACCGCTGGTCTTTACCACCAACGCCGCCGACAAAGTCCGCCAGTTGATCGCGGAAGAGGGCAACGATGCTCTCAAGTTGCGCGTTTTCGTGAGTGGAGGTGGATGCTCCGGCTTTCAGTACGGGTTCGCCTTCGAGGAGGAAATGCAGGAAGACGACACAGCCATGGAGAAAAATGGAGTCACGCTCCTCATTGATCCCATGAGCTATCAGTATCTTGTAGGCGCAGAAATCGACTACCAGGAGTCGGTGGAAGGGGCGCAGTTCGTCATCAAGAATCCCAACGCAACGTCCACCTGCGGTTGCGGTTCGTCTTTCTCGGCTTGATGCGTTCGCCCGGCTCGGACGACACGTCACTCTTTACGTCTCAGGCCGGGTAGCAGGCTCCCAGCACCCTTGGACCGGATGCGCCAGTAACCGATGGCAGGTTACCGGGGAGTCCGCGTAACCACTGGCGCGCCAACCATGCGAACGCTATCGCTTCGACCCAGTCCGGATGCACGCCGAGAGCGGCCGTGGTATCCACCACGACGGTCTTTAGGCGCATTCGCAATGCTTCCATCAAGGCGCCGTTGCTGGCGCCTCCCCCGCAAATGAACACTTTGCGAACACCCCGGCACCAGCGCTCCAGCGATTCAGAGATGGTCTCTGCCGTGAACACGAGCAGGGTGGCCTGAATATCCTGGGGTTGGTGACCAGTCCCGAGGCGACAGTTCAGCCAGTCGAGGTTGAACATCTCCCGCCCCGTGCTCTTGGGTGGCTCCAGAGCGAGGTAAGGCTCGGCAAGCAACCGATCCAATAGGTTATTGTCTACTCGCCCGCCTTGGGCCCAGGTCCCGTCACGATCATAGGGTTGCCCGAGATGGCGTTGCGTCCACGCGTCCAGCAGCACGTTGCCTGGACCGCAATCGAATCCGGTTACGGGTCCGCTTTTCGGCAGGTTGGTGATGTTGGCAATCCCGCCCACATTTACAACGGCACGGTGCTCCACAGCACTGCCAAAGGCATCGGCATGAAAGGCTGGAGCCAGCGGGGCCCCCTGACCCCCGGCTGCCAGGTCACGGGCCCGGAAGTCACAGATCACGTCAATTCCGGTGGCTTCCGCCAGTCGGGCGCCATCCACCAACTGCCTGGAAAATCGTGCTGAGGGTCTATGGCGAACGGTCTGCCCGTGGCAGCCGATCGCACGCACGGCCGCGGTTGTGGTGCCAGCCTTCTCGACCACAGACATGACAGCCTTCGCATACAGGGCGGAGAGAGCAATGCCAGTGGATGCGGCGCGCTCGAGTTCGTTATCGCCCGGTGCGCAAAGTGCCAGGCACTCTTCGCGCAGGCGAGGCGAATACTCAAGGAAACAGGTTGCCAGAGTATGCGCTTCAAGGCCGTTCCACCTTACCAGCGCCGCATCCACGCCGTCCAGGCTGGTTCCGGACATCAGCCCCACATAAGACTCAGGCCCGGTCAAGGAGAGCCACGTCCGTCACTCCAGCGCGGCGAGATTCGCCGAGCGCAGCAACTCGAGCACCTGCTGGCGCTCCTTGGAGCTGCGCTCGAACAACGGTCTCAACTCGGCGGTGATGGGTGCACCAGGCGGAGCCGCGTGGCGCAAAGGATCCACGTGCGTGTTGTTAACGTGAAATTCGTAGTGCAAGTGTGGACCAGTCGCCATACCAGTGGCACCCACGAAACCGATTGTGTCCCCTTGGCGCACCCGAGCACCTGGCCTCACATCCCTCGCAAAGCCTGACAGATGCCCGTACAGGGTCTGGGTTCCGCCCGCATGCCGGAGGATCACCACCTTGCCATAACCGCTCTGGGTCCCCGCCATGGCAACCACTCCATCAGCGGTGGCGCGAACGGGGGTCCCGACGGGCGCGGCGTAGTCAATGCCTTTGTGCGCGCGCCAGACCTGCAGGACAGGGTGCAGACGCGCGGTTGAGAATCCAGACGTAACGCGAGAGAACTCAAGCGGCGAGCGGAGAAAGGCCTTGCGTACGTTACGACCGTCGGCAGTGTAGTAGCTGCCACGACCATCCCCGTTTTCAAACCAGAATGCTTGCAGAACGTTGCCCTGGTTGATGAACTCGGCGGCCAGCAGCCGACCGCTGCGCCCTTGTTCGCCGTTGATGGTTTCGATCTCATAAAACACGGAGAATCGATCGCCGCGGCGCAGGTCGCGCAAGAAATCCACATCACTCGAAAACACGTCCGCGAGCTGCGTAGCAATAGCGTCCGGTAACCCCGCCGCATCCGTCGCAGCGAACAGAGACGTCTGCACGGTACCTGACTTAAGAGCCGTGCGCCGCTCGACTAGCGGCGGGCTGTCGTCAAGCACAAAGCCGTAATCGTTGCGGCGAATAGCCAACGCCGAGCGCTCCGCTCGATACTCCAAGCTCAAGAGCCGATCATCGGACCCGGTCACCGCACGAACCGTGCGGCCTGGGATGAGTTGGTACAGCGCCCGCGCTTCCCGGTTGGCGCCTAGCCACGACAGCGCCTCAGGATCGTTGATGCCCAGACGCACGAACAACTGCGCCAGGGTGTCCCCCCTCTGAACGCGCTGTTCCCGCCAGAAGCGTATTGTCTCGGGAGCCGTGTCTATCGTATGCGGCGCAAGCCCCAACTCCATGACGGTCCGCTGAAGGGGGACGTCCTCCGTGACCGTTTGGGGGGCGATACCAAAAGCACCCACCATCCCCAGCAACGGGATGGCGGACGCCAGCGCTACCCAGCGCAAGGGCAGCCCCGGAAAGGGTCTTTGCGCTAGAATTTTGGATTCGGTTACAGGCGGCTTCACGAGCGCCCTGCTCAAAGTATCAAATCAACTCGTTACTCTATCAGAGATGAGCGCTTTGGTCGCGTTGGTGTGCGATCCAGGCACTCGCTCCTTCCCCGCCAGGCACCAGAGGCCGGCGGTATCTCCGGCACAGGCAAGCTCTCATGATCGCGGTGGAAAGACAGCTCGAAATCATCAGGCGCGGTTGCGACGAGATCCTGATCGAGCAGGAACTGGTCGAAAAGCTCAGGTCGGGTCGTCCCTTGCGAGTCAAGGCGGGCTTCGACCCAACCGCTCCGGACCTCCATCTTGGCCACACCGTGCTCATTAACAAGCTTGGCCAGCTCCAGGATCTCGGCCATCACGTGCTGTTCCTGATCGGCGATTTCACCGGGATGATTGGCGATCCCACAGGCAAGAATGCCACGCGCCCGCCTCTTACACGCCAGCAGGTCGCCGAAAACGCCAGGTCCTACACCGATCAGGTGTTCCGCATTCTCGATCGTGACCGAACGGAGGTGTGTTTCAACTCAGCCTGGATGGATGACATGTCGGCGGTGGATATGATTCGACTCGCTGCAACGCACACCGTCGCGCGCATGCTCGAGCGGGATGACTTCGCCAAGCGCTACCGCGACAACAGGCCGATCGCCATCCACGAATTCCTCTACCCGCTGGTGCAGGGATATGACTCCGTGGCCTTGAAAGCCGACGTGGAACTGGGTGGTACCGACCAGAAGTTCAACCTTCTCATGGGCCGTGAGTTGCAAAAGCATCACGGACAGTCGCCCCAGTGCATCCTCACCATGCCGCTGCTTGAGGGGCTCGACGGTGTGAACAAGATGTCCAAGTCACTCGGCAACTACGTGGGGATCACCGAACCGCCAGGCGAGATTTTCGGCAAGCTGATGTCCATTTCGGACCACCTCATGTGGAAGTATCTCGATCTGCTTTCTTCGCGCGACCTCAACGAATTGCACGCCTGGAGAGCCGAGGTGGCGGCGGGCAGGAACCCGCGCGACATCAAGGTCCTGCTTGCCAGGGAGATAGTTGCTCGCTTTCACGGCGAGGCAGCGGCGGCCCGGGCGCAGGAAGATTTCGAATCCCGCTTCCGCCTGAGGGAGATGCCCGAGGAAATGCCCGAAGTGGCGTTGCGCGTACCTTCTGGCGGTTTGGCGGTAGCGCAGGCCCTCAAGCAGGCGGGTTTGGTGGCGGGAACTTCCGAGGCTCTGCGACTGATCGATCAGGGCGGGGTTCGGGTTGATGGCGAGAAGATCTCTGACCGCTCCCTGAAGCTCTGCGGCGGCCGCGCCTACGTCGTCCAGGTGGGAAAGCGAAAGTTCGCCCGCGTTGTTCTGGCCTGACAGAGCTTCCTCGAAAAATTGCGCTTGACGGGCCGTTATCGGTCCCTATAATGCGCGCCTTTCGCCGGTCATTCGGCGACGCTCTTTAACAGAATGAACAGCCGATAGGTGTGGGCGCCTTGCGGTTAAGGCT
>DAIPHN010000127.1:0-10171 GCA_036771335.1 Burkholderiales bacterium
TAGCGAACGGGGCCGTGCTCGAAGTACTTGCGAATTCGTTCCGGCTGGCGCTGGATTCCTGCGCACCCCGTGTGCCACGACCGCGCTGGTGGGAGAGCACCGCGTCTTCAAGCACCTGGGCTGTTACTCGCCCGAAGCCGCCCCCGCGGCGCACCAGCGCGGTGCGCGCCTCTCGCGCTCCGCACCGCTACGGATGCTATCTCGTCACCAGACTCCGCCCCTTCATGAGCCCAATCAAGGGAATGGCAGCAGCGTGAGGGAGCGCCCTCCCAGGGGAGGCCCCACCAAAGATCCGTGCGCGGTCCGGCCGGTCAGCTCCCGTGCAGCCCCCTCGCCACCCGCACCACCTCCTCCGCCACACCGTGAACCCCGGCCTCCTGGCGAGGATCCTTCAGGCGGCCGTCCGGGTCGAACGCCTCGTGGGCTCGGGGCACCGCCAGTCGGCGCGACACCACCAGCGTTCCCAGTTGCACCAGCACCTGCCGCACCGCGTCCTGGGCGCGCAAACCGCCCAGATTGCCCGGTGAGGCCGACAGCAACCCGGCCACCTTGCCCTCGTAGGGCAGCACGCCGGGCTGGGTGCCGTCGGGCCGAGACACCCAGTCGAGCACGTTCTTGATTACCGCAGTAAGCGAGCCGTTGTACTCGGGGCAGGCAATCAGTAGCCCGTGATGGGCCATGAACAGCGCCTTCAGGGCGCGAGCATTGGCGGGCAGCCCCTGCTGCGCCTCCTCATCCGCGTCGTACAGCGGCAAGGGATAGTCGCGCAGGGCAATGACGGTGACGTGGGCCCCGGCGGCGCGGGCGCCCTCGGCGGCCACGCGCACAAGCTGGGTGTTCAGCGAACCGGCGCGCAGGCTCCCGGAGAAGGCCAGCAGTCTCACGGCCGTTGCCTCAGTGGTGGCAACTTGCCGATCGGCGGAAAGTGCGGAAGTCATGGCACGATCACTCCTTCGTGACTAAAAGTCATTCATAACCAGATGGATGAAACGCTTTACTAAAGTTTGTTGCGAGAAACGTTTCGCTGCGTCCACGGGCGTCTTCGCTGCCTGCGGGCGGGTGCTATAGTCCTCCGCCTTGTCCTTGCCCCCCTGCCCAACATGCGCGTGGATCTGAGTTATGGCCGCGGCACGCTGCCCGTGGAACTGCCCGGCGACCTGGAGGTTACCGTGATCCGCAAGCCGGCCATGCCGGTGCTCACCGATCCGGCGGCAGCGGTCCGGGCCGCGCTGGCGGCGCCGAGCGCGCTGCCGCCGCTGCACCGCTTCGCCCGGGGCCGAGACAGTGCCTGCATTCTGATCTGCGACATCACCCGCCCCGTCCCCAATGGCCTCCTGCTGCGCCCGCTGGTGGAATCCCTTGCCGCTGCGGGGGTGGCCCTGGACCGCATCACCGTGCTGGTGGCCACGGGCCTGCACCGGCCCAACCTGGGCGCGGAACTGGAGGAACTGGTGGGCGACCCTTGGGTGCTGCGCCACGTGCGCGTGGAAAACCACGACGCCCGCGATGACCGCCAGCACGACGACCTGGGCTTCACGCCCCACGGCACGCCAGTGAAGCTCGACCGGCGCTTCACCCGCGCCGGTGTGAAGATCGTCACCGGCCTGGTGGAGCCGCACTTCATGGCCGGCTACTCGGGCGGGCGCAAGGTGATCGCCCCGGGCGTCGCCCACCGCGACACCATCACCACCTTCCACTCCCATCGCTTCATGGCCCACCCGCTGGCGGACAACTGCGTGCTGGAGGGCAACCCGCTGCACCGCGAGCAACTGGCCATCGCCGCCCTGCTGGGGCCGGTGTTCTGCGTCAACACCGTGCTCGACGAGCACCGCAACCTGTCCTTCGTGAATGCCGGCGAGCTGGTGGCGAGCCACCAGGAGGCGGTGGACTTCACCCAGCGCCACGCCCGAGTGCCCGTGGCGCGCCGCTTCGAAACCGTGGTCACCAGCGCCGCGGGCTATCCCCTGGACAAGACCTACTACCAGACGGTAAAGGGCATGGTGGCGCCCCTGTCCATCCTGGCGCCGGGCGGCACGCTCGTCATCGCCTCGGAGTGCTCCGAGGGCATGGGCTCGCCCGAGTACGTGGAGGCTCAGCGCCGCCTGGTGGCACTGGGCCCGGAGGGCTTCCTCCGCTCTCTCGAGCCCAAGCGCTTCGCCGACGTGGACGAATGGCAGACCCAGATGCAGGTCAAGCCGCTGCGTGCCGGCCGGGTGGAGCTCTACACCACCGGCCTGGATAACCAGGCCCGCGCCCTCACCGGCGTGGCGCTTGCCGAAACGGTGGAACAGGCCGTGTCGCGCGCTGTGGCGGCAAGCGGCGACCGGGCGGTGGCTATCATCCCCGAGGGCCCCTACGTGGTGCCTGTGCACAGCCCCGCCTGACGGTGGCGTATCCGGCGCTTCGACCTGGCGCGAACGGGCGACCCAAGCGCCCGAAAGCCCACCCCGAAGGCAGCCGCGGGCCGCCGCCATGGCCCGCCACACCGGCCGATCGGAACTTAACGCAGCCCATCAGGACAAACCGCGGTCATGAAGTTCGTGGAATCAGCACAACGCCCGGCGCCCATGACGCCGGCATCACAGCCGCGTCTATTGGCGTGGACGCTGCGCATCTTGCGTGCCGGACTGGTTGCGGTGCTGCTGGTCATGTGCACGGCTGCGCCCGCGGCCCAGACAGACTTTCCGTCACAGGAACGCAGTTCGGTGATGACCGTAGCGGAGCTGGAGTCTGCGCAACCCGAACTGACGAAACCAGGCCCTGTGTGCCGCGGGAACAGCGCTCTTCCGCTGTATCGTGCCGTTGGCGGGGCGCCGGGCTTGCCGGACGGGCGCGAGTCGCCGGCCGCGGCCCCGCCGTTTCGGCCACCCCGCGCCTGACGGGGTGCTTCACCCCCTCCGTGGGCACGTTCAATCGTGCGCCGGGGTGTCCACGAGCACGGTAGGGTGGGCCCCGGGCACGCAGATTTCGCGATGCGCGTTCACGCGTGCATGTCGATCACCGACCCAGTAACTCATGGACGAGCCAGCCTGATGCCGCCTTCAACGATGATGCTTCGCGCCCGCATGGGCGCCGCGCTGCTGCTGGTCGCCTGCGCCCCCTTGGCGCCGGCCGCCGAAACCCTCACCCTTGAGCGGGCGCTCGAGCTGGCCGAGCGCTACAGTCCTCGCCTGCAGACCGCCCTGGCGGAGGTGGAGCGTGCCAACAGCAGCATCCGCACCGCGCGCGCCTTCCCCAATCCGGAACTGGAGGTGCTCTCGGGCGGCGTGCGGGCGCGCGTGCCCGGGATCTCCTCCGGTCAGGGGACCAGCGTCAGCATCGGCCAGCCCCTCGACCTGCCCAGCCAGCGCGCACCCCGGATCCGCGCCGCCGAGGAAGGCCTGGCCGGCAGTCGTTTCGCTCTGGACGAAGCGCGCCTGATGGTGCGCGCCGACGTGCGCCAGGCGTTCTCCACGGTGCTGCGCCGCAAGGCCGAGTACGAGCTGGCCCTTGACAACCAGAAGCTGCTCGAGCAGATCCGCAACCGCATCGAGCTGCGCGTCAAGGTGGGCGAAGGCCCGAAGTTCGAGCTGACCCGCTCCGACGCGGAGCTGCAGGTGGCCGCCAACCAGACGCAGAGCGCGCGGCTGCGTGTCACTCAGGGGCTGGCCGCGCTGCGGGTGCTGGTGGGCGCACCTCTGCCGGTGGACACGGATGTGTCGGGAGACCTGCCTGCCATGGTTCCGGTGGATTCCCTGCAGGCCCTTCGACAGCAGATGCTCGACCGCTACCCGGCGCTGCGGCAGGCTCAGGCCGATGTGCGCCGCCTGCAGGCGCGCGTGGAGGCCGAGCGGTCCCTGCGGGTGCCGCGCCCCACCCTGTTCGCGGGCGTCGACCAGGACCCGGAGCAGCGCCGCAGCATCTTCGGTGTGGCGGTACCCATCCCCCTGTGGGATCAACGCCAGGGCCCCATTGGCGAGGCCGCCGCCCAGTTCCAGCAGGCCGTCTCCAACTCTGAGTTGCGCCGCCTGGAGCTCAACGGCGACCTGGAGGTGAATTACAGCCGCCTGCTGGTGGCGCGCCAGCAGATCGAGGCCTTCGAGGGCGGTCTGCTCAAGCAGGCGGAGAACGCCCTCAAGGTGGCGGAAAACGCCTTCCGCTTCGGCGAGCGCGGCTTCATCGAAGTACTCGACGCCCAGCGCGTGCTGCGTTCCGTGCGCGCCGATTTCCTGAACGCCCGCTTTGAAAAACAATCCGCCCTGATCGAGATCGATCGCCTCACCGCCAAGGACCTGCCCGGAGATTCGCGATGAACCGCACCGCCCTGCTCACCCTGCTCGCCCTCACCGCCGCCCTGGGCGGCTGCGGCGACAAGAACAAGGCCGAACCGCCCAAGGCCGATTCGAAGGCCTCGCCCGCCAGGCCGGCGGCCGCGCCATTCGACCCGATGATGGTTGCACCCGACGCCGAGACCGCCAAGTGGCTCAAGACGGGCACGGTGGCCGAGACCGATGTGCGCGAGACCCTGCGGGTGCCGGCCCAGGTGTTCGCCGACGAAACGCGCGTAGCCCGCATCGGCTCCAGCGTCACCGGGCGCATATCGGAACTGCGCGCGGTGCTGGGGCAAAACGTCAGGCGCGGCGAAGTGCTTGGTATCCTCAACTCCACCGAGCTGTCCACGGCCCAGTCCACGTTCCTCAAGGCGCTGTCCTCGCGCATGCTGGCCGAGCGTGCCGCGGAGCGCGCCAAGCAGCTCTTCGAGGCCGACGTCATCGGAGCCGCCGAACTGCAGCGCCGCGAAACCGAGTTGCTGCAGGCCGACGCCGACCTCTCCGCTGCCCACGACCAGCTCAAGGTTCTGGGCATGTCGGAGCCCAACATCGCCCGGCTCGAGCAGAACCGCCAGGTGAACTCCATCTCCTACATCGTGGCATCGCTCTCCGGCACGGTGATCGAGCGGCGCGTGACCACCGGCCAGGTGGTGCAGCCGGCCGACGCGGTGTACACGGTGGCAGACCTGTCGCGGGGCTGGGTGCAGGCGGAGGTGCCCGAGAAGCAGTCCGAGCTGGTGAAGGTGGGCGACGTGGTGAAGGTTCAGATCCCGGCCCTCAGCAACCGCACCATCGACGGCAAGCTGGTGTACGTGAGCAACACGGTGAACGTGGAGCCCCGCACCGTCACCGCGCGCACCGAGGTGGCCAACATCGAGCGCGACATCCGCCCGGCCATGCTGTCGGTGATGCTGATCGAGGACAGGCCGGTCAAGCGTCTGGTGGTGCCCGCCGACGCGGTGGTTCGAGAGAACAACCGCGATCACGTGTTCGTGAAGCAGGCCGATGCGCGCTTCAAGCTCGTGCCCGTCAACCTCGCCCCCGACGTGGGCGGCCTGCGCCCGGTGGTGGACGGCGTCAAGGCCGGCGACGTGGTGGTGACCGACGGCGCCTTCCACCTCAACAACGAACGCAAGCAGAACCTGCAGTGAGCCGGGGGCGGGCCGCCGGTCCGCACGCCCGCGCTCGAGCCCGCCACAACGCCACGGTGCACCCATGATCAACGCAGTCATCCGCGCCTCCACCGCCCAGCGGCTGGTGATGGTGGTCATCACCCTCGCCATCGTCGCCTTCGGCATCAAGACCCTGCCCACGGTCACCCTGGACGCCTTCCCCGACGTCACCAACGTGCAGGTGCAGGTGGCCTCCGAAGCCCCGGGGCTGGCCCCCGAGGAAGTGGAGCGCTTCGTCACCGTGCCGCTGGAGCTGGGCCTCACGGGCATTCCCGGCGTGACCGAGATGCGCTCGCTCAACCGCAACGGCCTGTCGCTCATCACCGTGGTGTTCCGGGACGACGTGGACACCTATTTCGCCCGCCAGCTGGTGCTGGAGCGCATCATCGAGGTGCGCGGCAACCTGCCCGCCGGCGTGGTGCCAGTGCTGGGCCCCGTGTCCACGGGACTGGGCGAAATCTATCAGTACACGCTGGAGAAGCCCGACGACGGCGACCGCGAGCTCACCGAGGCCGAGCTCATGGAGCGGCGTACCGTGCAGGAGTGGGTGGTGCGTCCCCTGCTGCGCTCCATCCCGGGCATCGCCGACGTGAACTCGCTGGGCGGGCTGGTACGCCAGTACCAGGTGGTGCCAAACCCCGACCGCTTGCGCCACTACCGCATCAGCGTCAACGAGCTGGTCCAGCGCCTCGAGCAGAACAACGGCAACACCGGCGGCGGCATCCTGCCCCACGGTAGCGACCAGTACCTGATCCGCGGCGTGGGCCTGATCGACGACATCTCCGACATCTCCAGCATTATTGTCAAGGAGATCTCGGGCACGCCCATCTACATGCGCGACGTGGCCGAGGTGCGCATCGGCAACGAGGTGCGTTACGGGGCACTCATCAAGGATGGCAAGACCGAGGCCGTAGGGGGCATCGTAATGATGCTCAAGGGCGGCAACGCCAAGCAGATCACCAGCGAGATCAAGAAGAAAGTAGAGCAGATCAACGCCCAGAACCTGCTGCCGGGCGGACTGCGGATCAAGCCTTTCTACGACCGCTCCTTCATCGTCGACGGCTCCATCGCCACCATGGTGGGCGTCATCACCAAGGCGCTCATCCTCAAGACGCTGGTTCTGTTCCTGCTGATGGGCGAGATCCGCTCCTGCCTAATCATCAGCAACACGCTCATCGTGGCGCCGCTCATGACCTTCATCGCCATGAAGTACATGGGCATGTCGGCCAACCTCATGTCGCTCACCGGGCTCACCATCGCCATCGGCCTGATCACCGACGGGGCGATCTGCGTGGTGGAGAACGTCTACTCGCGGCTGGGTCACGAACGTCCCCAGACGCTGCAGGACCGCCTCCGGATGGTGGTGGCCGCCTCGGGCGAGGTGGGAGTTCCGGTGATGTTCGGCATCGCGGTGATGATCCTGGTGCTGGTGCCGCTGCTGGCGCTGGAGGGGATGGAGGGCAAGCTGTTCAAGCCGCTGGCCGTCACCCTGGCGCTGGGACTGGTGGCTTCACTGTTCCTGGCCCTCACCATCACCCCCGCCCTGTGCGCCTACTTCCTGAAGGGCGGCGCCGAGGAAGACACGCGGCTGATGCGCTGGATCCGCCGGCCCTACACGCCCATGCTCAGGTGGGCCATCGCCCACCCGAAGAAGGTCGTGGCCATCACCGTGGCCTCGTTCTTCGGCTCGCTGCTGCTCATCCCTTTCCTGGGCAAGGCCTTCATCCCCATCATGCAGGAGGGGGCCATCGTGCCCGGCCTGATCCGCTTCGCAAACATCTCCTTCGACGAGACGGTGAAGGTGGAGCGCGAGGCCATGCAGCGCATCATGAGCGTGCCCGGCATTTCCGGCGCCATGGGCCGCGTGGGCCGCGGCGACTCCCCCGCCGACCCGCAGATGCCCAACGAGTCCGACCCCATTGTCAACATGGTGGACCGCGACCAGTGGCCCAAGGGCTGGAAGCAGGCGGATTTCGAGAACGCCATCCGCGAAAAGCTCAAGGACCTGCCCGGAGTGGACCTGATGATCTCCCAGCCGGTCCAGCAGCGCGTGGACGAGCTGCTCTCGGGGGTGCGCGCCCAGATCGTGGTGAAGCTCTTCGGCGAGGACATGGACGTGCTGCGCGACAAGGCCGACCGCATCGCCGCCGTGCTGCGCACCGTGCAGGGCATCAAGGACCTGCGCGTGGAGCTGGTGAGCGGCCAGCAGTACTACACCGTCACCATCGACCGCCAGGCCATCGCCCGGCAGGGCATCAATGTCTCGGACGTGAACACCATCATCGAGACGGCCCTGGCCGGCAAGGTGGCCACCTACGTGTTCGAGGGTCAGCGACGCTTCGCGGCGGTGGTGCGCTTCCCGGCGGAATTCCGCGAGTCGGAGGAGGCCATCGGCAACATCCTGGTGCCCACCCTGAACGGCGCCACGGTGCCGCTGAAGAGCATCGCCGACATCCGCGTAATTGACGGGCCCACGCAGATCTCGCGCGAAAACCGCCAGCGTCGCATGTTCATCGGCGTGAACATCGCCAACCGCGATCTGGGCAGCTTCGTGAAGGAGGCCCAGGACAAGATCGCCTCCAGGGTGGACCTGCCCGAGGGCTACAGCATCGTCTGGGGCGGGCAGTACGAGAACATGCAGCGCGCCATGGGCACGCTGGCGGTGATCATCCCTGTCGTGATCCTGGCCATCCTGTTCCTGCTGTTCATGCTCTACGGCTCGCTCAAGTACGCCATCCTCGTGATCAGCGTGCTGCCCCAGGCCTCCATCGGAGGCATCCTCGGGCTGTTCCTCACCGGCGAATATCTGTCCGTGCCCGCTTCCATCGGCTTCATCGTGCTGTGGGGCATTTCGGTGATCAACGGCGTGGTGCTTGTGGCCCACTACCTGCACCTCAAGGAAGAAGGCTACCCTCTGGACCAAGCCATCTACGAGGGTTCCCAGCACCGCCTGCGGCCAGTGCTCATGACCGCGGCGCTCACCAACATCGGCCTGGTGCCCATGCTGCTCACCACCGGGCTTGGCTCGGAAGTGCAGCGGCCGCTGGCCACGGTGGTGGTGTTTGGCGTGATCACCGCCACCTTCCTCACCATGCTGTTCGTGCCGGCCCTCTACAAACTGTTCGAGGCCGGCACGGGCGCCCGCCGCGAGGCCGCACCGGAGGTGGCGCCGCTGCCGGACGCGGCCACGCCCGCGGGCTGACCCGCCCGCGCCGATTACGCTAGGGAACGCGGCGCGCGGCCCCTACAATCGGAGTGCCTTTCGTTCGTTCAAGCCCCTCCTTTCTCACCACCCCATGGACCGCCTAGTCCGCTTCTGCCTGCAGCAGCGCATCATTCTCGTGGTGGTGGCGCTGGCCCTGGCCGCCTTCGGGCTGCGCGCCGTACAGAGCCTGTCGGTGGACGCCTTCCCGGACGTCACCAACGTGCAGGTACAGGTGGCCACGGAGGCCCCGGGCCGCTCGCCCGAGGAGGTGGAGCGCTTCATCACCGTGCCGGTGGAGATCGGCATGACCGGCCTGCCGGGGCTCACGGAGATGCGCTCCATCAACCGCAACGGCCTGTCTCTGGTGACGCTGGTGTTCCGCGACGACGTGGATGTGTTCTTCGCGAGACAACTGGTGATGGAGCGCATCTTCGAGGTGCGCGGCCGGCTGCCGGCGGACGTGACACCGATCCTTGGCCCCGTGAGCACAGGCCTGGGCGAGGTCTACCAGTACACGCTGGAGCGCCACGACGACGGCAGCCGCGCCCTCACCGAGGCCGAATTGATGGAGCGGCGCGTGGTGCAGGACTGGGTGGTTCGCCCCATGCTGCGCTCCATCCCCGGCGTGGCGGAGATCAATTCCCAGGGCGGCTTCGAGCGCCAGTACCAGGTGCTGGTGAACCCCGAGCGCATGCGGCACTACCGCATCGGCCTGCGGCAGGTGGTGGAGGCCCTGGAGCGCAACAACGCCAATTCCGGCGGAGGCGTGGTGGCCACGGGCGACGAGCAGCTGCTGGTGCGCGGCCTGGGCCTGATCCGCAGCGTGGAGGACATCGGCAACATCGTGCTCAAGGAGGAAGGCGCCACCCCGGTGTTCATCCGCGACCTGGCCGAGGTGCGCGTGGGCTCGGCGGTGCGGGTGGGCGCGCTGGTGAAGAACGGCCACACCGAGTCCGTGGGCGGCATCGTCATGATGCTGCGCGGCGGCAACGCCAAGGAAGTGGTGGGCCGGGTGCAGAAGCGGGTGGCGGAGATCAACGGCAAGGGCATGCTGCCCGGCGGGCTGAAGATCGTCCCCTTCTACGACCGCACCGAGCTGGTGGATGCCGCCCTGTGGACGGTGACCAAGGTGCTCATGGAAGGCATCGCCCTGGTGATCGTGGTGCTGTTCGTGTTCCTGGGTGACATCCGCTCCAGCCTGATCGTGGTGGCCTCGCTTTGCCTCGCGCCGCTCGTGACCTTCATGGTGATGAACCGCTACGGCATTTCCGCCAACCTCATGTCCCTGGGCGGGCTGGCCATCGCCATCGGCCTGATCGTGGACGGCGCGGTGGTGGTGGTGGAGAACACCTTCGCGCAACTGTCGCACCGGCGCGGCGAGCCGCGCCCCCGCCAAGTGCTCGAAGCGGTCACGCAGGTAGCCCAGCCGGGGATCTACGGCGTGGGGCTAATAATACAGGTGTTACAGCCCCACATGACCCAGG
>DAIPHN010000128.1:0-10127 GCA_036771335.1 Burkholderiales bacterium
CCAGGTGTCCTGGGGCGGCCTCGCCGTGTCCCTGGGCTACACCGATGCGGAACTGACCTTCTATGTGCTGCGCTTTCTTTTGGGCGCGGCCGAGGCCGGCTTCTTCCCAGGGATCATCCTCTACCTCACCTACTGGTGGCCAGCGTCCCGCCGTGCCCGCATCACTGCCATGTGCATGACGGCCATCGCCATTTCCAACGTGGTGGGCTCTCCCGTCTCGGGCGCCATCATGCAGTACATGGACGGCTGGAATGGCTGGCGTGGCTGGCAGTGGCTGTTCCTCATCGAGGGCATTCCCTCGGTGATCATCGGCGTGCTGGTCATCGTGCTGCTGGACAACGGTCCGAAGCACGCCAAATGGCTTAGCCAGCCTGAAAAGGACCTGCTTGAGCGCCGCTTGCAGGAGGGCGAGCGCGACAAGGCGGCCCACGGGCAGCGCCACAGCTTCGCCGATGCCTTCAAAGACGGCCGGGTCTGGGCCTTCGCGCTGGTCTATTTCTGCGGCGTGGTGGGCTTCTACGCGGTGAACTTCTGGTTGCCCACCATCGTGCAGGAACTGGGCATCGACAAGAAGGATTTCCTCAAGGTGGGCCTGGTGAGTATGATCCCCTGGGGCGTGGCCGCCGTGTCCATGGTGGTGGTGGGCAGCCATTCCGACCGCACGGGAGAGCGGCGCTGGCACGCCGCCGGGTCTTTGCTGGTGGGGGCCCTCGGAATGATCGCCGTGGCGGTGATCCCCAAGGGCCACGCGGTGCTCTCGGTGGCGGCGCTGACGCTGGTCACGGCGGGCATCCTGTCGTGGGTGGCCACGTTCTGGTCGCTGCCCACGGCGTTCCTGTCGGGCACCGCGGCTGCCGCGGGGATCGCCTGGATCAATTCGGTGGGAAACCTCGGCGGGCACTTCGGGCCGGAACTGATCGGCCACATCCGCAAGGCCACGGGCGCCAACGAGTTCGCCTTCTACACGCTGGCGCTGATGGCCATCATCGGCGCCACCATCATCCTGGCCATGCCCAGGACCACAAATCCCGGGAGCCGCGGGGGCAAGGCGGCGCAATGATTCGGGAGGCTCTGGTGGCAAGGATCGAGACAAGGCTCGATGGCGTATCGCCGGGCTCCTGAAGACGTCTGGTTCGCGGCGAGGAGACTTGCGGGCAACGGGCTCGGGCCCTCGTGGCGGGCGCGGTGTCGCTGCGAACCCTGTTTGAGGGAAAGCTTGCGCCGTTGACGGAGTGCCGGCAGCGCTCGGCCGAGTTCAGGAGCACGCGCGATCAGGTCCACCGCGTGGCGCAACAACCGAGGAAACAGGATCGAGTCAGCGCTCGGGGTAGCACGGCGCGTAGCCGCGCCCAGGGTTTGCAGCGCCCCCGGGAGGGGCTGCCGGCGCTGTCCCAGGGCGTGGCGGCAACGATTCCTGGCGACGGGCAGCTCACGGAATGGCCGGAAACTCGCGCTGTCCTTGCGGCCGCAGAGCTTGATCTGCCGGCGGCGTTGCACGGGCAGGTGGCGCGACTCGGCGTGCGTTTCGATGCGCTGGATGCCGACCGCGGCCTCCGCGACGAGCTCTTCAAGACCCTCTGCCTCTTCCCCGCCACGCCGCGCACCGACAGCCTGGGCTAGGGCCTTGCGCAGGCCCTCCAGGATCTGCCGGTCCAGCGCGATGTTTAACCCATCTACCTGATCTCCTATTCGGGGGCGCTGCTCGTCTTCCTGGCCTGCGTGACAGCCGGGGCTGCCGCTCAGCTCCCGCGTGATCAACCAAATCAGCGCCCGTCTCGAAGCGCTCAACCAGACGCTCGAGCAGGAGGTCCGGAAGCGCACTCGCGAACTCTGCGAGGCGCTGCCCAATCGGAAGGAATGCGAGTCCATGCTCGTGCAGTCCGAGAAGCCGGCCTCGCTCGGCCAGATGATGGCGGGGGCGGCACACGCGGTCAACACGTTGCTCGCCTGCGCGAAGTCCGGCATCGAGACGGTGGACAGCCAGCTGCCGCAGCTGCAATCCCTGGGCGCGGGAGGCGGAAGGTCTGCTGGCCGTGACGCTGAGCGGAGAGACCACCGAGAGCCAGGTCAATGCGCAGTTCGCCAGGGTGAACGCGCTCGCCGTGCGCGTTCGCGAGGAGGAGGCGCTGGAGACCTTGCGGCGCCTTCTGAGCGACGGACCCCGCGGTATCGGCCGGATCCCCCAAGTGGTCACCAACCTCAAGGATTTCAGCCGCCTCGACCGCGAGAAGCCGACGACCTGCGATCTGCGCGAGGGCCTTGAAAGCACGCTCAGGATCGCCGGCAGCCTGGTTACAACCAGCAAGATGGTGCGTGGGTACTGCGACATTGCGCCGGTGTCCTGTGTGCCATCGCAGATCAACCAGGTGTTTCTCAGCCTGCTGGTCAACGCGATGCAGGCCATCGCAGAGGATGGCGGTACCATCAAGTTGGTGACGCGCCGCGTGGACGATGCCCACGTGGCCGTGGACGTGGAGGACGACGGCCACGGCATCCCTGCCGAGGTGCTGCCGCGCATGTTCGATCCGTTCTTCAGCAACAAGGACGTGGGCAGGAGCGCTGGCCTGAGCCTGTCCATCGCCTGCAAGATTGTCCAGCAGCACGGCGGGCGCATCGACGTGAAGTCCGAGCCGGGCGCCGGGGCGCGCTTCACGGCCACGCTGCCGGTGGAGCAGGCGCCTGTCCCCCGGGGCCCGGCAGAACACGCCGCAGTCCGAGGCCAACCTGCTGGCTGACATTCCCCGGTGAATCGGAAAGTACCAAGCGCGCGGTCTGCTCGGCGAGGGGGCAATGGCGAGCGTCTACCCGGCTTGCGATCCGGTGATCGAGCGGCCGCTGGCCATCAAGGTTCTGGACGGGCGGCGTCTGGATCCGCGCGAGGCGGCCGTGCTGGCGGCCGATCTGGATCGGGACCGCCTCAGCGTGCGCACGCTGCTGCAACTGATGAAGCGCGAGTTCCCGCGGGTCCTCCCCCTTGGCGCCTCCGACGCCAGGGATTCCACCATGCTGGTCGCGTTCACCAACCAGACGCAGCGTCACCGGTTCGTCGGCAAGCCCGTGGCGGCGCGGCAGATCGAGGAACAGGTACACGCTCGGCCCTGAACCGCCATCGCTTGCTGCGGGCGACGCCAGCACTCGCGAAGGTGCAGCAGCGGGTCGAGGCGCCCGTGGCACAGTCCCCGGCGGCAAAGGGGTTGCTGGAGCGCGTGAAAGCCGTGCTCTCGCGCTTCTGTTTTGAGGCTGAGTGCGCCGGGTGTCCGGCTGGTTGACCTGGGTCAAGGACCGGGCGGGCACTGGCGCCTAGGGTGACAGTCGGTCGCCAGCGGCCGCGCCTGCCCTTCCCGCCATGACCTCCGCCCAGATCTCCGCCACCGCTTTGGCTGCGCCCGCGGTTTCCGATGCCGCCACCGCCGGCGCCTGCTTCCACTGCGGCCTGCCCGTGCCAGCCCAGGCGATCTACCGGGATGTGAAGGGCGGCGCGCTCCGGCAGTGGTGCTGCGCGGGTTGCATGGCAGTCACGCAGACCATCGACGCCGGTGGACTGGAGGGCTTCTACCGGACCCGCAGCCGTGCACTGGCGCCGGGACCGAGCCGCGAGGAGGCCGAACTGCGGGTCTACGACGATCCTGGCGTGCAGGCGCCCTTCGTCACCGTGCATTCCGACGGTGGCCGCGAGGCGACGCTCCTGCTGGAGGGCATCGCCTGCCCCGCCTGCGTCTGGCTAAACGAACGCCACCTCGCCTCGCAGCCGGGCGTGCAGAGCGTGTGGATCAACTACGCCACGCGGCGCGCGCGGTTGCGCTGGGATCCGGCCGTCACGCGCCTGTCCGACCTGCTGCTGGCGGTCCAGGCCATTGGCTACCGCGCCTGGCCCCACGACAACGCGCGGCAGGAGCAGCTAGAGCAGCGCGAGCGCCGCGACAGTTTGTGGCGCCTGTTCGTGGCGGCCTTCGGCATGATGCAGGTGATGATGTATGCGTGGCCTGCCTATGTGGCGGGCGAGGGCGAGATGAGCGCCGACGTGGCGGCGCTGATGCGCTGGGCAAGCCTGGTGCTGACGGTACCTGTGGTGTTCTATTCCGCCGCGCCGTTCTTCCGCGCCGCGTGGCGGGATCTGAGGTTGCGCCGTCTGGGCATGGACGTGCCCGTGGCGCTGGGCGTGGCCGCGGCCTTCGCCGGCAGCGTATTCGCCACCCTGTCGGGCCGCGGCGAGGTGTACTTCGATTCCGTCACCATGTTCGTGTTCTTCCTGCTGGCGGGGCGCACCCTGGAGGCGGCCGCACGACGCAAGGCGGGCGAGGCGCTGCGGCACCTGGCCCGCGCCATGCCCGCCGTGGCGAGGCGCCTGGGTCAGTGGCCCGCTTCCTTCGAGGCCGAGGCGGTGCCGGCGGTTACCCTGCGGCCGGGCGAGCGCGTGCTGGTGCGTCCCGGCGATGCGGTGCCCGCGGACGGCGTGCTGCTCACGCCCCGGGCCCATCTGGACGAGGCGCTGCTCACCGGGGAGAGCCGGCCCGTGGCGCGCGCCGCTGGCGAGACGCTCACGGGGGGATCGGTCAACCTGGACCAGCCCCTCGTGATGGAGGTGCGCGGTGCCGGGGAGGCCACGCGCCTGGCCGCCATCGTGCGCCTGTCCGAGCGCGCCCAGGCGCAGCGTCCGGCCATCGTGCAGGCGGCGGACCGGGTGGCCGCCTGGTTCGTTCTTGCCATCGTGCTGCTGGCCGCCGGCGCCGCCCTGGCATGGCTGCAGGTGGATCCAGCGCGGGCCCTGCCGGTGGCGGTGGCCGTGCTGGTGGTCACGTGCCCCTGTGCACTTTCGCTGGCCACGCCGGCCGCCCTGACGGTGGCCACGGGGGTGTTTGCCACGCGCGGCCTGGTGCTGACCCGCGGCAGCGCCGTGGAGACGCTGGCGGGCGTCACCCACGTGGTCGTGGACAAGACCGGCACGCTCACCACGGGGCGATTGCAGTTGCTGGATATTCGCGCCCTGGGAGACCTTGACCGGACCGCCTGCCACCGTCTGGCGGCCGCGCTGGAGGCTGGGGCGCAGCATCCGGTAGCCCGTGCCTTGCTGGCCGGGGCGCCGCCGCCGGCCATGCCAGCCGCGGCCGTGGACCACGTGGCGGGGGCGGGCGTCACGGGCGAGGTGGACGGCCGGCGCCTGCGGCTCGGTTCGCGGCGCTTTGTCCTGGGGAGCGGCGGCGATGCGGCCCTGCCGGAGGCGGGCGAGCACACGCAGGTTTGGCTGGCCGACGAGCACGGCGTGCTGGCCTGCTTCCTTCTGGGAGACCGGTTGCGGGAGGATGCCGTTGGGGTGGTGCAGGCGCTGCGCGCCCGCGGCCTCGATGTGTGGCTGGCGAGCGGTGACGAGGCCGGCGCGGTGGAGCGCATGGCGCGCGCGGCGGGCATCGCGCACTGGCGCGCAGCCCTTTCGCCCACAGGAAAGGGCGACCTGGCGGCGCGGCTGCAGGCGGCCGGCGCGAAGGTGCTGATGGTGGGCGACGGCATCAACGATGCGCCGGTGCTGGCGCGCGCCGACGTGGCTATGGCCATGGGCGAGGGCGCCGTTCTGGCCCAGGCCACCGCCGATGTGGTGCTCACCTCGGGGCGGCTCGACAGCGTTGTGGCGGCCCTCGACTTGGCCGCGCGAACCCGGGCGGTGATGCGCCAGAACCTCGCCTGGGCCTTCGCCTACAACGTGGTGGCCGTGCCGCTGGCGGCGCTGGGGTGGATCAGTCCCTGGGCGGCGGGGGTGGGCATGTCGGCTAGCTCGCTGCTGGTGGTGGTCAACGCGCTGCGGCTGCGATCCGGAGAGCCGCGCCCCTTTGCCCCCCGCACGGCCGCCGCAACCGGAGCGGGCTGAGCGCACCGCCGTGGACATCCTCTACCTGCTCATCCCGTTGTCGGTGGTGCTGGTGTTTCTCATCGGCGTGATCTTCTGGTGGTCGCTGCGCAGCGGGCAGTTCGACGACCTGGAGGGTCCGGCGCACCGCATCCTGCAGGACGACGACTCCCACGACGGCAAAGGCGGCTCGGTCGAGCCGCGTTGATCCAGATCAAGCGACGCTTGTTGCGCTGCACGCAGGCGCTTGACCTCCGTCAATGGCGATCCGGGCTGCGCGGATAGCATCACGGCGTGGCCCGCGGAGCGCGCGGGGATTGCCGCGAAACGGGGAGCGTATCGATGCGAGAGGAAGCGAACTACAACTACGCGGTCGTGCGGCAGTTCGCCATCATGACCGTGGTGTGGGGCATCGTCGGCATGCTGGTGGGGGTGATTCTTGCCGCGCAGTTGCTGTGGCCCGACCTCACCTACGGCATTCCGTTTCTGTCCTACGGACGGCTGCGGCCGCTGCACACCAACGCGGTGATCTTCGCCTTCGGGGGCTGCGCGCTGTTTGCCACCTCCTACTACGTGGTGCAGCGCACCTGCCACACCCGGCTGTTCGCCGGCCCGCTGGCGAGCTTCACCTTCTGGGGCTGGCAGCTGGTGATCCTCCTCGCGGCGGTGACGCTGCCCCTGGGCATCACCAGCGGCAAGGAATACGCCGAGCTCGAGTGGCCCATCGACATCCTCATCACCCTGGTGTGGGTTGCCTACGCGATTGTCTTCTTCGGCACCCTCGTCAAGCGCAAGGTACCGCACATCTACGTGGCCAACTGGTTCTTCGGCGGGTTCATCCTCACCGTGGCGCTGCTGCACTTGGTGAACAGCGCCGAGATCCCCGTCACGCTCACCAAGTCCTACTCGGCCTATCCAGGCGTGCAGGACGCCATGGTGCAGTGGTGGTACGGCCACAACGCGGTGGGTTTCTTCCTGACCGCGGGCTTCCTGGGCATGATGTACTACTTCGTGCCCAAGCAGGCCGGCCGGCCGGTGTATTCGTACCGCCTGTCGGTGGTGCACTTCTGGGCGCTGATCTTCACCTACATGTGGGCGGGCCCCCACCACCTGCACTACACCGCGCTGCCCGACTGGGCGCAGTCGCTGGGCATGATCTTCTCGCTCATCCTGCTGGCCCCCTCCTGGGGCGGGATGATCAACGGCATCATGACCCTGTCGGGCGCCTGGCACAAACTGCGCACCGACCCGATCCTGAAATTCCTCATCACCTCGCTGTCCTTCTACGGCATGTCCACCTTCGAAGGGCCGATGATGTCCATCAAGACGGTGAACTCCCTGTCGCACTACACCGACTGGACCATCGGCCACGTGCACTCCGGGGCGCTCGGCTGGGTGGCCATGATCTCCATCGGCAGCCTGTACTACCTGATCCCTAGGCTGTTCGGCCGCACCGAGATGCACAGCGTGCGCGCCATCACGCTGCACTTCTGGGTCGCCACCATCGGCGTGGTGCTCTATATCGCCGCCATGTGGATTGCCGGCGTCATGCAGGGCCTCATGTGGCGCGCCGTGAACGCCGACGGCACGCTCACCTACTCCTTCGTGGAGAGCGTCAAGGCGAGCTATCCCTTCTACGCCATCCGCCTTCTGGGCGGCGCCATGTACCTGGCGGGGATGCTCATCATGGCCTGGAACGTCTGGAAGACCGTGGCCGGTTCCAGGGCGGTGGACGCGCCGGTGATGGCCCCTGTCGCCGCCCACTGAGCCCATCGGGGAGACAAACATGAAGTTCTCGCATGAGTTTCTCGAGAAGAACGTCACCTGGATGATCATCCTGGTGGTGCTGGTGGTGAGCGTGGGCGGCATGGTGGAGATCGTGCCGCTGTTTTTCCAGAAATCCACCACCGAGCCGGTGGCCGGCGTGGAGCCCTACAGTCCGCTGCGGCTCACGGGGCGCGACGTGTACATCCGCGAGGGCTGCTACAACTGCCACTCGCAGATGGTGCGCCCGTTCCGCGCCGAGACCGAACGCTACGGCCACTACTCCGTCGCCGGGGAGTACGTGTACGACCATCCCTTCCAGTGGGGCAGCAAGCGCACCGGCCCCGACTTGCATCGGGTGGGCGGGCGCTACAGCGACGAGTGGCACCGCCTGCACTTCAACAATCCGCGCGACGTGGTGCCCGAGTCGAACATGCCGGCCTATCCGTGGCTTGCGGTCACGCCGGCGGATGCGTCGAGCATCGAGGCGAAGATGCGCGCGCTGCGGGTGGTGGGGGTGCCCTACACCGACGAGCAGATCGCGGCCGCCCGGGCGGAGCTGGCCGGCAAGACCGAGCAGGACGCGCTCATCGCCTACCTGCAGGGCCTCGGCACCGCCCTGAAGAATGTGAGGTGATGCGATGGAAGAGACCGTCAACATGATTCGCGCCGGCATGACCGTGGTGATGTTCGTGGCCTTTCTGGGCATCGTCTGGTGGGCCTACGGTCCGAAGCGCCGCCAGAGGTTCGAGGAGGACGCGCGCATCGCCCTCGACGACGATCAACCGCCGCCTGGCCGGGCTGCCGGCCGGCGCGCCAAGGGGTGAGGCACACATGAACGATTTCACATCCGGTTTCTGGGGCCTTTTCGTGGCCGTGCTCACTGTGGTGAGCATCATCGGCTGCGGCGTGTTTCTCAAGGCGCTGTCGGGCAAACGCGTGTCCGGCTCCAGTGTGGAGACCATGGGGCACGTCTGGGATGGCGACCTGGAGGAGTACAACAATCCGCTGCCCAAGTGGTGGATGTGGTTGTTCTACATCACGCTGTTGTTCGGGGCGCTGTATGTGGTGCTGTACCCGGGCCTGGGTATCGGTAACGGGGTGTTCGGGTGGTCTTCCCATGGCCAGTACGATGCCGAGCAGCAGAAGGCGGCGGCGCGCTTCGGGCCGGTGTTCGACAAGTACGCCGCCATGGACATGAAGGCGGTGGCGGCCGACCCCGAGGCCCGCGAGATCGGCCAGCGCCTGTATCTCAACTACTGCGCGCAGTGCCACGCCTCCGACGCGCGCGGCGGTCGCGGCTTTCCCAATCTGGGCGACCGTGACTGGCTCTATGGCGGAGAGCCCGAAGCCATCAAGACCACCATCCTCAACGGTCGCCAGGGCATGATGCCGGCGCTCGCTGCAGCGCTGGGGGCCGATGGCACCAAGGACGTGGCCCATCACGTGCTGTCGCTGTCGGGCAAGACCCACGACGAGTTGCGCGCCGCACGTGGCCGCGAGTTGTTCGCGCAGAACTGCAGTGCCTGCCACGGGCCGGAGGGCAAGGGCAACCCGGCCATGGGCGCGCCCAACCTGTCCGACGACATCTGGCTCTACGGCGGCGGCGAGTCCGCCATCATTGAGACCATCACCAAGGGCCGCAACGGCCACATGCCGGCGTGGAAGGACTTCCTGGGCGAGCCCAAGGTGCACATCCTGTCCGCCTACGTGTGGGGCCTGTCAAACGGCGCGGGCAAGTGACCCGGCGGCGCACATAGCGCACGGCGCGCGGGGTACGAACCGGTGGAATTGCAGGCCAAGGCTCCCGCGGCGGCGGACGGCATAGAGCAGTCTCTCTACGAGGTACGCAGGAAGATCTACCCGCGCGCCGTCAGCGGCAACTTCGCCGCGGCGCGCTGGTTGCTCGTGCTGCTCACCCAGGCAGTGTTCTACGGCGCCGCCTGGATGCAGTGGAACGGCCGGCAGGCGGTGCTGTTCGACATTGCGAGCCGCAAGTTCTACATCTTCGGGCTGGTGTTCTGGCCGCAGGACATCGTTTACCTCACGGTGATCCTGATCCTCTCGGCCTACTCGCTATTCCTGTTCACCGCCGTGGCGGGGCGCCTGTGGTGCGGCTATTCCTGTCCGCAGACGGTGTACACGGAGGTGTTTCTTTGGATCGAGCGCAAGGTCGAAGGCGACCGCATGGCGCGCATGAAGCTCGACAAGGCGCCGCTTGGTGGCCGCAAGCTGCGTCTCAAGGCCACCAAGCACGCCTTGTGGATCGCGCTCGCGCTGTGGACCGGCTTCACCTTCGTGGGCTATTTCACGCCCATCCGTCAGCTCGCCCAATCCGTGACCGGCTTCGCCACCGGCCCCTGGGAGACCTTCTGGATGCTGTTCTACGGCTTCGCCACCTACGGCAACGCGGGCTGGATGCGCGAGCAGGTGTGCAAGTACATGTGTCCCTACGCCCGCTTCCAGGGTGTGATGTTCGACCCGGACACCCTGGTCGTGTCCTACGACGCGAAGCGCGGCGAGC
>DAIPHN010000129.1:0-10091 GCA_036771335.1 Burkholderiales bacterium
GCGCGGTGCCGCCGTTCGAGGGGTCGCGCCTGGCGGCGAAATCCAGCTGCCTGGCACGCCCCATCGGTTTCCAGTACGTGCTCGAGGCGGCGCAGCGGGAAGAAATGGCGGCCAACGTGTTCCGCGCCCTGGAACAGGGCTGGCTCACGGTAAAGCCGGCGCGCACCTTCCCCTTGGCCGACGCCGCCGAGAGCCACCGCGTGATCGAGGCAGCCGGCGCCACGGTACCGCTGGTGCTGGTGCCGTGAGGGCGGGGGCCGCCAGCATGGCCATGGACACGCTACCGCGGGTAGACAGCCGCGCAAAGGACGACCGAAACAAAAAACGGGCGGCGCAATGAGTGCAGCGGGGTGACAGCCAGAGACGTCGACCCCTGGCGGTCGACATCAGCCCCGCGAGGGCGCGGTTCGTTGCACGCGCTGCGCCTCCAGCAGCGCCAGCAGGCCGGCGTGCGACTGCTCGAGCTTGTCCTCTCTCCACTTCCGCCCGGTCCAGACGGTCCTGGGCCCACGCACGCCAGGCATAGGCTTGCCCGTTCGCCGCTCGTAGGCCTCCCCGGCCGCATACATGAGTTCCTCGCACTGCAGGTTGCCCTCCAGCGCAACAGCGCCCAGGAGATCCTCCGGGCCGCGCAGCGCGGCCTCGAAGACTGCGCGGCCCTGCGCCACGATCCACGCGCGGAAGTAGTCGAAGGCATCGTCGGAGCAGCCGCCGCGCGCCAGGTACGCCAACGCCCAGAGATCGTGAGAGGCCAACTGTGCAACAGCAGTCTGCAGGTGCTTCTGGAACGCCACCAGTGCCTCGCCCGTGCAGGCCAGCAGCCCCTGCTCCAACGCATCCAGGAAGCCCGCCATGTCCGCCGCCCCGCTGCTTGCTGCCTCCAAGAGCGCCCAGAAGCGCTCCCCGGTCATGGGCTGCTCGCTCAGCGGAGGCAGCGGCGCGCGCTCGTTCGCGTGCAGCTTGCGGACCTCCTGCAGCAGCCGATCCCTCTGCGCGGTCTTGCCCAGCCGATGCATGGCGTTTAGCCAGTCATCCAGCAGCCGCATCGCCTCGCCCTTGTCTTCCGCGGCTCTCGCCATGCCTCCCCAGTCCCCGGCCTCGGCGTTACGCCACGCCTTCCAGAAGCTGCGAATCCGGCCGCGCACCAGTGGACGGTACAGATCATCGATCGCCTCCGCACGGCCAGCCTCCTCGAGTTCCATTCTGACCCACCGGATCAGGTCGAAGCTGCTCACCATCTGACGGGGTTCCTCTCCCTCGTGCAGCGCGGCCGAGAGTTCGTCCACACGCCCGGCCTGCAGGAAATCGATGAACACATCCACCCCCAGGCGCTGCACTTCGTGTCCGGTCAGTTCGCGGCCCGCGGCGGCTTGCTGCCGCTCGACAGCCGCGTCCCATGTGTCGCGGTAGCTCACCCTGTTCGTCATGCTTCCTCCGCCCCGGACAAACGCACACACAAGAACCAGGGCTCATTTCGCCTGCCGCACGCGTGCAGCGCTGGTTGCCGGCCGCGACGCTCGCCAGGCCACGCCGGGGCATGGCCCGGAAAAATCGGCCCCTACCCCCGCCGCGGCACCAGCGCGGTGTAGTCGAAGTCCAGCACCACCGCCGGGTCGTAGTTGCCCTGGGCGTCCTTGTAGGGGAAACCGGCGCAGCTCCGGTCCTTGGCGGCCACCAGCCGCAGGCGCAGGGCGCCCAGGTCGCCGCGGCCCGGCAGAGGCTCGGCGGACAGCACTTCCGACCACGCATACACCGTGTCGCCGCCGAAGCACGGCGCCACGTGGCGGCCGCCGTGGATGGCGGCGATGCGCAGGGCGTTGGCCAGGCCGTTGAAGGACAGGGCGCGGGCGATGCTGATGATGTGGCCGCCGTACACGATGCGCTTGCCGAACCGGCCGGCCTTTTCCACGTGCAGGTTGAAGTGCACGCGCGCGGTGTTCTGGTACAGGCGCGCGGCGGACATGTGATCGGCGTCTTCCAGGGTCATGGCGTCCACGTGGTCTATGCGCTCGCCGGGCTGGTAGTCCTCCCAGAACCAGGGGCTGCCCGAGAGGGCGGTGTCGTAGGCCTGGATGCGCAGCCCCTCGGGCACGGTGAGTTCGGCCACGGGCACCGACTCGGGCAACGCGGGCACCACGGGCTCGGGCGCGGCGGCGTCGCTGCGCTTTCGCACCATCACCCAGCGGCAGTAGTCGAGCACCGTCTCGCCGCGCTGGTTGGTGCCCACGGAGCGCACGTACACGTTGCCGGTCTTGCCATCCTTGTTCTGCTTGAGCCCGATCACCGTGGAGGTGGTGGCCACGGTGTCGCCGGGATACAGGTACGCGCCGAAGCGGCAGGCGGCGTAGCCCAGATTGGCGATGGCGTTGAGCGACACGTCCGGCACCGTCTTGCCGAACACCAGGTGGAAGGCCAGGAGGTCGTCCACCGGGGCGCGCGGCAGGCCCGCCAGGCGGGCGAAGGTGTCGGCGCTGTGCAGGGCGAAGCGGCTGCCGGTGAGGGAGATGTAGTTGGAGACGTCGCCCTCGGTGACGGTGCGCGGGGTGGCGTGGACGATGGTCTCGCCGAGGCGGAAGTCCTCGAAGAAGCGGCCGGGGTCGGTCTTGCCTTGCATGTCACAGTCCGTAGGCGGCGGCCAGCTCGGGATCCTTGCGCGCCACCAGCTTCGCCAGGTCCACCATCACCTTGGCCTGCCGCCAGGTGGCGTCGTCCTGCATCTTGCCGTCGATCATCACCGCGCCGGTGCCATCGGGCATGGCTTCGAGGATGCGTTTGGCGAACAGCACCTCCTTCACGTCGGGGCTGAACACGCGCCGCGCGATGGTGATCTGCCCCGGGTGCAGCGACCAGGCGCCCACGCAGCCCATGAGGAAGGCGTTGCGGAACTGCGACTCACAGGCCGCGTCGTCATCGAAATCGCCGAAGGGGCCGTAGAAGGGGCGGATGCCGGCGGCCACGCAGGCGTCCACCATGCGCCCCATGGTGTAGTGCCACAGGTCCTGCTGGGAGAAGGCGCGCTCGGGCCTGCCCGGGTCGGGATCGGCCAGCACGCCGTAGAAGGGGTGGCCGCCGCCCACGCGGGTGGTCTTCATGCCGCGCGAGGCGGCCAGGTCGGCGGGCCCCAGCGACATGCCGTGCATGCGCGGGCTGGCGGTGGCGATGGCCTCCACGTTGGCCACCCCCTGGGCGGTTTCCAGCAGCGCGTGGATGAGGATGGGCTTCTTCACGCCGTGGCGCGCCTCGAGCTGGGCAAGCAGCTGGTCCATGTAGTGGATGTCCCAGGGCCCCTCCACCTTGGGCACCATGATCACGTCGAGCCGGTCGCCCACGCCGCCCACCACCTCGAACAGGTCGTCGAGGATCCACGGGCTGTTGAGGGCGTTCACCCGGGTCCACAGGGCCGTGTCGCCCAGGTCGGCGCTGCGCACCGCCTCGATGAAGCCCCGCCGCGCGGCCTGCTTGGATTCGATGGGGATGGCGTCCTCAAGGTTGCCGCACAGCACGTCCACCTTGCGGGCGAGATCGGGCAGCTTGGCGCGGATCTTCTCCACGTGGGGCGGGAAGAAGTGCACCATGCGCTCGGGCCGCACGGGCAGCTCGCGCAGCGGATCGGGGGCGCCCAGGGCGAGCGGGCGGTAGAAGTGATTGGGAAGCTTCATGGCGTCCTCGCGGGTTGGCGGCGCGATGGCTGGCGCGCCGCGGCGGTCAGATCACGCGCTGCTTGCGCAGCTCGGCGATGGCGGCGGCATCCAGGCCCAGCAGCCCGCTGAGGATCTCTTCGGTGTGCTCGCCCAGCTTCGGGCCCAGCGAGCGGATGCTGCCGGGAGTTTCGGACAGGCGCGGCACCACGTTGGGCACGATCAGGGTTTCACCGATGGTGGGCTCGTCCATGGCCACCAGGTTGCGGCGGGCGTGGAACTGGCGGTCGCCGAAGATATCGGCGATGTCGTTGAGCGGTCCGGCCGGCGCGCGGCTCTCGAAGCAGCGCTTGAGCACCTCGGCGCGGGTCAGGGCGCCGCACCAGTCGCGCACGATCTCGTTCACCTCGTGGCGGTGTTCCAGGCGTGTCTTCTGCTCGCCGTACACGCTGCTGGAGGCGAGCTCGGGCCGCTGCATGGCATCGGCCAGTCGCTCGAACAGCTTGTCGGTGGTGCAGGCGATGGCCACCCACTTGCCGTCGCGGGTCTGGAAGTGGCCGTAGGGGCAGG
Source organism: Burkholderiales bacterium (assembly GCA_036771335.1). GTDB lineage: Bacteria > Pseudomonadota > Gammaproteobacteria > Burkholderiales. The sequence goes on from DAIPHN010000129.1 coordinate 4,209, forward strand.
CCACCTCGATGTGAGGCCCCTTGCGCTCGCGCACCGTGCCGTACATGGCATAGGCCGGCGCCAGCTCCTCGCTGCAGCGGAACACCGATTCGTACAGGCCGATGTCGATGTACTGGCCGCGGCCGGTTTCGTCGCGGTAGCGCAGCGCCATGAGCACGCCGGCGCAGCCGTACAGCCCCGAGAGATAGTCGCCCAGAGTGGTGGAGCCGGGCGTCACCGGCGTGCCGCGCGGCATGCCCGCCAGGTAGGACAGGCCGCCCACCGCGTGGGCGATGCGCGCGAAGCCGGGCCGGTCCTTGTAGGGGCCGGTCTGGCCGTAGCCGGTGATGCGCAGCATGATCAGGCGCGGGTTGATCTCGCAGAGCACGTCCCAGCCCACGCCCCATTTCTCGAGGGTGCCAGGGCGGAAGTTCTCGCACAGGATGTCGCTCTTGGCGATCAGGTCCTTGAACACCTGCACGCCCTGGGGCTTGTGCAGGTCGATGGTGACCGAGCGCTTGTTGCGGCCCTCGGACAGCCACGTGAGGGTGTCCTTGCGCGCCGTGGGCGTGCCGAAGGCGCGGCACGGATCGCCGCCCACCGGGTGCTCCACCTTGATCACGTCGGCGCCGAACTCGCCCAGGATGGTGGCGCAGAAGGGCGCCGCGATCACCGTGGCCGCATCCACCACGCGGATGCCCGCCAGCGGAAGCGGCGGGGCTTCAGTGTGTTCCATGGCCTTCGACCTCCCGGTGCGCCGTGCGCGCGGCATCAGAGAATGCGTTTCTTGCGTAACGCCGCGATCTCATCGGCGTTCAGACCGAGCAGGCCGTTCATCACCTCGTAGGTGGCGTTGCCCAGCGGCGGACCGAGGTTGGTGATGCGCCCGGGTGTCTCGGACATGCGCGGCACCACGCAAGGCACGGTCACGGGGCCGATGCCCTCGGCCTCCACCTCGGTGAGATTGCCGCGCGCCTGGAAGTGCTCGTCCTCGAAGATGTCGGCGATGCTGTTCAGTTTGCCCACCGGCACCTCGCCCTCGATGCAGCGGCGCATGAGCTCGTCGCGGTCGAGCGAGCCGGCCCACTCCGTGACCAGCGCGTTGACCTCGTCGCGCGCCGCCAGGCGTTTGGCCTGCTCGCCGTACAGGGCCGGCGAGAGCAGGTCGGGGCGCTCCATCACGTGGCAGAAGCGCTCGAACATCTTCTGGGTGGTGGTGGCGATGGCCACCCACTTGCCGTCGCGGGTGCGGAAGTGGCCGTGGGGCGCGGCCACGTAGCTGCCCGAGCCCTCGGCCTCGCGCACCTTGCCGTACAGGCCGTAGGCGGGCGCCAGCTCGTCGAGGATGCGAAACACCGCCTCGTAGGTGCCCAGGTCGATCACCTGGCCGCGGCCGGTCTTCTGCTTGTGGCGCAGGGCGATGAGGATGCCGATGGCGCCGTAGATGCCGGAGACGTAATCGCCCAGGGGCGAGGTGCCCGGCACCACCGGCGTCTCGCCGGGAAAGCCCGCCAGATACGACAGCCCGCTGAAGGCGTGGGCGATGTGCGAGAAGCCCGAGCGGCGCCGGTAGGGACCCGTCTGGCCGTACCCCGACACCCGCAGCACCACCAGACCCGGATTGGCCTCGTGCAGGCGCTGCGGCGTGATGCCCCAGCCCTCCAGCGTGCCGGGGCGGAAGTTCTCCACCAGCACATCGCACTTCGCGACCAGCTTGAGGAACAGCTCAAGGCCCTGTTCCTGGCGCAGGTCGATGGTGACCGACTTGCGGTTGCGCGCCTCCGACAGCCAGGCGAGCGTGGCGTCGTGGCGCTTGGTGGCCACGCCGAAGCGGCGCATGGGGTCTCCGGCGATGGGATGCTCCACCTTCAGGATCTCGGCGCCGAACTCACCGAGAATGGAGGCTGCGTACGGTCCCGCCAGGAAGGTGCCCACATCCACCACCCGCACCCCTGAAAGCGGCAAGCGCGCTTCCGCCGTGCCCGCGCTTGCTGCATTCTCCGCATCCGAAGCCTGCATACGAGCCTCCACTTGACGCCCGTCGCAAGGTCGTCGGGCGGGGCAAGGGTAACAACGCGCGCCCGGGCCGTGCAATCGAATGTTTCCACCAGGCGCCGATGTTGCGATGCGGCGATTTCCACAACCGGCGCACCGGCGCCACAGGGCGAGCATTCATGAACACCAACATCCTCTCCGGGCTTCGCGTGGTGGAAGGCGCAGCCTTCGTGGCCAGTCCCTCGTGCGGCATGACCCTGTCGCAACTGGGCGCGGACGTGATCCGCTTCGATCCGCTGGAAGGCGGCCTGGACGCACGCCGCTGGCCCGTGACGCGCGAGGGCCGCAGCCTGTTCTGGGCCGGACTCAACAAGGGCAAGCGCTCCATCGCCGTGAACCTGCGCTCGCCCGAGGGCCAGGAACTGCTCACGGGCCTGATCACCGCGCCCGGCGAGGGCGGCGGCATCTTCAGCACCAACCTGCCCGCCACCGGCTGGATGAGCTACGACAAGCTGCGCGCAAGGCGCGCCGATCTCATCATGGTGAACGTGCTGGGCAATGCCGACGGCACATCGGCCGTGGACTACACGGTCAACTGCGCCACTGGCTTTCCCTTCGCAACCGGGCCCGCCCACGGCGAGGTGGCGGTGAACCCGGTCAATCACGTGCTGCCCGCTTGGGATCTGCTCACGGGTATGGCCGCCGCCCTGGCCATCGTGGCAGCCGAGCGCCACCGCCGCCTCACCGGCGCCGGACAACTGGTGCGTGTGCCCCTGGCCGACATTGCCTTCGCCACCGTGGCGAACCTGGGCTGGCTTGCCAAGGCGCAAGTCAACCAGGAGGACCACTTCGCCGTGGGCAACTACCTGTACGGCGCCTACGGTTCCGAATTCCGGCTGCGCGATGGCCGCTACTGCTACGTGGTGGGCCTTACGCGGCGTATGTGGGACGAGCTGTGCAAGGCCACCGGCACCACCGAGCGCATGAGCTCCCTGGGCCAGGCCTTCGGCGCCGACCTCTCCCGCGAGGGCGAGCGCTACCGGGTGCGCCACGCCATCACCGCGCTGCTCGCGCCTTGGTTCGAAACGCGCACCCTGGCCGAGGTGGAAAGCGCCTTCGCCGGCACCGGCGTGTGCTGGGGTCCGTACCGCAGCTTCCGCCAGTTGCTGGACGAAGACCCGCGGGTGTCGGAGGCCAATCCGCTGTTCGCCACCCTGGACCAGCCCGGCATCGGGCCGAGCCTCGTAGCGGGTTCGCCGCTGCAGTTTTCGGCCACGTCTGCCGAGGCACCGCGGGGCGCGCCCCGGCTTGGCGAGCACACCGACGAAGTGCTCGCCACGCTGCTGGGCCTGTCGGACGGCCAGATCGGCGCCCTGCGGGACCGTGGCGTGGTGGGCGGTCCCATCGACCTGGGTGCCTGAGCGTGCCCCTGGCCGTCCGGCTTGCGCGGCCCGGCTCCGCCGCCAGCCGCGGCACCCGTCATGCCGCATCGCAGCAGCTGATGCGCGCGTCATGGCTCTCCGGCGTCCTGCTCTTGACTAGGACAAACGCCGTGATACGTTTCGTCTGATTGGCGAGCAAGGCGCCGGCCGGGCCAAACATGCCTGTTCCGCCAGCCCTTGCGTGCCCCGGCCGTCCACGACCCCGGTGACGCCGCCCACTCCTCGAATGCCCACCCACCAAGGATCGCCCGCATGCCGCGCACTCCCAAAGGACTCTCTTCCGCCGATTCCGCCGCCGCCGCCGTGCCCTCGGGCCGGCTCGCCGGGAAAGTGGCGCTGATCACCGGCGCCGCGGGAAACATCGGCGAGACCATCGTGCAGCGCTATCTGGAAGAGGGCGCCCAGGTGGCCATGGTGGGCCGCAACCGCGAGAAGCTCGAGGAGGCGCGCCGCCGACTGCTCAAGCGCACCGGCATGCCCGCCAGCCAGGCGCTGGTGCTGCCCTTCGACGCCGCCGATCCAGGTCAGGTGCGCGCCGGCATGGAAACCGCCATGGAAAAACTCGGCCGCATCGACATCGTGGTGAACAACGCCGGCTCGGCGGGTCCCAAGCAGAAGCTGCACGACGTGCCCCTCACCCGCGAGGAGCTGGAGGCGCTGCGCGCCGCTGGCGCCACCGACACCGAAACCGCCCGCGACGCCGCCGGCAACCTGCTGGGCCTCACCTGGAACGTGGTGCGCGCCGCCGCCCCGCACCTGCAGCCCGGCGCGAGCATCATCAATGTGTCCACCATCTTCTCCCGCACCCGCTACTACGGCCGCACCGCCTACGTGGTGCCCAAGGCGGCGCTCAACGCCCTGTCTCGCCAGCTGGCGCAGCAGCTCGGCCCGCGCGGCATCCGCGTGAACACCGTGTTCCCCGGCCCCATCGAGAGCGAACGCATCCGCACCGTGTTCGACGCCATGGACCGGCTGCGCAAGGTGGAGGCAGGTACCACCGCCGCCGACTTCCTCGACACCATGGCGCTGTCGCGCCCGGGCGAGGACGGTACGCCCCACAAGGACCTGCCCGGGGTGGAGGACGTGGCCAACACGCTGGTGTTCCTGGGCTCGGACGAATCGCGCGCCTTCAGCAGCCAGGGCTTCGAAGTGACCAACGGCATGGCGGTGCCGCAGGAATCCCAGTCCACGTGGGTGTCGCGGCCGGAGCTGCGCACCCTGGACGGCACCGGCGTCACCATCCTGGTGGCCGCAGGCGACCAGGTCACCGACGCGCTCGCCATCGCCCGCATCCAGGCCGGCTGCGGCGCCACGGTGCTGCTGGGCCTGGGCTCGGAGGAAATCGTGCAGGCCGCCGAGGCGGCGCTGCAGGACGATGAGGCCGACCGGCGCATCCGCCCGGTGCTGTTCGACCGCCGCCGGCCCGAGACCCTCACCGCGCTGCTGAGCCAGTCCGATGCGAGCAATCGCGTGCTGCACGGCGCCATCGTGCTGCCGGCCTTCGGGCCGTGGCGCTACCAGGCACCGCTGGCCGAGGCGAGCGACTCGGACGTGGAGTCGTTCCTGGGCGGCGAGCTGTGCGGCGCCATCGCCATCGCCCGCGCGCTCACGCGCTTCTGGAAGGACACCGTGCCCGCAGGCAGCTATCCGTGCGCGGTGTTCATGTCCAACGGCGACGACGGCGCGGGCAATGCCTACGCCGACGTGCTGCGCGCAGCCGTGGAGGAGCTGGCGCGGGTGTGGCGCGACGAGAGCCAGACCCAGGAGCGCGCCGGCGAGCGGCGCTGCGCCGAGTGGTCCAACCAGATCGTGCGCTGGTGCAATGCCGAGCAGGAGGGGCTGGCCTTCGCCGCCAGCCAGGCCGCACGGCTGCTCTACACCAAGCGGCGCATCGCCCAGGTGAACCTGTACCTGCCGGCCTCCATCGTGGACGCCACCGGCTCGGCGCGCGTGGGCTTCGGCTGGATCGAGTCGCTCATGGGCCTGCACCTGGGCAAGGTGGCCCTCATCACCGGGGGCTCGGCCGGCATTGGCGGGCAGCTCGGCCGGCTGTTGGCCATCGCCGGGGCGCGCGTGATGCTCACCGCCCGCCGCGAGGATCAGTTGCGCGAGATGCGCGATTCCATCGTGCGCGAGCTCGAGGACGTGGGCTACTACCGCCCGCAGGAGCGGGTGCGCATGCTGGCAGACGTGGACGTGGGCAGCGAGGCCTCGCTGGCCGGGGCGCTCGCCGCCACGCTCGAGGCGTTCGGCCGCGTGGACTTCCTCATCAACAACGCCGGCGTGGCCGGTGCCGAGCAGATGGTGGTGGACATGGACCCCGCGGTGTGGCGCGCCACCCTCGAGGCCAACCTGATCTCGAACTACTCGCTCATCGAGAAGGTGGTGCCGCTCATGAAGAAGCAGGGCAGCGGCTACATCCTCAACGTCAGCTCCTACTTCGGCGGCGAGAAGTACATCGCCGTGC
>DAIPHN010000130.1:0-10069 GCA_036771335.1 Burkholderiales bacterium
GTGCCATCGGAGCACACCGAGGAGAAGCGGTTGCCGCGGGAGGGGTAGATCAGGCCGCAACCGGCGATCTCCACCTCGCCCGCGTACTGCCTGGTTTTCGCTTCGATCACGCTCACTGTGGTGGCGGGCGCCAGGTTGTAGGAGAACAGCCACCTGCCGTCCGGAGAGGCATCGGCGTTCTGCTTCTTGGGAACCACCAGGAACCGGCCCTTGGGCAGGTCGGTGTCGCTCTTGATGGTGAGTTCCTGGGCATCGTAGGTGGTGACGAAATCGGAGCGCCGGCCCCTGAAGCCCTTGTCCCAGTAGGTGTCGAAAACATAGATCTCCGACTGGTCGGGGGACAGGGCCATGTTGGCGAGATAGCCCGCGCTCATCACCGCGCCGAGTTCCTGCTTGTCGCCCTCGATCACCCAGATCTTGCTCGCCACGATGGCGGGGAACAGAGGCTCGAGCACGAACAGCCGCTTGGGGTGGGGCGCGGGCAGTTTGGCGATGGTGTGCTGCTCTCCCATCAGCTTCGCGTCCGGAGGCAGGTCCTTCATCTCATCGAGGCTCCGGGCCGCGAAAGCCGAACCGCCCAAGGCCATCGCGCAGGCCACGGCCGTGGCCGGAAGAATTCCTTTCATGCCGATCTCCTGATCTTGTTCATGAAGAATCCCGCGGAGCCCGTTCCCATCCCACCCACCGGGCCGTGCGAATGGCCGGAGACTCCGAAGCATTTGGAAGATTGTTTTTGCGTGCGATGCGAGTGTCAACCGCCGGCACGGGCGCGGTGCACGAACCTGCCCCACGGCACAGCCTCAGTGCACGGAAGCCCGTACGCACTGCAGGGATATGTCCAGGATCAGTACAGGACGTGCCGTGGTCGCTTTCTTCACAGCCCGGTCGAGAGCTGTCGCGGAAAGGTCAGCCTCTGAAGCGCCCCATCACCGCCGAGCTCTCACGCGCCAGCAGGAACTGGTCCGAGGTGACCGCCACGAAAGCTGCGCCGGTTTCGATCCAGCGCCTCGCGTCGGCCTCGGCGAAGGACAGGATGCCCGGGGCCTTGCCAGCGGCACGGATGCGGCCGATGCCCTGGGTGATGGCCGCCTGCACCTCCGGATGGCTGGGATTGCCCAGATAGCCGAAGTCGGCGGCCAGATCCTGCGGCCCGATGAACACGCCGTCCACGCCATCCACCGACGCGATGGCCTCCACTTGCGCCAGCGCGGCACGCGACTCCACCTGCACCAGCACGCACATCTCCTCGGAGGCGCGCGCGAAGTAATTCTTGACGCGCCCGTAGCGATTGGCGCGCGAACTGGCAGATACACCGCGCATGCCCTGGGGCGGGTAACGCAGGGCCGCCACAGCCCTGGCGGCCTCGGCAGCGTCCTGCACGAAGGGGATCAGCAGCGTCTGCGCGCCAAGATCGGCCAGGCGCTTGAGCACCACCATGTCGTTCCAGGCCGGCCGCACCAGCGCCGACACCGGATAACCCGATACCGCCTGCAACTGGTGATGCACCATGTGCAGCTCGTTGGGCGCGTGCTCCATGTCCACCAGCACCCAGTCGAAGCCGGAACCGGCGCACACCTCGGCCGCGGCGTGGCTCGCCAGGCTCAGCCAGCAACCCAGTTGCACGCGACCTTCCTTCAAGCCCCGCTTGAACCGGTTCACCGGCATGTCCATGGCGTCTCCCTGTTTTTCGCGCGCGCGGCCCTGGATGCGACCGCCTGCGGCGGATTGTACGGGCCGCGCCGTGCTACCTTGCGCCCCATGAAAACTCTTGCCGCTCTCGCCGGCGTGGTGCCGATTCTGGCCACGCCCTTCCGCCCCAACGAATCCGTTGACCTGGAATCGCTCGACCGGCTGGTGCGTTTCATGGCGGCCCTGGGCGTGGACGGCGTGACGGTGCTGGGCGTTCTGGGCGAAGCCAACCGCCTCACCGACCGGGAGCGCGAAGCGGTGGTGCGCGCCACCGTGGCCGCCGCCGGCGCTGTGCCTGTGGTGGTGGGCGCGAGTCATCCCGGCACCGCCGCCACCACTGAACTGATGGCCATGGCACGCGACTGTGGTGCCAGCGCGGCCATGGTGGCGCCTTCGGCGGAACCCGTGCCCTCCGACGAGAGGGTGTTCGGTTACTTCGAGCGCTTGGGCCGCCATGCGCCGCTGCCGCTGGTGGTGCAGGACCACCCCGCTTCCACGCAGGTGCACATGCCCGTGCCGCTGCTGCTGCGCATCGTGGCCGAGGTTCCGGCGGTGGCGGGCATCAAGGAAGAGGCCGTGCCCACGCCGCCGCGGCTGCGGGCCCTGAAGGCCGGCTTGTCCCGGCCCGTGCCGGTGCTCACCGGCCTGGGCGCCCTCTACGGCCTGTTCGACCTGGAAGCTGGCAGCGACGGTTTCAACACCGGCTTCGCCTTTCCGGAAGTGCTCATGGCCCTGTTGCACGCCGCCCGCGCCGGGCAGTGGGCGCAGGCCCATGCGCTGTATGCGCGCTTCCTGCCGCTGATCGTCTTCGAACAACAGCCCGGTGTGGCGGTGCGCAAGGAAATCCTGCGCCGGCGCGGCCTGCTGGCCCATGGGGCGGTGCGCCATCCCGGCGCTGGCCTGCCCCCCGCAGCCACGGAGCAACTCGACAGGCTGCTGGCCGCCACGCTGCCAGGCGTGGATCTGGCCCGGCCGCTCTCGCTCTGAACCGCCGCGGCGCCACCGGCTCTGCCCGGTTGCAGGCCCGGCACCACTGGCGTGCGCAGCATCCTCAGGCGCGCGCCACGGCCTGCAGCGCCGCCAGCTCCGCCGCCCGCTCGCCCGCCGTGCCGTAGCCGGGAATGGGCTGGTCGGGAGCAATCTCGGCCATGGGCACCACCACGAAGGCGCGCTCGTGCAGCCGCGGATGGGGCACGCAGAGCCCCGGCTGATCGATGCGCGCATCGCCGTGCAACAGCAGGTCCAGGTCGAGGGTGCGCGGACCATTGGGCAACTCTCGCACCCGCCCATGGCGGCGCTCCACCTCCAGCAATTGCGCCAGTAGCGCCGCGGGCGCCAGCGCTGTCTCCAGCAGCGCCACGGCGTTGACGAAGTCCGGCTGTACCGCCAGGCCCACGGGCGCCGTACGGTAAAGCGACGAGCGCGCCAGCAACCGCGTGCCCGGCAACGCGTCCAGTTCCCGCAGCGCGTCTTCCACATGCTGCACCGGGTCATCGAGATTGGACCCCAGCCCGACAAAGGCGCGCACCGCGCTGGCGGACACGGTCACTGCGGGCTCTGGTCCAGCGCCAGGGTGCGCTCCTCGTAGCTGCGCAACAGGCAAGGGATGTCCATGCACACATCGCGCACCTGCGTCTCCCACTCGCGCTGATCGAGGCGGATGCGGCCGCGCTGCTCGTCGCTCATGGCGCGGCGGTACACCATGAAGAAAGCCACGGCCATGCGCTCGTGGGCTTCGGAAACCCGGTCGTTGGAGCAGATCAGCCGCTCGGTGTTGGTCTTGGGCCGGCTGCAATCCTGGGCCGCGGCGGCCAGGGGCAGGAGCAGGGCGGCGAGCGCGGCGGTGCGCGCGAAACGGCTGACGGTCATGCAAATCTCCTGGTATGTGCGTTGCGGCGGCCGATGATAGCCGCCGGTCATCCACGACGCCTCGCGTCTTCTCGACCCGTCCGGGGTGCTATCGGGCGACCACGAATTGATCGATGAGCGCGTTGACCCGCGCGGGGCGCTCGTGCACCACCCAGTGGGAGGCGTCAGGGACCGCTTCGACCCGCAGGTCGGGCACGTGTTCATCGAGCCCGCGGAGGATGCCCGGCAACAGCGCCTGATCGCGCATCCCCCAGATCACCAGCGTGGGCACGCTCACGCGGAACCGGTTGGCATCCAGCTCGGGCAGCGGCGCGTCGGGCTCCGGCGGGTGCAGCGGCGAAGCGCGGTACCAGTTGAGCATGCCCGTGAGCGCCCCGGGCTGGGACCAGGCCTCCCGGTAGGCGGCCACGGTGTCGGGCGAGCCATCGCCGCCGTTGGCGGCCCATGCCTCCACGCTCATGCGACGCAGGCGCCGGTAGCCGTCCTCCGCCAGCAAGGCCTCGGCGCGCGGCTGCCGAAACAGGTTCATGTAGCGGCTCGCCTCCACCTGGGCGGGATCGTGGCGCAACTCGCGCACGAAGGTGACCGGATGGGGCGCATTCACGATCACCAGCCGCTCCACCCGCTCGGGGTGCGAGGCCGCTACATTCCAGGCGATGGCCCCGCCCCAGTCATGGGCCACCAGCGTGAAGCGGCGGTGGCCCAGGGCATCGGCGAGCCCCAGCACATCCTCCACCAGCGCCGCCGGACGATAGTCGCGCACGGCGGCAGGCTTGCTGGAGAGGTTGTAGCCGCGCTGGTCAGGCGCCACGGCGCGAAAGCGGCCGGCAAAGTGCGCGAGCTGTGCGCGCCACATGCCGCTGAACTCCGGGAAGCCGTGCAACAGCAGCATGAGCGGGCCGTGCCCGGCCTCCAGGGCGTGCAGGCGCTGGCCGTTGGAAAGCGCATGGAAGGTTTCGCGGATCATGGCGCAGATGTTAACGTGCCCGATGCCGCTGCCGCGCACGGTTTGCGAATGCAGCCGCTCACCGCCACAGGAGATCGTCTTGGACACCTACTACCATCCCCACGACCTGGGAAAGTTCGCCGACATGGGCAAGGGCAATCCCGATCTGTGGGAGAAATTCATGGCCTACTACAGCGCGGTGTTCGCCGAAGGCGCCCTCACCGCCCGGGAGAAGGCACTCATTGCCCTGGCGGTGGCCCACGCCGTGCAATGCCCCTATTGCATCGATGCCTATACCCAGGGCTGCCTGGAGCAGGGCTCGAACGAGCAGGAAATGACCGAGGCGGTGCACGTGGCCTGCGCCATCCGCGGCGGCGCCTCGCTGGTGCACGGGGTGCAAATGCGCAATGTAGCCGGCAAGCTGTCCATGTAGCTGCCCCGCCACCCATGGGACGCACTCTCGCCATCCGCCGCCTGCCGCTGGCCTCCGCCCTCACGCAGCGGCAACTGCTCGAAGCCCCCGCGCAACGGCCGCGCTTTTGCGAACGCATGGCGGAGGCCGGGCTTCATCCCCTGCACGCCACCGGCATCTCGGTGTTGCAGGTGAACGTGGGCAAGTTCTGCAACCAGACCTGCCGCCATTGCCACGTGGACGCCGGACCCGACCGCACCGAGCAGATGAGCGCCGACACCGCCGAGGCCTGCATCCGCGTGCTCGCCTCCAGCAGCATCACCACGGTTGACATCACCGGCGGGGCGCCCGAGCTGAACCCCAGTTTCCGCCATCTGGTGCGGGCGGCGCGGGCCCTGGGCCGCCACGTGATCGACCGCTGCAACCTCACCGTTCTCACCCTCGGGCCCCAGCAGGATCTGGCCGAATTCCTCGCCACCCATCAGGTGGAGGTGGTGGCCTCCCTGCCCTATTTCCAGCCGGACCAGGCCGATGCCCAGCGCGGCGAAGGGGTGTTCGAAAAGTCCATCGAAGGGCTGCGCAAGCTCAATGCCCTGGGCTATGGCCAAGATGGCAGCGGCCTGGCGCTCAATCTGGTGCACAACCCCGTGGGCGCCTTCCTGCCGGCACCGCAGGACAGCCTGGAGACCCGCTTCCGCCGTGAACTGGGGCAGCGGTACGGGGTGGTGTTCAACCGCCTGTTCACCATCACCAACATGCCCATCAGCCGCTTTCTCGAGTTCCTGCTGGACAGCGGCAACTACCAGGGCTACATGGACCGGCTCGCCAGCGCCTTCAACCCCGCCGCGGCCCAGGCGGTGATGTGCCGCTCCACGCTTTCGGTGGCGTGGGACGGCACGCTGCACGATTGCGACTTCAACCAGATGCTCGAGCTGCCGCTGGCCCACGGCCTGCCGCGCCACATCCGCGACTTCCAGCTGTCCACGCTCGAGCGGCGGCCCATTGTCACCGGGAACCACTGCTTCGGCTGCACCGCCAGCAACGGCTCTTCCTGCGGGGGCGCCACCGTTTGAGAGGGCCAACGCCCCTCAGCGCCCGCCTGGCCGCCATTGATAGAAGATGACGGCGCCCACCACCAGCGCCACGCCCGCCGCCTGGGCGCCATGCAGCGCCTCGCCCAGCACCAGCCAGGCCACGCCCGCCACCGCCACCGGTTCGAGGTTGAGCACGAAGGCCGCGCGCGTGGGCCCCACCCGCGGCAGCAGCAGGAACAGCGCCACGATGCCGAAGGCGTAGCACAGGCTCAGGCCCAGCAACCCCACCAGGGCGGGCGATCTGCCGGGCCACTGGAAGGCGCCAGACAGCAGCGTGGCGCCGCAGAACACCGCCGCCGCTGTTCCCATGGTGAAAGCGGTGCGCACAGCGGCATCCATGGCGGGCGCCCAGCGCGGCGTGAGCACCAGCGCCGCGGTAAAGGCGCCTGCGGCACCCAGCGCTGCAGCCACGCCCCAACCGTCCACGCGCTGGGGCGACACCCCCAGCACCAGCACCAGCCCGGCAAAGGCCGCGGCCAGGGCCACGCCCAGGCGCGGCGCGAAACGCTCGGCGCCCAGCGCCACCTGAGCCACGCTGGTGAGGAAGGGATAGGTGTAGAACAGCAGGATCGCCAGCGCCACGGGCAAGCGCTGCACAGCCACTTGCACCAGCACCGTCTGGGCGGCGATGGCCAGGCCCAGCAGCATCATGGGCCGCGCGCCCCGGGGTAACGGCAACAGCCGCACGCCGCGCAGGCGCAGCAGCGCCAGCACCAGCGCCGTGGCGCACAGGCTGCGCACCGTGGCGGCGGTGAGAACACCCACGCCGCTGGAAAAGGCGAGCCGCGCCATCACGTGGCCGGTGCCCAGGGTGAGTGCCACGCCCAGCAAACCGGCCAGGGCGCCCCAGGGCGCGGGCGCGCCGCTCAAGGCAGCGCGTCGAGCAGCACCGGCACGGCGGCACTGCGCAGGCTGTCGGGATAGTCGCGCTGGAAATCGCGCAGCAGCTCGCGCGCCCGGGCCCCGTGGACCTTGCGCTCCGGCAACCCGGCACGGGCGGCCCGCACCCGCAGGATGGCGGTGATGAAGCGGCCTTCCTCGGCATTGCCATCGCGCGGGAACTCGCGTGCGAGGCGTTCGCCAGCTTCGATCAGCGGCAACAGCGCCGGCCCGTCGGGCACGAGCGGCTTGAGCGGATCGTCACGAAAGCCATCGTAGAAGCTGCCCGACAGCCAGCCGAACAGCGCCTCGCCCGCCCGGCGGCCCCGCGGGTCCAGGTCGAGCCCGGCGCGGTACCACTGCACCGGCGCGCCGTAGCGACCCAGACGCTCGGCCCAGCCCAGGGGGCTGCCAGCCTCCTTGAGCCGCTCGATGAGCAGATGGGACGGCAGGCCCTGCACCCGCCCGTGGGTGGCGATGTCGCGGTTCAGCAGGTCGCGGATCTCGTCCAGCATGCGGGCGAGGCTCACAGAGGCATCGGCCCGGGCAGCCGGCGGTTCCTTCCCGGCGGCCACCGCCACCCAGGCCCGGGCCTGGGCCACGTAGCGATCGGCCGCCTCGGGCGTGATCAGATCGTGGGCCCGCATCACCCCGCTACACAAGGCCAGGCAGGCCGCCAGCAGTACCCCAAACACGGCACGCAGCCACGGGATGGATACGCCCATGATCCCTAGCGGCCAGGCGGCGGTTCGAGCGGCAGGCCCTGGGCGAAGGCGGCTGCGCCGTCATGGGGCGGGATGCCGCCCGGCGGCGTATCGCGGGGTACGGACAGCCGCAAGGAGGCGCCGTTCAGCACCAGCGCCTCGGCCAGCAGGTAGCCGTGCTGCTGGAGGAATTCCTCGCGGCAGATCATCTGGTGGGTATCGCTCTGCACCAGCACCCGCAGCGGGATGGCGCCATAGTCGCGGAAGCGGTCGGCGCCATGGAACATGTCCAGGGCATGGGCCTTGGTGGTGATGGCCACCTCCGCCTGCCCGGTGGACATGAGGCTGGCGATGCGCTCCACGCGGGGCCCCCGGCCCACGGTGGCCTTGCTGTCGGGCAGGGCGGCGCGGACGATGGCGGCACAGGCCTCGCCCAGTTCGTCGCCAGCAGTGTCGTCCCGGGTGGTGATGATCACCAGATGCGTTTGGCGGAAGATGGCCCACTGCCGGTATGGCGAGTGGGCGGTGAGCAGCGCCCACGCCGGCACGGCGCCGGCGAGGCCCAGGAACTGGCGGCGGTTCATGGTGTTGTTGCAGCCCCAAAAAAACGCGAGGGCGGGTCGCCCCGCCCTCGCCGTTGACTCACACGGGTACGCGGCTTACTTGCCGATGTGCTCGAGCGGGCAGATGGTGGACACGGCGTAGTTGGGCACGTCCACCACGTTGCCGATGCGCAGGTCGCAGGCCACGCTGGTGTAAACGTAGGCTTGCACGGGACTCCACTTGTAGGTGGTGGCCAGCCAGTCAACCATGTCGTTGAGCGACGCGCGCGCAGCCACTGTCAGGTCCTCGGAGAGGTTGGTGAGCGGGCCGATCTTGTCGCCGCCGAGGTACTTGTGCTGCGGCGGCACTTCACCCGCCTTCTTGAGCGGGTAGGCCACGGTGGCGTGGAACACGTCGGGCTCGAGCTTCTTGAGCTGCGAACCGCCCTCGAAGTGCGGACCGGACTTGATCATGGAGGCCATGCCCTTGCGGATCTCGGTGCGCACGGTCACCTTGGCGCCCATCTCGATGGCCGTTCCTGCCACCTCGCCGTCGCCTTGGGCGTAGTGCACGTCACCGATGAACAGACCGCAGCCATCGATGTAGCAGGGCAACAGCAGAGTGGTACCCACCACCATCTGCTTGATGTCCATGTTGCCGCCGTTCTCGCGCGGCGGGATGGTGCGCAGGCACTTGTCCTTGTGGCTGCCGTTCGGGCCGCACACCGCGGCGGGCAGGGCGCCTACGGGCTGCGGTCCGAGGGCCACGCCGCCGGCGGCGGCAAGCTGCGCCTCGCGGGCCACCCAGGCATCGGCCTCCGGCGCGCCAGGAAGCACGCCCACCGTGCCCATGAAACCGTTGAACGGAATGCGCACGCCGGGCAGCTGGTCGGACACGGCCTCCAGGCGGTTCAGCTTCCAGTTGGCCACGAAGGGCTCGGTGAAGCGGTCGCGCAGGAAGCCGAAGCCCGGCACCACCGTCGTGTATCCATACTCGTCAGGGTCGATGTCGATGAGCGTCACGGCCAGTACATCGCCGCGCTTGGCGCCTTCGATATGCACGGGCCCGGTAAGCGGGTGAACGAGGTTGAGGTCGATGGCCGCCAGGTCCTTGGGCTGCGAGGATACGTTCAGGTCGGAGTCGAGCGCGTCGCGCGTCTCGAAGGTGATGAGCTGTCCCGTCTTGGCCCTGGCCACTGGCTTGATGGCCGGGTGGTAGCGATTGAAGCAGTTCGGATCGTCCACGCAGTGCGCGCCCTTCTTGGGCACCAGCACGCGCGACTGGGTCTTCACATCGGTGGTGTCCGCCTGGACGCCGGTAACGGCCAGGAGGGCCAGCGGCAGGGCCGCCAGGGAGGCGAGACGCTTCATACGTTTTTCTCCAATGATGTTACGAACCAAACTTAGCGAAAGACACGGATGACACGCCGCGCCCACCCCAGGCGCGGAAAGAAAGCACTATGGCAATCGAGTTGCACCCTGTCAATCGAGGCACCGCGCCAGTGCTGCAACAACCGCCGCCGCACCTTGACGGTGATCGGCCCTGCGCCGCGAGCGGCAAGATCAGAACAGCACGCGCTCCACCAGCCACCACAGGCCCAAGGCACCCACAGCGGCGGAGATGCCCAGCGCCACGCGCGCATCGGGCAGAGCCTGCACGCCGCGCCGCCGCTGCCAGCGGTCCAAGCCCAGCAGCAGCGCGAGCACCACGGCGACGATGGCTAGCTGGCCGATCTCCACGCCCACATTGAAGGCCGCCAGTGCCGGCACCACGGCCTCATCGGGCAGACCATATTCGCGCAGCACGCCGGCAAAGCCGAAGCCGTGCACCAGCCCGAAGACGAAGGTGATCCGCCAGCGCCGCCGCAGGTCGCGCACGAACCAGTTCTCCACGGCCACGTAAATGATGCTGGCGGCGATCAGCGGCTCCACCA
>DAIPHN010000131.1:0-10068 GCA_036771335.1 Burkholderiales bacterium
CATCGGGCTGCGCGCTACGCACCCGCTGCCCGTACGCCACCGAAGAATGCGCCCAGCGCACGCCGGAATTGCGCGCACTGCAGCCCGGTCATGCGGTGGCCTGCCACCACTCGCCGCCCGGCTGAAGCGGCACGGCACAACCTCAGCCGTGCTTGAACACCACCGTCTTGGAGTTGCTGAACTCCCGCATGGCCTCGAAGCCCTTCTCGCGGCCGTGGCCCGACTTCTTCACCCCGCCGAAGGGCAGTTCAATGCCGCCACCCGCGCCGTAGCCGTTCACGAACACCTGGCCGCAGCGCATGGACTTCGCCACCCGCATCTGCCGGCCGCCGTCGCGTGACCAGATGCCCGCCACCAGGCCGTACTCGGTGGAGTTGGCGAGCCGGATGCCGTCGGCCTCGTCCTCGAACGGGATGGCCGAGAGCACCGGCCCGAAGACTTCGTCGCAGGCCAGTTCGTGGTCGCGAGGCACCGGGCCGAACAGGGCCGGGGCGACGTAGAAGCCGCCCTCGGGTGTGCCCGGCGCCACGCTGGCGCGGGCGATGAGCTTTACCTTCGCCGTCGCGGCGCGGTCCACGAAACCCTGCACGCGCTTCATCTGGTTGGCGGAGATGAGTGGTCCGCAGTCCAGGTCCATGGCGTGGGACCCCACCTTGAGCTGCGCGAAGCGCTCCGCCACGCGCGCGAGGAAGCCCTCGTAGATGCTCTTCTGCACCAGCACCCGGCTGCCCGCGGAACAGGTCTGGCCGGCGTTCTGCACGATGGCGTTGGTCACCACCGGCAGCGCCGCGTCCAGGTCGGCGTCGTCGAACACGATCTGCGGCGACTTGCCGCCCAGCTCCAGGACGCAGCCGATGTGGTTCTTCGCCGCCGCGATCTGCACCAGCGTGCCCACCTCGGGCGAGCCGGTGAAGGAAAGGAAGTCGATGCCGGGGTGCCCCGACAGCGCCGCGCCGGCCTCTTCGCCGATACCCGTGACCAGGTTGATGGCCCCCGGCGGAAAACCCACCTCCATGGCGAGCTGCGCCAGGCGAGCAGGGGTGAGGCAGGCCTCCTCGGCGGGTTTGAGCACCGTGGCGTTGCCCATGGCCAGCGCCGGGGCAAGGGTGCGGCCGAACATTTGCGCGGGGTAGTTCCAGGGGATGATGTGTCCGGTCACGCCCTTGGGCTCGCGCAGCACCGTCACCATGTAGCCGTCGAGGAACGGGATCACCTCGCCGTGCACCTTGTCCGCGCCGGCGCCGTAGAACTCGAAGTAGCGCGCCGCCGCTGTGATGTCGGCGCGGGCCTGCTTCATGGGCTTGCCCGTGTCGCGCGCCTCGAGTTCGGCCAACTCGTCGAAGTGGTCGAGAATCTTCTGGCCCAGTTTCATCAGAAGGCGGCCGCGCTCCATGGCGCTCATGCGGCCCCACGGGCCCTCCTCGAAGGCGTGCCGGGCGGCCTTCACCGCCGCTTCGATATCCTGCGCCGTGCCGCGCGCCATGGTGGCGAAGGCCTTGCCGTCGCTGGGTGACAGGGCCTCGAGGATGCGGCCGTCGGAGGCAGGCTGCCAGCGGCCGTCGATCAGGTTTTGAAAGGCCAGCGGCGCGGCGGGGTCGCTGCGCAGGGGGCTTGCGCTCATGATTGTGGCTCCGTGTGACGGCAGACGCGCCGGCGGCGCGCCAACAAGATCGGAAAGAACCCGGATTCTACCCGCGGGCCTACCGGCTTCAGGACACCAGCGCCGCCGCGAACACCACCACCATGGCCAGGGCGAGCACAAACTTCGCTGCACTGCCCAGCACCAGCCCCGCCAGCGTGCCCAGCCCGGCGCGCCCGGCGGACTTCACGCTTCCGCCCCCGGCGATCTGGCCCAGCGCCGCGCCCGCGAAGGGCCCCACCACCATGCCCGGAAGGCCGAAGAACAGGCCTGCCGCCAGCCCCGCCCCGGCGCCGATCAATGCCAGCCGGCCCGCGCCGAAGCGGCGTGCGCCTTCCACCGAGGCGAAGAAATCCACGGCCAGCGCCACGGCAGCCAGCGCGCCGCACAGCAGCAGCGGCCACAGCCCCACCTTGGCGAAGCCGTCGATCCACGCGCCCAGCAGCAGGCCCAGGAACACCAGCGGCACCCCCGGCAGCAGCGGCAGCAGCGTGCCCGCCAGGCCCACGATCACCAGCGCCCCGGCGGCAATCCACAGCAGAACATCGGTCATGGCGGGTGTCCTTCAAAGCGTTGCGGGCGGGGAGGTCAGTGTGCCACGAGTGCGCGCGCACCCGCCGCGGTTACCATCATGCCCTTATGCGCCGCAGGCCGGCCCTGGAGACATGAATGGGAAAGCAGGAAACGCTTCGCGTGAACGGCCAGCGGCTGTGGGGCTCACTCATGGATCTGGCGCGCATCGGCGCCACCCAGAAGGGGGGCGTGCGCCGCCTCGCCCTCACCGATCTCGACCGGCAGGCCCGCGACCTGTTCTGCGCCTGGGCGCGCGAAGCGGGGCTCGCGGTGCGGGTGGACCAGGCGGGCAACGTCTTCGCCCGCCGCCCGGGCACCGACCCCGCGCGCCGCGCCGTGATGGCGGGCTCTCACCTGGACACCCAGCCCTCGGGCGGCAAGTTCGACGGCAATTACGGCGTGCTGGCCGGCCTCGAGGTGCTGCGCACCCTGGACGATGCCGGCGTGCGCCCCGCCGCGCCCCTGGAGGTGGCGGTATGGACCAATGAGGAGGGATCGCGCTTCCAGCCGGTGATGATGGGTTCAGGCGCCTACGCCGGGGCCTTCCCGCTGGACACCGTGCTGGCCGCCCGCGACCTGGAAGGCCGCAGCGTGGGCGAGGAGCTGGCGCGCATCGGTTACGCGGGCGAATCGCCCTGCGGGCAGCCGCTGCCGGAGGCCTACTTCGAGGCCCACATCGAGCAGGGCCCGGTGCTGGAGGACACGGCCACCACCATCGGCGTGGTCTCGGGCGTGATGGGCCTGCGCTGGCTGCGCATTACCGTCACCGGCCAGGACGCCCACGCCGGGCCCACGCCCATGGGCCTGCGCCGCGACGCGCTGCTGGCCGCGGCGCGGGTCGTGGAGGCAGTGAACGCCCTCGCCCTCGCGCATGCGCCCGATGGCCGCGGCACCGTGGGTTTCATCCAGGCGAGCCCCAATTCCATCAACGTGGTGCCGGGCCGCGTGCAGCTCACCGCGGACCTGCGCCACGGCGACGCGCAGGCGCTGGAAGCCATGGAAGCCCGGCTGCGCGCCCACTGTGAGGAGATCGCTGCCGCGACCCGCACCGTGTTTCACCTGGAGGAAGTGTCGCGCTTCGCGCCCTGCCGGTTCGACCCGGCGCGGGTGGAGAGCGTGGGCCGCGCAGCCGCCGCGCTGGGCCTGTCGCATCGTCCCATGGTGAGCGGCGCGGGCCACGATGCGGTCCACCTGTCGCGCGTGGCTCCCACCGCAATGATCTTCGTCCCCTGCGAGGGCGGCCTGTCGCACAACGAACTGGAGAACGCCCGCCCCGAGCACCTGGAGGCGGGCTGCAACGTGCTTCTGCACGCCGTGCTGGAGGCGGCAGCCTGAGTCGGGCTCAGGCACCGGCGGGGCCGCGTGCCGGCCTGAGTGTGTCCCACTCCTCCCCGGTGAGTCCGTCGAGAAACCCGAAGGTACCGGCATTGCGCACGGCGCGCCCGCCGTCGATGGTGACGCACTCGCCGGTCATGTAGCCGGCCGCTTCGCTGGCTAGGAAGGCGGCCAGCTCCGCCACTTCCTCTGGCCGGCCCGGGCGGCCCAGGGCATTGCGGGTTTCGTGTACCCGGGCGAGATCTTCGCGAGGCACCAGCCGTTGCCATGCGCCTTCGGTGGGAAAGGCGCCCGGCGCGATGGCCAGCAGGCGGATGCCGTGGCGGCCCCACTCCGCGGCCAGGCTGCGGGTCATGGTCAGCAGGCCCGCCTTGGCCATGGAGGAGGGCAGCACGTAGGGCGAGCCGTGCCAGGCGTAGCTGGTCACCAGGGAGATGACCACCGCGGGCGTGCCGGCGGCGATCCAGCGCCGGCCTGCCTCGAGGGTGCAATAGGCCGCGCCGTGCAGCGAGATGCCCAGCACTGCGTCCAGCGCCCGGTGCGATAGCGTCTCGCTGCGGGCGATGAAGTTGGCGGCGGCGTTGTTCACCAGAATGTCCACGGGGCGCGGCGCGAAGGCCGTCTCCATCAGGGCGGCCACGCGGGCGGGGTCGCGCACGTCGCAGGCGACGCACTGCACCGCGCGGCCAAACGCCGCTTCGAATTCGGCGGCCGTCTGCGCCAGCACCGCCTCGCGCCGCCCGCAGATTACGAGGTCCGCACCCAGTTCCATGAAGCGCCGCCCCATGGCCTTGCCAAGCCCCGTGCCGCCTCCGGTGATGAGCGCACGCCGGCCGGCGAGCAGTCCCTCCCGCAGCGCCTTCACGGCATCACCAGCGTGCCGTTCACCACGGTGCGCTCGCCCGCCCGCACCCATACATCCCAAGTGCCGTCCGGGCGCCGCGCGCCGCCGCCGGTGAGCGTTTCGCCGGGAAACACCGGCGCGGTGAAGCGCACGTCGATCTCGGCCTGAGCTGCCGCCTCGGGCGGGAAGCTCGCCTCGATGCTGCGCCACAGGGCGTTGAGCGACAGGGTGCCATGGGCGATGCAGCGGCCGTAGGGCGTGCCGGCGGCGAATTGCGCGTCGGTGTGGATGGGGTTGCCGTCGCGGGTGAGGGCGCCGTAGGGGGCGAGCATTTCCTGCCGCACGTCGAGCGTGGCGATGCGCAGGGTGTCGGGCGGGGTGGTCATGGCGCGGGGCTGGGTCAGGCGGCCCAGAAGATGGTCATTTCAGCCTCGAACAACGCGGCACCGGCGCGGGTGGCGTCCATCCGCAGCACCACGCGGCGGCGGCCGTTGCGCAACTCGCGGCCAGCGCAGGCGAGCGTGGCCTCCACCGTGTCGCCGGGTGCCATGCGCCCGTGGGTGCGCAGCCGCTGGTGCGCGTGAATGTTGCCGCCGGGGCGCTCTGGCAGAATCGTGAGGTAGGCGCGCATGGCGAAGGCCATGGCCAACCCGCCCGCGGGCGCCGCGTCCGGCCCGAAGGTGCGGTGCCACTGGTGGAACCACGCGTCGTCCAGCCTCTCACGGTGAACCCCGAGCACCTCGCCGGGGACGAAATCGTCGAAGCGAATCATCGAAGGAGCGAAGCCGTGGATGTTGTCCTGATGTGGCGCCGTGCTGTCATGGGCGCCGCAGTATGCGCGCTCGCGCTGGCAGCGTCACCGGTGTGCCCGCAGGCCTGGCCCGCCAAGCCGGTGCGGCTGGTGGTGCCTTTCCCCGCAGGCGGTCCGGTGGACGGCGTGGCCCGCCTGCTGGCGGAGCGGTTGCGTGCGAATCTCGGCCAGGCGGTGGTGGTGGACAACCGCCCGGGTGCCAACGGCGCGGTGGGCTCGGCGCTAGTGGCGCGCAGTCCCGCCGACGGCCACACGCTGCTGCTGGCCACCACGGGCAGCCACGCCATTCATCCCGCCCTGGGTGCCCGGCTCGGTTTCGACCCGGTACGCGACTTCGCCCCCGTGTCGCTGCTGTGCGGCTACGCCATGGTCCTGGTGGCCGATCCCGCCCTGCCCGCCCGCAGCCTGAGCGACTTGCTGGCTCTGGCGCGGCGCACTCCCGGCGGGCTCGCCTACGGCTCGGCGGGGCCTGGCGCCACCAATCACCTGGCCGGTGCGCTGCTCGCCCAGCGCGCGGGCGTGCCGTTGCGCCACGTGCCCTACAAGGGCAACGCCCTGGCGGCCGCCGACGTGATGGGCGGCCAGGTGGCCTTCATGTTCGACTTCCTCGCCACGGCCGTGCCAGCGGTGCAGTCCGGCCGGCTGCGCGCCCTGGCGGTGACGGGCGCCGCGCGCAGCCCTTTGCTGCCCCAGGTGCCCACCCTGGCAGAGGCGGGTTACCCGGGGCTGGAGATCGGCGGCTGGGTGGCGTTATTCGCGCCCGCGGGCACGCGCCCGACCGTGCTCGATGCCCTGGGCGCGGCCGTGGCCAGCGCCGGCGCTGATCCGGCGCTTTCATCGCGGATGCGGGCCTTGGGCTACGAGCCCCTGCCCGGCGGCAGCGCCGCGCTGGCTGCCCGCCTGCAGGCGGACTCCGAGTACTGGGCCCGGGCAGTGGCCGCGCTGGGCGTGCGGCTGGAGTAGGAGATGCAACACCCCATCTCCGGTCCAGGCGCGCCGCACCCAGGTACGCCACCATGAAAACCGTGCTGCTGGTAACGGTGTGGCTGGGGCTGATTGGCGCGGGCTGGTTTCTCATGCACTCGGCCATGGCCCCGCCCCAGGTGGTGGACGGCTGCGGCGACGCGGGCGGCGTGCGCGATCTGCGCATCCCCGTGGCGCGCGACGGCCACTTCTACTTGGAGGGCGCCGTCAACGGCGTGCCGGTGACATTTCTTGTGGATACAGGCGCGAGCTACGTCACGGTGGACGCCGCGCTGGCCCGCAGCGCCGGCCTTGGCGAGGGCACGCCCGCCCTGTTCAACACCGCCGCCGGGACGGTGCAGGGTGCCATCGCCCGCAGCCGCGCGGTGCGCGCCGCCTGCCTGGAGGTGGCCGGGTTGAGCGTGGCCGTCAACCCGGGCCTGGGCGACGTGGCCCTGCTAGGCCAGAACTTCCTGCGCCAGTTCGAGGCCACCCAGACCCGCACCGAACTGCTGCTGCGGCGGCACTGAAGCGGGCGCCGGGGCGGCACGGCGGCGGCCCGGGGCAAGCAGCGCCCATGGCGGCTGCGCCTGCCTACGGGGGGCGTGGCGACGAGCGCGCCGCCGTGCGGTGAATGGCGCACCCAATCACCGCAATAAATGCGGCGAATGCGATGCGCGTGGATTTGACCACGCCCTGTTTCCCGGGCCCCTCCGACCCTGCCGCCCGAGCGGGCGGCTTACGGCTGCACGCCCGCCGCCAAGTAGCAGGCTTCCATCAACTCCAGCGTCTGCAGGTTGTCGAGCCGGTCGGTGGCAAAGCCGCGGCCGGTGCGCAGGCCGTCCACGAACTCCCGCACGGCGGCGCTGAAGCAGGCCTGGTAGCTCTTCTGCAGGTCGAAGGTCTGCAATGTCTCGGGCTTGCCCTCCAGCCACAGCCGGTCTCGGTCGAACATGAGAGTGGCGGTGGTGCCGGTGATCTCGAGACGGTCGGCAGGCATTGGGCCGTAGCCGGGCGCCGCGATATGGCCGTCCACCAGCACGCCGCGCCCGTCGCGGCCGCGCAGCACGGCGAGCGCCACGTCCTCTCCGGCAATCGCCGGGTTGACCTTGCCCAGGCTGCAGTGCTGCACCGACAGCGGCCCCAGCAGCACGCGCAGCGCGTCTAGGTGGTGGATCAGCACCTCGAACACCAGCAGGCGGCGGAATTCCTTGAGGTAGGGCTGGCGCTGTAGCAGGAAAGGCGCGCTGCCATCGCCGGTGTAGACGCAGGCGCCGCGTACGCTCATGCGCGCCGCCGTGGGCGTGCCGATGCGCCCCTCGTCGAGCCACCGGCGCACGGCCACGTAATGGGGGCGCCAGCGGTAGTTCTCATGCACCATGAAACGCACGCGCTCGCCCACGTAATCCACCAGTGCCCTGGCCTCGGCCACGGTGGCGCACATGGGCTTTTGCAGGCACAGGTGCACGCCGGCATCGGCAGCCATGCGCGCCAGCGGCGCGTGGGTTCCCACCGGCGTGATGATGTCCACCGCGTCGAGGCGCTCGGCGGCGAGCATGGCGACGAAGCCGTCGTAGGTGCGCGGGATGCCGAAGGCCTCGGCGCGGGCGCGGGCACTGTCGGCAACGGGATCGCAGATGGCGACCAGTTCAACGCCCGTCTGCTCGCGCCAGCCCGCCAGGTGGTACTGGCTGATTGCGCCGGCGCCGGCGATGCCCACGCGCAGCGGCCGCCCCTGCGGTACGGCGTTCATCGGGCGCGGACCGGCGCGCTGACGCACCGGATGGGCGGTACCAGGGCGATGGATGTCATGTCGGGCTCCCTGGAACGACGATGGTGGCAAGACGGTTCGCAGCCGGGAGGATGGTAAGCCGTGCCTGGGCTCAATACTTCACCACCACCCGGTAGCTGAGTGTGGCCTTGCCCTCTGCGGGAACGGTGATCTTCCACACCGCCGTGTTGCTGGTGGCCTTCACATGCGGGTGGCTGGCCTTCAGCATGCTCCAGTCGCCCGGGATGGGTTCGAGCACGGTGACGGTGACCGCCTCCGTCTTGGCGTTCTTCAGCACGATTTCGTACGCGCTTTCGAAGGCGGCATTACCCTTGGCCGGGTTGGGAAGCCTCTTGAAGTCGGTCTGCTTCTTGTCGGCGGTGACGTCGAAGGCTTCGCCCAGCTTGAGGCGGACCTTCTCGTTCTTCGGCGTGTGGTCGATGCGATCTTCGCCAACGAACTGGGCGTTGCCTGCCGCGTCCTTCTTGTAGACGCGCATCACGCCCTTGGGCAAGGGCAGGCCGAGGCGGCTGGCTTCGGTGTTGTCGAACTCGATGAACGCGCCCACCTTGATCTTCTGCCCAAGCTCGCCCACGCTGCTCTGGTAGTAGTAGTCCGCGCCCTGCAGCAGCAACTCCTTGCGGGCCGGCACCTGGCTCGCTGAGAGCAGGGCGACCTGCTTGGTCTGGTTTTCGGCGATGGTGGTGGGGCGCTGCAGGGTGTAGAGGTGATACTCCAGCAGCGACTCTTCGGCCATCGCCGCTGGCGCCGCCGCCACCGCCCTCGCCCCCTTGTCCATGGCGCGCCTCGCCTGCACTTGTTCCTCAACCAGGTTGATGTCGCCCGCCACCAGTTGCAGCCGGGCATTGCGGTAGGTGGCGCCGCTGGTGTTGGTAAGCGTCACCCATCCGGACAGATCAAGCTCCTTGTCGGCGGCGTTCAGTTCGGCCACGTAGTCGGCTTTCCAGCCCAGTCCGCCGGTGAGGTAGGCCAGCTCCACCTCCTGGTCGGACGCACCGGCGTTGTTGAGCGAAATCACCAGCGTAGGCCGGTCGCGCAGATTGCCCGGCACGTCGGGATAGACGATGCGGCCTGGCAGGCCGGTTTCAATGCGGTTGCCAATCTTCAGTACCACGCCACCGCTGGCAGCCAGCACCTGCGCGGCTTCGGTGGTTTCCAAACCCGTGGCAGGGTTGGTGCGGATGACGCTGACGGACTTGCCCACGTACTTGTCCAGCAGCTTCTGCGGCGTCAACAGGTCGAAGTCGAAGTTCTGCTCGATCAGCGCCAGCGCGCCCGGTGCGCTCAGGCTGCGCAGCAAGGCGGTCTCGGGGCGGATCCGTGCGCTCACGTCACGGAAGGCCAGCGTGTTCTGGCCGCTGCCCAGCGTGACCTTGCGCTGATCCTTCACCAGCGCCAGCGACTCGTTGTAGATGGTGACAGCCACGGCCTGCTGGTCTTGCAGCGTGCTGCGCAGCTCGTCCGCGCTGGCGGCAACGGATGGCCCGGCAAACAGCACCAGGAGGGCAAGGCGGGTTGATGGGTGCATGGCGTGCTCCTGTGGGATGTTTGGTGAAGGGACGCGGCTGTGGCGAACCAGGCGCCTATCCAACCGGCGCGCACCACATACCGCCCCGGGTGGATTGCCGTGCCGGGACGTTAGCAGGTTCTGGAGGGGGGGCGACGCTTACCGGCTTGGCGGAGAACACAGCGCACGTGGCCAATCTATTCGCCCTGTCGAGTTCGTCGATGGTGCGAAAGCGAGTGCTGGCGCGGAGGCGAGCCGTGCGCGCGCCGCAGGGCAACAACAGCAGGAAGCCCGTGCGGTTTGCGGCACCCTCGGCGCCCGCTGGCCCATCGACAGCAGATCATCGTGCGTCGCGAACTCGACTCACCCTCAAAAAAGGCCCGGACGAGCGTTGATCAGCACGTCAACATCAGATGCAGCGTGCCCCCTCACTGGGCCACTACACGGGCGCTGACGGGCGCCGCCACAGACCAGCAGACGTAACCGGATGAGAACGGGCAGATCTCCAGGCGAAGGCTGTCCCCAAACCCCAAGATCAGGTCTGCGGTCCCCGCCTGCACGATCACAGATGTGACCACGCGCCCCGCAATGAACGATGACGCTT
>DAIPHN010000132.1:0-9992 GCA_036771335.1 Burkholderiales bacterium
CCCCGAGCCCAGCACTAGCAACAACGGCCGCAACAGCGGGCGCTGCGGCGCGGGCCGCAGCGCGCGCCGCGCCCGTAACCGCCCGAGAGAGCCGAGCGCCACCAGAAGCACTGCCACAATACGCGGGAAGTAGCCGGGGCCCATGGAAAGCAGTGTCCCGGTGCGATAGCCACGGCCGAGCAACAGCGCACCGGCACCTGCGACAACAAACAGCGCTCCAGCCATGAAATCCGCGGGCGCGCGGATGGGTCCCGCCATTGCAGCCTCCCAGGATCAGTATCGGTCCGGTCAGATCGCCAGAATCCTACGAGCAACAACCATTGCCCGCCCGGACCTGTTTGTCCCGGTCACGGGTGCGAAGGCAGGCATACCGGACGCGGTCGCTACTGCTTTTGTAGCGTCAGCACGACCGCCTTAGTGTGGCGCACTACCACCAGGTCTCCCACCTTGACCTCGCCGAAACGCCGCACACCAGGGGGCACGTGCACGCGGTGGACTCTGCCCTCCGGTCCGCGGAGGTCCGCCCAGCGCTCCTGGTAGTTGAGGGCTTCGACCGTGGCGCTGACCTCGACCACCGAGGCAAATGCGCCTCCCGGAGTGCCGCCCTTCGGCGCCAATGCAACCAAGTCGCCCTGGACGGCTCCAGCGGCTCCACCCGCCCCGGACACGAACAGGGCGGTTTCCTGCACGTACCGAACCAGCACCTTGTCGCCAACCTGTACCTGGTCGAAGTTCTGCGCTTCGTCGGGCACATCCAGCGTCACCGCGGTACCCTCCGGGCCCTTGAGCGTGACGGTGCGGGCGGTCCTGTCCACCTCCGAGACATCCACCAGTGCCTCGACGACATCGGTTGCAACCCCCCCCGGCTTGCCCTGCGCGCTCACCGGCGTCGCGATTGCGCTGGCCATGGCACAGAACATGGAAGCGGCGAACAAGTGAAGCAACTTCATGGAATTCTCCCTGACGATAAATGACGACGTTCGCTTCGCATCGTATGGTAGTGGCGTTCTCGAAAGCATTCCACAGCCAGTGCACCAGGCCCCGGAAGTTGGTTATGCCGGCGCTGCGCCTCGACAATCAAGGCTCGTCGCAAGGCGCGGCGCCAGTTGTCCGAACCGCGCCTCGCGTGCGAGGCGTGCCCGCCAGCTGCCCGGGCCGCGTCCCGGCCTGGATTGCTGGCAGGGAAAGTCTCAGCCGCTTTGATATCATCCGCTCCGCGTTTTCCAAGAGGGCGGTTGCAGTGCGTTTTCGGCCAGCCCAGTACCGGTCGCGACGTCATCACACATCAGCGCCATGGCGCAATTCTTCGTCGTCCACCCGGACAATCCTCAAAAGCGTTTGATGGACCAGGCCGCGCACATGCTCGCGACCGGCGCCGTAATCGCCTATCCGACAGATTCCTGCTATGCGCTGGGCTGTCACCTCTCGGACAAGGCGGCGATGGAGCGCATACGCACCATTCGTGGCCTGGACGAAACGCACTACCTCACGCTCGTGTGCGCCAACCTCAAGCAGATCGCCCAGTTCGCCCGGGTGGACAACCGCGCGTTCCGGTTGCTTCGCAGCGCCGTGCCGGGCAGTTTCACCTTCATTCTTCAGGCCACCCGCGAGGTGCCGCGGCGTCTTCTCCAGGCAAGGCGTGACACCATCGGGCTGCGCATCCCCGATCACCCGGTGGCGAGGGCTCTTCTTCTCGCCCTCGGCGAGCCGGTCCTTTCGGCGACACTGCAATTGCCGGGCGAGGACGCCCCCCTGCTGGATGCAGCCGTCATCCGGATGAGACTCGAGCGGCAGATCGACCTCATCATCGATGCTGGTCCCTGCGGTGTGGTCCCTACCACGGTGGTCGACCTAACCGGCGAGCAGCCCGTGCTCATCCGCCGGGGGCGCGGGGACCCGGTCGTGCTGGGTCTGGCGGCATGAACACTGCCGCGCCACAACCGGCCCTGGTTCGCCTCCCAGGGCTCGTCTCCACTTGAAGGCGTACCATAGGAACCGTCATGTTCGTCGACCGCGTCCTCTCCGGCATGCGCCCAACTGGCAGCCTGCACCTCGGCCACTACCACGGGGTGCTCAAGAACTGGGTGCGGCTGCAGCACGAGCACGAGTGCCTGTTCTTCGTGGCCGACTGGCATGCCCTGACAACGCACTACGACTCGCCCGAGGTGATCGAGGCAAACGTGTGGGACATGGTGATCGACTGGCTGGCCGCCGGCATCGATCCGGCCCAGGCGACGCTGTTCATTCAGTCGCAACTGCCTGAGCACGCCGAGCTGCACCTGCTGCTGTCGATGATCACTCCGCTGGGCTGGCTGGAACGAGTGCCCACCTACAAGGACCAGCAGGAAAAGCTCAGCGACAAGGACCTGTCCACTTACGGATTCCTCGGCTACCCCCTGCTGCAGAGCGCTGACATACTCATCTATCGTGCGAATCTCGTACCGGTCGGCGAAGACCAGGTGCCGCATATCGAGTTCACGCGCGAGATCGCCCGGCGCTTCAACCACATCTACGGGCGCGAACCCGGGTTCGAGGAAAAGGCCGAGGCCGCCATCAAGAAACTCGGCAGCAAGCGCGGCAAGCTGTACGTAGAGCTGCGCACCCGCTTCCAGGAACAGGGCGACGAGGAAGCGCTCCAGGCGGCGCGGGCGCTCATCGAGGAGGCGCAGAACCTCTCCATGGGGGACCGTGAGCGCCTTTTCGGCTTCATCGAAGGCGGCGGAAAGATGATCCTGTCCGAACCGCAAGCGCTGCTCACCGAGGCTTCCCGCATGCCAGGGCTGGATGGACAGAAGATGTCCAAGTCCTACAACAACACCATCACGCTGCGCGAGGACGCCGACAGCGTGACGCGCAAGATCCGCACCATGCCCACCGACCCTGCCCGCGTGCGCCGGACCGACCCGGGCGATCCCGCCAGGTGCCCCGTCTGGCAGCTGCACCAGGTCTACTCCGGCGAGTCCACCCGGGAGTGGGTGCAGCGCGGCTGCCGCACCGCCGGCATTGGGTGCCTGGAGTGCAAGCAGCCCGTGGTGGACGCGGTGCTGGAGGAACAAAAGCCCATGCGGGAACGCGCGCAGGCCTACCTGGACGATCCCACGCTGGTTCGCAACATCATCTCGGACGGCTGCGAGCGTGCCCGGCGGCTGGCGACAGACACCATGCGCGAGGTGCGCGAAGCCATGGGTTTGCGTTACGGCTGAGTGCAAGGGGCTGTGCGCGAGTCTGAGGCTGCACAAGGAGGCAGTGATGGAACTGGCCTGGTGGCATTGGGTCGTGCTGGGAATAGCTCTCACGTTGCTCGAGCTGGCGATACCAGCGTTTTTCGTCGTCTGGTTCGGCGTTGGGGCCGTGTTCACCGGTCTGGTGCTGCTTGGCTTTCCGGCGCTGCCGCTCGGCGGACAGATGCTCGTGTGGACGCTGGCATCCCTGGCCATGGTGTGGGCGTGGTTCAAGGTGTTCCGCAAAGATGATGTGCGCACAAGGGTGGGACAGTCCACCGGGCAGATGGTGGGGGAGGTCGGTCTCGTGGTGCGAGACGTCCGGCCCTTTCAGGGCGGGCAGGTCCGCTTCCAGAAGCCCATGCTCGGCGCCGACACCTGGAACTGCCGCTCGGAGGAGGAGCTGAAGGTGGGAGAACGCGCACGCGTGCTCGCTGTGGAGGGGAACATCGTCACCGTGGGCCGGGCGTGACTGCCGGACGCCACCAAAGGAACTGATATGGGAATCGGGATCACCGTCGTGCTGGTGGCGCTGTTTGCCCTTGCCGCCGTCACCATTGCCAAGGGCGTACGGGTAGTGGAGCAGGGCCAGGAATGGGTGGTGGAGCGGCTGGGAAAGTACCACGCGACCCTGCAACCAGGGCTGCATCTGATCATCCCCTACATCGACCGGGTCGCCTACCGCGTGATCACCAAGGACATCATTCTGGACGTGGCTGAGCAGGAGGTGATCACCCGCGATAACGCGGTGATACTCACCAATGCCCTGGCGTTCGTGAAGGTCACCGACACTGTGAAAGCGGTGTACGGGGTCACGGATTTCGCCGAGGCAATCCGCAATCTGGTGCAGACCACGCTGCGTTCCATCATCGGGGAGATGGAGCTTGATTCCGCACTGTCCTCGCGCGAGCAGATCAAGGCCCGGCTCAAGGAGAGCATCGCCGACGAGGCCATCGACTGGGGCCTGACGGTGAAGTCCGTGGAGATTCAGGACATCAAGCCCTCCGAGTCCATGGTGCGCGCCATGGAGCTGCAGGCCAGCGCCGAACGTGAGCGTAAGGCCATGGTGACCCGCGCCGAGGGCGAGAAGACCGCCATGATCCTGGAGTCTGAAGGACGTCTGGAAAGCGCGCGGCGCGATGCCGAGGCCCAGGTGACGCTGGCAGCTTCGGCCGCCACCGCCATCGAGAAGGTTACCCAGGCTGTGCAGGATCGCGACGCGCCCATGCTCTTCCTGCTTGGAGAAAAGTACATCGCGGCACTCGAAAAGCTTGCGGCCTCGAGCAACGGCAAGATGGTCATCCTCCCTGCCGACCTTCCGGAGGCGCTGCGGGGCCTGATCGGCGCGCGACGCGGCTAGGCTACGCGCCGTGGCGGCGCTGCTTCATCAGCTGCTGCTGTTCGCGCTGCCAGTCGCGCTCCTTCAGCGTCTCGCGCTTGTCGAACTGCTTCTTGCCCTTGGCCAGGCCGATTTCGAGCTTGATGCGGCCTTTCTTGAAGTGTAGGTCCAGGGGGACCAGGGTGTAGCCTGCACGCTCCACCTTTCCGATGAGCTCGCGGATCTCCTCGCCGTGCAGCAGCAGCTTTCGGCTTCGAGTAGGGTCAGGATGCACGTGCGTGGACGCGGTGGGCAGAGGGCTGACGTGGGCGCCGATGAGCCACACTTCGCCGCCCTTGAGCACAACGTAGGCTTCGGCAAGCTGCACGCGCGCCGCCCGGATTGACTTGACCTCCCAGCCTTGCAGCGCGAGACCTGCTTCGAAGCGCTCCTCGATGAAGTAATCGTGGAACGCTTTTCGGTTCTGTGCGATTGACACGGGCGGCCGTCATTGAATGGTGAGCAGTCGAGTATTCTAACGTTCGTCACCTGTCTGCGACCTTCCTCGTTCGTAGCAACCCGTCTTGGTGCAAAGTGGCAACTGTCCAGCGTTCCGTACTCGTTGAGTACACGGCCAGCGAGATGTACGCGCTGGTGGATGGCGTGGAGCGCTATCCCGAGTTCCTGCCGTGGTGCGGCGGTACTGAGGTGCACCTTCGCGAGCCTGGCCGGGTGCGGGCCACGGTGCAGATCGCCTTCCGGGGTGTCCGCCATTCCTTCTCTACGGAGAACGTCAGCACGCCGGACAGGCGAATTGAAATCCGCCTGATGGACGGTCCGTTTCGCCATCTCGATGGCTCATGGGATTTCACCCCGCTGGGAGACACGGCGTGTAAGGTTCAGTTGCGTCTGCATTACGAGTTTTCGAGCCGCATCCTCGAACGGATCGTAGGGCCCGTCTTCGACCATATCGCCTCCGGCTTTGTGGACGCGTTCGTGGCCCGTGCAGCGCAGTTGCACGGGGGCAGGCCGTGAATGAACCTCCAGGGATCGTCGTGGAGGTGGGGCTGGCCCTGCCCGGCGGCGCGAAGGTGAGCCGGCTGGCACTTCGCGCAGGGACCACTGTCGCCGAGGCTCTTGCTGTCGCTGGTATGGAGGCGGCGGTATCGGACGCCGGGGTTGGCGTGTGGGGGCGCCGTGTGTCGAAGGAGTTGGTGCTGCGGGACGGAGACCGGGTCGAGATCTACCGGCCGCTGCGGGTGGACCCGAAGGAATCCCGCCGCCAGCGTGCTGCTAGGCGTACGGGCCTCGATTCAGCCTGATGAGCTATCCCTTGCAGAGAACCTCGGCTTGCTTCCGGGTCTTGCCGATTTCCGCGGCAATCTCCTCCTCGGTGAGAAAGCGACGCTCTCCGCTTGCCTCGTAACGAGCGATGCGACCACCAGCGGAGAGGCCGGCAATCCGGGCGCGCGCCTCCTCGCAGGCTTTCTTTCTTTCCTCGGTTTCCGCGCGCTCCTTTTCAGCCCGCATCTCCGCTTCATTTCGCTCGATCCGGCGCCTGCGAAAATCCATCTCCTGTTCCTGAACCGATCGCGTGGCTGGTGCGGAGGAGGAGGATGCTGGCGGTGGGCTGCTGATGGTGGTCTCGCAGCGCACGCCCTGCGGCGGCTTGTTGGAGTACTGCACGCGACCGTTGGCATCGGTCCACTTGCAGATCGCAGAGGCGTGCGGGGCAACCCCCAGCGCGATAACGGCCGCTACAAATCGCGGCATCAGGTGACTCATTGGGACGTACCTCCGTTTGTCGTTGTCCCGGGCGAGAACCAGTCTCGTTCGGGCGGGTAGTCGAGTTGGAGAATACCCAACTCGGCAAGTCGGTGAGCCTCTTCAGCGGTCTCGATGCAATCACGCCACTGCTGCGTGTGACGCAATCGGCGTGCATCTCGCAGCGCGCCAGCAGCAGTGGTCCAAAGAGCTTCCCGGCTGCGGGCTCGGGCCACGGCCACCTCTGCCCGCGAAAGCGCCTCCTCGCAGGCCTGCTCCTGGTTGGCGGTACAGACACCCGGGCAGGCAAACAGCAGCGCGAGGAGACCGCGGCGGGCAGCCACCATGGCCGCGCACCGGTCGGTATCCGCATGCCCCCTGGCACTTTCCGGCCTGCGCGCCTCCGGCGGGCAGGCACTGCGACTGCTTTGCATGATATCAGTGCGCTCCCGGCGCGACGACTATCTACGCCTGCGTATAATGCCGCTTTGCGTGGAGGATCATCAATATGCATGTGATCCAGAAGGCGCTGACCTTCGACGACGTTCTGCTCGTCCCGGCGCACTCCGCGGTCCTGCCCAAGGACGTCAGCCTGAAGACCCGGCTGACCCGATCCATACATCTGAATATCCCGTTAGTCTCAGCCGCCATGGATACGGTGACGGAAGCGCGCTTGGCCATCGCCCTGGCCCAGGAAGGCGGGGTGGGGATCATTCACAAGAATCTCCCCCCAGCGGCCCAGGCGGCGGAAGTGGCGAAGGTAAAGCGCTTTGAAAGCGGCGTAGTGAAGGACCCCATCACCGTGCCGCCCGACATGAGCGTGCGCGATGTGATGGACATTACCCGCCAGTACCGCATCTCCGGCCTGCCGGTGGTGGAGGGGACGCGGGTGGTGGGGATCGTCACCAACCGCGACCTGCGCTTCGAGGACAACCTCGACCAGCCGGTGCGCAGCATCATGACCCCTCACGAGCGCCTTGTGACCGTAAAGGAGGGGGCAACTCTCGAGGAGGCCACCACCCTGCTGCACCGCCATCGGCTGGAGCGTGTACTGGTGGTCAACGGGGACATGGAGCTCAAGGGCCTGATCACCGTCAAGGACATCCTCAAATCCTCAGAGCATCCCAATGCCTGCAAGGACGAACTCGGGCGGCTGCGCGTAGGGGCGGCTGTGGGCGTCGGTGAGGGTACGGAGGCGCGCGTGGTCGCGGTTCTGGAGGCTGGCGCCGACCTGATCGTGGTTGATACCGCGCACGGCCACTCCCAGAACGTGCTCGATCGCGTGCGTTGGGTGAAGCGCACGTTCCCCGAGGTCCAGGTGCTGGGCGGGAACATCGCCACCCGCGATGCCGCCAGGGCGCTGATGGATGTCGGCGCAGACGGCGTCAAGGTGGGCATCGGCCCCGGGTCCATCTGCACCACGCGTATCGTGGCGGGCGTGGGCGTGCCGCAGATCACCGCCATCCAGATGGTGTGCGACGCGCTCGATGGCAGCGGCGTCGCCGTGATCGCCGACGGCGGCGTGCGCTATTCCGGAGACGTGGCCAAGGCGGTGGCGGCGGGGGCCGATTGCGTGATGCTGGGCGGGTTGTTCGCCGGCACCGAGGAGGCTCCTGGCGAGATCGAGCTCTATCAGGGCCGTTCCTACAAGTCGTACCGGGGGATGGGCTCGCTTGGCGCCATGCAGCAGGGGTCAAGCGACCGCTACTTCCAGGACGCGTCGGCGGGTAACGACAAGCTGGTTCCCGAAGGGGTGGAGGGGCGCGTTCCCTATAAGGGCCCGGTCACGGCTGTCATCCATCAGCTCATGGGCGGCTTGCGTGCGAGCATGGGCTATCTTGGGTGCGGCAGCATCGACGAGGTGCGCCGCAAGGCCCAGTTCGTGGAGATCACCTCCGCGGGCGTTCGAGAGTCCCACGTGCACGACGTGCAGATCGTCAAGGAAGCGCCCAACTACCGCGTTGACTGAGAGCGACAGAGTGTTTCCCGGATGCCTCGGGGCACGCCTCGCGGAGCATTCGTTCTTTCGAGGCCGCCCGCCATGCATGCCAGGATTCTGATCCTCGACTTCGGTGCCCAGTACACCCAGCTGATCGCGCGGCGCGTTCGCGAGGGCAGCGTGTACTGCGAGATCCACCCGTGCGACGTGCCGGACTCTTTTGTCCGCGATTTTTCGCCGAGCGGCATCATCCTCTCGGGCGGCCCTGCGTCAGTGACCGAGGGCGTCTCGCCCCGCGCACCGCAGGCCGTGTACGAGATGGTCGTGCCGGTGCTGGGCATCTGCTACGGCATGCAGACCATGGCGGCGCAGCTGGGCGGCAAGGTGGAGAACGGCCTTGTGCGGGAATTCGGCTATGCCGAAGTGCGGGCCCGGGGCCACTCCCGATTGTTTCGCGACATACAGGATCGCGGCAATGCCGAGGGCCACGGCCTGCTGGACGTGTGGATGAGTCACGGCGACAAGGTCACCGAACTGCCCCCCGGTTTCAAGATTATCGGGTCCAACGCCGCCACGCCCATCGCGGCCATGGCCGACGAGTCGCGGCGCTTCTATGCGGTGCAGTTTCACCCCGAGGTGACTCACACGCTTCAGGGCACGGCGATTCTCGAGCGCTTCGTGCACGAGATCTGCGAGGTGGGCTACGACTGGACCATGCCGGGCTACATAGACGAAGCCATCGGGCGCGTCAGGTCCACCGTTGGTGGAGACGAAGTGTTACTCGGGCTGTCGGGAGGTGTGGATTCTTCCGTGGCCGCTGCGCTCATTTACCGCGCCATCGGCGATCAGCTCACCTGCGTGTTCGTGGACAACGGCCTGCTTCGTCTCAATGAAGCGGAGCAGGTAATGGCCACCTTCGCGCGCAGCCTGGGCGTGCGCGTGATCCACGTGGATGCCAGCGCGGAGTTCCTGGGTGCGCTGGCGGGTGCAAGCGACCCCGAAACGAAGCGCAAGATCATCGGACGGGTGTTCGTGGATGTGTTCCAGCGGCAAGCCGCCGCGCTGCCCAACGCCCGCTGGCTGGCGCAGGGCACCATCTACCCGGATGTCATCGAGTCCGCGGGTGCCAAGACCAAGAAGGCGCACAACATCAAGTCCCACCACAACGTGGGCGGCCTGCCCGACACGCTGCACCTCCAGCTTCTGGAGCCCCTGCGGGAACTGTTCAAGGACGAGGTGCGCGAACTGGGTGTGGCCCTCGGCCTGCCCCGCGAGATGGTGTACCGGCACCCGTTCCCCGGCCCGGGCCTGGGCGTTCGCATCCTGGGGGAAGTGAAGAAGGAATACGCGGATCTCCTGCGCCGCGCCGATGCGATCTTCATCGACGAGTTACGCAAGCACGGCTGGTATGACCGGACCTCCCAGGCCTTCGCCGTGTTCCTGCCCGTGCGCTCCGTGGGCGTGATGGGCGACGGCCGCACCTACGAGCACGTGGTCGCGCTGCGCGCCGTGGTGACGCAGGACTTCATGACTGCGCAGTGGGCCGAATTGCCCCATTCACTGCTCGCGACCGTCTCGAACCGCATCATCAACGAAGTACGCGGCATCAATAGGGTGGTCTACGACATCTCTGGCAAGCCGCCGGCGACGATCGTGTGGGAGTGATTCGGCGGCTTTCAGGGTCTATCGAGGCCTGTCGAAAAGTTCAGCTAAGTCGTTGTCAAACATAGGAAATGTCTGTCGAGGTCTG
>DAIPHN010000133.1:0-9901 GCA_036771335.1 Burkholderiales bacterium
CATACCTCGTTGGAAAAGACTCGGCCGGGAAGCGCGCAGCCTATAATGCCACCATGCGGGATAGACTCCTCGGCGGGCTTACCCCGCGCCGCTTCATGTCCATGCACTGGCAGAAAAGTCCGCTGCTGGTGCGCGATGCGGTCCCGGGCTTTTCGGGTTGCCTCGATAGAGATGAGCTGTTTGCGCTGGCTTGCCGGGACGACGTGGAGGCCCGGCTTGTCCGCCGAGAGGGGCGCCGCTGGCATCTCCAGCACGGACCTTTCCGGCTTCGCGAACTGCGCGCCCTCCCCCAGCGTGGCTGGACGCTTCTGGTGCAAGGGGTGAATCAGCACCATCCTGGAGGCGCAAAGCTTCTGGCCCGCTTTGACTTAATCCCTCACGAGCGTCTCGATGATCTGATGGCAAGTTACGCCGCACCGGGCGGGGGGGTGGGTCCGCATTTCGACTCCTACGACGTGTTCCTGCTCCAGGGCGAGGGGCGGCGCCGGTGGCAACTTAGCGAGCAGGACGATCTCGAACTCGATCCCCGCGCTCCGCTGCGCATCCTGCGCCGCTTTCGCGCCTCTCAGAACTGGGTGCTTGGCCCCGGCGACATGCTCTACCTGCCGCCGCAGGTGGCCCACCACGGCGTGGCAGTGGACGCCTGCACCACATGGTCGGTGGGATTTCGCGCGCCGGCCAACCGCGAGCTAGCGGGTGAATTCCTGGCAGACCTTTCAGAGCGGCTTGACTTCAAGGGCCTCTACGCCGATCCCGCATTGACTCCGACGAGGAACCCTGGGCTCATCGGGGAGCCCATGATCCATGCCACCACAGCACTGTTGGCGCGCGTCCGTTGGACGCGCGGAGATGTGGAAAATTTTCTGGGGCGTTACCTTAGTGAACCCAAGGCGGGAGTGTTCTTCGACCCGCCCGTGCAGCCGCTGACAGCCGGTCGCTTCGCGGTAGCGCTGCGGCGGGCCGGCGCACTTCTCGACGGGGGCACGCGCATGCTCTACTGCCACCGGGCCCTGTTCGTAAACGGCGACGCCTGCCAGTTTCCCCGCGGCGTACCCGAGGCGCTGCGACAGCTTGCCGACCGGCGTCAACTCCCGCCTGGTCAGTACGCGCCAAACCTGGTGAGGCTGCTTCGCGATTGGTACAGCAGCGGCTTCCTGCGCCTGGCCGACGCTGGATTTTCAGTGGCAAAGACAAAGTGATCGAGTTACCAGACCCCACCTTCGAGCGCATCGACAGCCGCGCGGGTCTGGATGCAGGCGTCGACCGGATACTGCCTCTGGGAAGACGGCGGATCCTTGTTTTCGAAACGTCCCTGGGTCCCGCGTGGAATCGGGCGGAGAGAATTGCGGTGCTGCGCCAGTTTTTCCTGGATAGCCGGCGGGGAGAGATTCGCTTCCTGCTGCACGATCCGCAGTCTGTGTATGCAAGAAACCCGCGCGTCGTGGAGTTGCTGCGACGGTTCAGCCACATGATGACCATTCACCAAACGCCCCACCAAGCCAAGGCGGTATACGACCCATTCGTCATCTGCGACGAGCGGCACTATATCCACCGGTTTCATTTCAACCGCGGCTTCGGCACCCTGGCGATTGACGACGCAATCGGAGCCGAGACCCTGTTTGAGCGATTTGAGGAGTTGTGGAGCAACTCGGAACCGGCCATCTCAGCCACGACCCTTGGGTTGTGAGCAACCGGTGTTTTCTTGGGCAATCCCTGGAGCTGGCCCTGTTCGCGGCGGCGACAGTCTGTAAACATCTGTTACAATTCGCAGGTCGAAGTAAACGGCTCTGCATCTGGGTTGTTGCCATGCGCTTCGAACGATTGATCCCATCAACATCCATTCGGAAGGACTTCGATGATTCGCACCACTCTTACGGCCCTCATGCTGGCTCTCGCCCTCGCCGCTTGCGGCAAGAAGGAAGAACCTGCTCCTCCGCCCCCGCCGCCCGAGGCTGCAAAGCCGGCCGAACCCGCCCCTGCCGCGCCGCCAGCGGACGAGGCCAAGCCCGCGGAACCCGCTGCTGCCCCTGGTGCAGCGCCAGCACCCGAGCAGAAGCCTCAAGAAAAGAAGTAATCGGGCGTAACGTCTGCTCGATAAGCCGACCGTTCATCGGTCGGCTTTTTTTCGCCCTACTCAGCGTACGTCTCGCCAGCCTAGGCCGCTGGTCTGATGCGCTACACCTATCCACGAGGGCGCACAACCCAACACGGTCGCCAGAGCAGTCCTCGCGAGATCGGGCGAGTTGTTTTGCTGCGACAGGTGTACAGCCACCACGTGTTGCAAGCGTGGGCTTGCGACTGCCGCGAGCAATCGCGCCGCGGAAGCATTGTCCAGATGCCCTAAGCGGCCGGATATGCGCTGCTTTAGGACTGCCGGATACGCGCTGTCTCGCAAGCGATCGCGATCGTGGTTGCATTCAAGAAGCAGCACATCGCAGTGGCTCAGCACTTGTTCGATATGCGGTGTACTGCATCCGGCATCTGTCAGAACTCCCAGGCGCCGGGCACCGTCAGTGAACACAAACTGCGCGGGTTCGGCAGCGTCATGGGGCACGGGATATGGCTGCAGGCTCAAGTCCCCCACTGAAAACGGCTGATAACCGTCGATCCACCTGATGTCCACGCCTTCAAAGCGCGCACCTGCGCCCCGCAGGGTACCGTGCGTCGCCCAAACGGGGACCCCGAAGCGCCGGGCGAACCGCGCCACACCAGCCAAATGATCGTCGTGCTCATGGGTGACAACCAAGGCGCTGACATGTCCAGGTTCGAGCCCCAGACGCCCTAGTCGCCTCACGGTTTCCGTGACAGTGAAGCCGCAATCGAGAAGCACCCGGCTGCTGCCTGCCTCAACCAGAAGGCCGTTCCCTTGGCTGCCGCTGCCCAAATAAGCGAAACGCACTGACAGCGTGAGCCATTCACCCTAACGCAACTGCTCGACCAAAAGGCCGAGAATACGCCGCGCTGTAGCGCCGTCGTCTGGGATACCGTCGCGGTTGAGCACGGTGACCTCTGAACCCCTCCCCTCCGCGCCAGATGCCACTTTCACCCGGTACTGTTCAGGGCCTGGCTTATTCGCCTCATCGCTGCGCCAGAACGCCAACCGGGACAAGGCGCTCTTCTTCCCGAGTGCCGCATCCGGGTCTTGGTAGCGAACGTAGTAAAGGCCCTCAGCCCGGTTCCGGTCTTCCACCATGAAGCCCACGCGATCCAACGCCAAGCCGACCCTCCGCCATGCGCGGTCGAAGCTGTCCTCCACACGTAGCGCCCCCGAAGCTGGCGACGCGCCAGCCCCGCGGGCAATGGCCGCAGAAGGTTTCTGCTGATCAGCAGCCTTGACCAGGCTCTGAGCGCGTGCGGCGTCCAAACCAGCCACCTTCTCAGCCAAGCGCGCAAGCATCACGGCCTCCAATTCGGGGTCGGATGGGCGAACTTGCCACTTGGTATTGTTGTCGCGTTCGCGGAAATAGACCTCGGCCATTCCCTTGTGGCTAATGTAAATCTCGGTGGTATTGGGTTCGATACCTCGCGCCAGCCGGGTCCGGAACATGTCACGCTCGGGCAGTGACGCCAGCACGTCGAGACTACGATTGATGAAGCCGGTGATCCCACCCACCTGGATCTTGGCGCGGTTCTCTGCCCGATCCGTTTCCATGAGACCAGCGGAGGCGTCCTCCACGTTCACCAGGAACCCGTTCTCCTGCCAGAAATCCTTGAGTTGGGGCCACAACTGCTCTGGCGTGCCCATCACCAGCAGCCAGCGCTGACTGCCGGCGCGCATCACCCGCGCACGCTCGGAGAGCGGCAGCACCGCAGAACTCTCGGGAACAGTGGACTTTCCGACTCGGCGCTGCTCATACTCGGAATAGGTAGCCGATCGTGAGGCATCCGGCACCACGTACCGCCCAGGCGCGCCAGGCGCGGCGAGATCCGGCGGCACCTCAAGCGGTGGCAGCTTCTTGGCCGACTTGTAGTCGATCTTCTTGCCCTCGAACATGCCGCTGCAACCCGTGAAAAAGACCACCGCGCACAGCAGCGCGGCCAGCATTCCGCAGAAACTTCGATCCGCCATCGACTTCGCTCCTTTGACCTGTAGGTGCTCAGGCAGACACGCCTTCCGGAGATATCCCTGCCTGTCGCATGGCCTCCAGCACATTTCCATGGTGCGGGTCGGAGAGAGGCGTAAGCGGAAGGCGAATGCCGGGGCCCACGAGACCC
Organism: Burkholderiales bacterium; assembly: GCA_036771335.1. Classification (GTDB taxonomy): domain Bacteria; phylum Pseudomonadota; class Gammaproteobacteria; order Burkholderiales. Next base: position 4,216 of record DAIPHN010000133.1, read on the forward strand.
ATGCGCTGGAGAACCCACTTGACGGGGATCGGATTCGCCTCGGAGAAAAGAAACCGGTGAAGACCCATGAGCTGATTATTGATCCGGCGAGCAAGCTCAAGGTTCCCGGACCGGGCTGCCACACACAGCTCGTGCATCAGCCGAGGCGCCACGTTCGCGGTGACCGAAACAACCCCATGAGCACCCATAAGCATCAGCGCAAGCGCAGTGCCGTCGTCGCCGCTGTAGACGGCAAACTCGCGCGGCAGACGGCGCAACAGGTCGGCGCCGCGCTCAAGATTGCCGGTGGCATCCTTGAGCCCGACGATATTGGGCACCTCGGAAAGCCGCAGCACCGTCTCATTGGAAAGATCTGCGACTGTCCGACCCGGCACGTTGTAGAGGATGGTGGGAATGTCGACGGCTTCGGCGATGAGGCGAAAATGCTGGTACAAGCCCTCCTGAGAAGGCTTGTTGTAGTAGGGCACCACGGAAAGCGCCATGCTCGCACCTACGCTTCGCGCGAATGACTGCAATTCCACCGCTTCGCGCGTGGAATTGGCGCCAGTGCCTGCAATAACGGGAATGCGTCCACCGGCATGCTCGACGGCCGTTCGGATGACCAGGCAATGCTCATCGAAATCGAGGGTCGGAGATTCGCCCGTTGTGCCGACGGCAACGATGCCGTCGGTGCCATGGCTCGCATGAAAATCGATCAGCGCCCGAAACCCGTCCAGGTCAAGGCTGCCGTCGGCGTGCATGGGCGTTGCAATGGCTACGATGCTACCTTCGAGCATGAAACACGAACTCCCTCGGTAAAGCCTCGATTGTAACGCCTCGCTGCCGTTTGGGCGGGGGCGCTCACGCGCGCCGTGCACAGATTCGCTGCACCATGGCCGGGTTAGGAGAAGCGACTTCGATGTCCTCGTAGCCCAGGACCCGGAAATGCTCGCTCAGACGTTCAAGCAACTCGCCGGGTAGCAGAAGGAATTCCGGATTGGCAGGTCGGCCGAAGCGCTCGTTGCCTGCGGCGAAAGTCTCATAGATGAGTAACCCTGCAGGCGCGACCGCCTCCAACAGAGCCGGGAACAGGGGCCGATGCAGATAATTGGTTACGACCACGGCACCGAAACGCCGGCCAGCCGCGCTCCACCGCCCGGTCTCCAGGTCATCGCACTCGAAACAGACGCCAGCAACACCGGCCAATCTCTCGCCAGACGCGGGGTCACTATCCACCGCAACCACGGAGTGGCCGCGAGCGGCGAAAAAGCGGGTATGCCGCCCCCGCCCACATGCCACATCCAGCACGGTAGCGCCAGGGGGGACCAGGCCCGCCCAGCGCCTGACCCAATCCGAGGGAAGCGCCATGGGCGCATCGGCCTGGCCGGTCACGGCGGACTCCCGAGGCCTTCGAGCACGCGTTGCATGGCCGCGAAGCCGGCCTGCGCCAGGTGTTCTATTGCAGGCACCAGCAAGGGCAGCGACAGATAAAGCATCACGAATCCCAATGCGAGGGTGATGGGAAAACCTACGGCAAACACGTTGAGCTGCGGAGCGGCGCGGGTCAGGATGCCAATTCCCACGTTGGCCACCAACAACGCGCCCACCACAGGCAGTGACAGCATCAACCCCACCTGAAAGATCTGGGAGGCCCAGGCCACCAGCGTCAGGAACCCCCTCGCCGCCAACGGCTCGGGCGATAGAGGCAGGATTCGGAAACTCTCCACCAACGCCGTGAGCATGAGGTAATGGCTGTTGGAGGCAAGCAGCACCAAGACCGCGAGGACACCCATGAATTGCGCCACCACGGGTGACTGCCCCGAACCCTGAGGATCGAAAAACACCGCGAAACCCAGGCCCATCTGCAGACCAGCCACCTGGCCGGCCATCTCGGCCGCCGCCATCACGATCCGGGTGGTAAAGCCCATGGCAACGCCGATCAGGATTTGCTGGGCGAGGATCAGCAGACCCTGGGGCGAAACCACCGCCAGCGGCGGGGGCGCGGGCAGCACAGGAGCGACGATCACGGTGACGGCCAGGGCGAGCGCCACCTTGATGCTGAAAGGTACGGCTCGGTTTCCAAGGACAGCCTCGGTCGCCACGAAGGCAAGAATGCGCACGAAAGGCCAGCCGAACTGGGCAAGCAATCCCTCCAGCTGGGCGACCGTGAAGGAAATCACGCCGCGAACGCCAGGCCGGGCTTCGGTCAGCCCACCAGCTGCGGGATAGCCTCGAACAGCGCGCGGGTGAATTCCACCATGGTGGAAAGCATCCACGGTCCAGCCAGCACGAGGGCGGCAAAAACTGCCAGCAGCTTGGGGATGAAAGACAACGTCATCTCGTTGATCTGGGTGGCGGCCTGGAAAACGCTCACGAGCAGGCCCACGGCCAGCGCGGCCACAAGCGGTGGCGCAGACATCAGCACCAGTATCTCCAGTGCTTGGCGGACCAGTGACACGACATTTTCGGGGGTCATGGTTAGACGCCGAAGCTTCGCACCAGGGAGCCCACCAGCAAGTTCCAGCCATCCACCATGACGAACAGCATCAACTTGAACGGCAGCGAGATGATCACCGGCGAGAGCATCATCATGCCCATGGACATGAGCACGCTGGAAACCACCAGGTCGATGATCAGGAATGGCAGGAAAACGACGAAGCCGATCTGGAAGGCTGTCTTGAGCTAGGAGATGACGAAGGCCGGCACCAGAGCCTTCATGCCTATGTCTTCCGGGCCACGCGGCTGGGGTGAGGCGGATAGCTTTACGAACAGCGCCAAGTCCGACTCGCGTGTCTGGCGAAGCATGAAGCTCTTAAGCGGCACGGCGGCGCGCTCCACCGCCTGTTCGAACTTGATGCGTTCTTCGGAGAGAGGCTTGTAGGCATCGACGTAGATGCGATCGAACACCGGAGCCATCACGAAGAAAGTGAGGAACAGGGACAGCCCCACCAGCACCTGATTCGGTGGCGTCTGCACCGTGCCCAGCGCTTGGCGAAGCAGCGACAGGACGATGATGATGCGAGTGAAGCTGGTCATCATCAGCAATGCAGCGGGCAGGAAGGTCAGCGCCGTAAGGAAGATAAGCGCCTGGAGTGACAGACTGTAGGTCTGGGCTCCGCCTGGCCCGGGCGCCGAACGAACCGCGGGAAGGCCAGCCTGGGCTGCCGCACCGTCCGCGGCGAGCATCAGCGTGACCAGCAGGGAGGCGCGAACCCAGGAGATCATCGCTGGATTATAGGCGGTGAAGCCCCGGGACCGGTTGCCCCCGGCGTCAGGGCGCTGGCCTTCTGAGCCGCGACAAAACCGAGGAAAAGCCGGGAGGCGGCTCGGCCGCGCTCCCAGATGGCGGGCGAGCCAGCGTATGCAGCGCGTTCACATGAGACGAAGTGACGCCCAGAACCAACCAGGTGTCTCCCACCTCCACCACCACCACGCGCTCGCGCGGCCCGACCATGGTGCCGCCTACCACCCGCACCGTACCCGTGCCTCCTGCAACCGGCAACGCACGCCGCAACAGCCATGCAGCACCAGCAATAGTGGCGAGCACCACCGCCAGAGCCGCTACCACCTGCAGGAGAGTCCCGAAGGTGGATAACTCGACGGGAGCGCTAGCGGCAAAGGCAAACGGGCCCGGAACTAAAGGAACAAGTGCCAGGGCCGGCAGAGCCCGCTTCATCGATTTTGCAGCCCGCGCAACCGCTCTTCAAGCGTGACGATGTCGGTGACGCGGATGCCGAACTTTTCGTTGACCACCACCACCTCGCCGTGAGCAATGAGGCAACCGTTGACGAGAATATCCATGGGTTCACCTGCGAGCGCATCGAGCTCTACCACTGAGCCCTGCGCGAGCTGCAGCAGGTTGCGTATGGCGATACGCGTGCGGCCCAGCTCTACGGACAGCGACACCGGTATGTCGAGAATCATCTCCAGCCTGCCGCCACCCCCAGGGCCCGCGTCTGCCCTAAGCTCGGGAAACACACCCGGAACGGGCTTGACGGCTGGGGGATCGCTGGACTGTTGCTCGGCAAGGGCAGCCGCCCATTCGTCCGCGCTAAGGTCCTCCTTCGCACCCTCAGCCATAGCCTCGCTCCATCGAGCCGGCTGAAACCATGCGCTCAACCTTCAGCGCGTACTGCCCGTGGGAAACGCCGTACTTGCACCGCATGAGAGGTACGCCGTCCACTTGCACCTCAATGCTATCCGGGATGTCCAGCGAGATCACATCACCGATCTGCAAATCGCGCACTTGGCGAAGGGTCACCTGGGTGTGCGCCAGCATCGCGACGAGTTCCACCTCCGCACCCTGAATCTGGTCTCCAAGCATGGTTACCCAGCGAGAGTCGCCGGTGTTGCGGTCTGCTTGAACGGCGCTGTAGATGATATCGCGCACGGGCTCGAGCATGGCGTAGGGGAAACACAAATGAAGGCCGCCACCGCCGGTGCCAAGATCGATGTCGAAGCTGGTCGAAACAACGATTTCGGTTGGCGTCGCCACATTGGCGAACTGGGTGTTCATTTCGGAACGCACGTACTTGAACTCGAAGGTCTGCACGGGTTCCCAAGCCCTGCGGTAGTCCTCGAAAATGACCGCCAGCATGCGCTGAATCACGCGCTGCTCGGTCGGCGTGAAGTCCCTCCCCTCAACCCGGGTGTGAACCTGGCCGTTGCCGCCGAACAGGGTGTCCACCACCTGAAACACAAGGGTGGGGTCCATGATGAAAAGCGCCGTGCCGCGCAGCGGCGACACAGTGACAAGGTTTAGGTTGGTGGGCACCACAAGGTTGCGAATGAAGTCGCTGTACTTCTGAACCTTGGGCGGCGAGACGGAAATCTCGGTGCTGCGCCGTACGAAATTGAAAAAGCCGATCCGCAACAGCCGCGCAAAACGCTCGTTGACCAGCTCGAGGGTGGGCATGCGCCCGCGGACGATGCGCTCCTGGCGCCCGATGTCGTAGGGCTGAATGCCACCCTGAGCCGCCTTGGGGGCAGAATCCTCCTGCTCCCCCGTCATGCCGCGCAGCAGCGCGTCCACCTCCTCCTGGGAGAGGATGTCCTCGGCCATGGGCCTACTGGATGACGAACGAGGTGAGCAGCACGTCCAGCACTCCGGTCTGGGGAGGCGTGGGTACGGGCTTTTCGCCATCGGGCGCCGCGGGCACCTCGCGGAAATAGCCTATGGGGCGGTTCACCGCATCCCGGATCTCTTCCCGCAAGAGATTCTTGCCCTCCGCGCTGGAAAGGTCGTCTACGCGTTTGCTGGTCAGCAGCAACAGCACCCCGTTGCGAATCTCGGGGAGATGCAACTTTATCTTTTCGCCAACCTCAGGCCCCGATACCTTCAAATCGATCCCCACCTGCAGGTAACGGTCGGATGCCTCGCTGACAAGGTTGACTGTAAAAGGCTCGAGGTTTACGAACACCGGCGGCTTGCCCTTGGCAGTATCTCCAGCCTCTTGCTCCTCGCTGGCATCCCCACCCTTGTTGGCGGCCTTGTTTGCCATCAGCCAGTACGCGCCCCCCCCACCGGCGGCGAGCAACACCACGGCTGCGGCGAGAACAAATATCTTTTTCTTCTTGCCGCCCCGCGCCGGAGCCTGTTCCACCGCTTCCGCTTTTTCGGCCATCCGGCCTCCGATGATGACATTCACCCAGCCTTTGCTGGAAACGCGCGACCCCGCGCAGCACAAACTGATCGAACAGATCGTCG
>DAIPHN010000134.1:0-9890 GCA_036771335.1 Burkholderiales bacterium
CCGCGCCAGCCTGCTGCGCGGCCGGCGGCACGTGCACCGCCGGCCGCTGACGGCCGCCGGGCGCGGCGAGGTGATCGAGGGGGTGGGGCCCGACGCGGCGGGCCGTCCGGCGCAGCCTGTACCAGACGGCACGTCGATCCTCGCCTCGGACCTGGACGGCCTGGTGGCGCCGGAGCCGGACGGGGACGAGGGTGCGCCGCCGCGCATGGCCGAGCTACGGGAGGTCCATGGACTGGGGCTGCTCGATGGCGGCCGCATCAGCGAAACCCTGCTGGAGCAAGGCATCGATCTGGCGAACTACCGCGTGGGTGTGGTGGGTTCCGAACACGTGCTCATGCTCCTGCCCGAGGGCGCCGAGCAGTGCTGGCTGCTGTCCAGCCACCCCGATGCGGCGGCAGCGAACCGCGCGGCCAACCGGCTGCGGCGCTTCCTCGTGGAGTTCAACCGTGAGGCCGAGGGCATGCACGTGGTGGAACACGTGCTGCTGCGTCCCTCGGCTTCGGGTGTCGCGGCCAGCGAGCCCATTCCAGCGCCGTTTTTTTCCATGCGTGTCACGGTGGTCATGCCCATGTGGACGGCGCGCGGCCAGGATCCCGCCTACCGCCGCTTCGCCGAGGAGACCGTGAGCCTGAATTGCCCTGCTCACGTCCATTCCCGCTGCCTGTGGCTCGGCTTCGAGCACATGGCGCAGTTCGAGCAGCGCTGGGCGCGCTGGCTGGCCGCGAAGCTCGCGGACAGCCGCGCCGCGCCCAGCGGCGCTGAGCAGCAGTCCGGGCGGCTGCAGACCGAGGCCGACGCAGCGGCGCACGCCGTGGCGGCGTTCCTGCTGGAGCGGGGCGTGCCCGCCGACCCGGGGGGGCGCCGTGCTTGACGCACACCTCATCGACGAGCTGCGCCTGGAACTGGCGTGGCTTGACGAGCAGTCCGCCCTCGATGGCCAGCCGCGCTGGGAGGCGTTGTGGCGCAACCGTCTCGCCGCGGCGGCGCAGTCGGTATTCGACGCCGTGGCCCGCCCCGGCGAGGTGCGCCGCTACGAGCGCATCGAGGTGGACATGGGACCGCTGGCCCCCGGCACTTCCCCCGCCGAGGCCGAGCAACGGTTTCGCGAGCGCCTGCGCGAGGCGCTGGACAACGCGCGGCCTGAAACCGCCTCCGCCGCCGCGGCCGAGCCCGCCGTGGTGGTGCCGCGCGCCCGCGCCGAACTGGAAATACTGCAGTTCTTTCTCCTCACGGGCCGGCTGCCGTGGCACGCCAGCGGGCAGACAGGCGCTGATCCCGCCGACTTGCTGGCGGGCCTCGGGCCCGCCAGCTTGCGGCGCTTGGCGCTGTGGCTGCGCAGCCTGCCACCCGGCGCCCCCGCCGCGCGCCGTCTGGCGGCCCAGGGCGCGCCCGAAGGGCTCGACGTTGTTGCCTCGGAGCTCATGCCCTCCCACGCCCCGTTCCTGCCGCTGTTGCGGCGACGTGCGGAAGCGGTATTCGCCGAGGCTGCGGGCGGCCGCGAGGGCATGCCGCACGCCTGGGCAGTGCGCGAGGCGCTGCTTGCCACGGCTTTGGGTATTGGCGGCGCCAGCGAAGCCGGTGCCTTCGCGCGCGCGGTGATCGAGCGCGCCGCGCGCCTCGCGGGCGGCGCGGCCGGCAACACTGCCGCCTTGCTGCGCGACGTGTCGGCCCGAATTCGGCAGGCCGGGGCGCGGTTTGACGCCGGGGCGGCCGACCGGCTCATCGCCGCCGCTCTTGAGACCGCCCCCGGCGCGCATTGGCCCCGCGCCACGGCGCCGCTGGCGCTGCCTAGCTTCGACGGGCCGCCGGGCGTACTCAGCGCCGGGGTTTGGCCCGAGCGGCGCGAAGTGGAAAGCACGTTGCTGGGCCTCACAGGCATTCCGTCCGCTGTCCGCTGGCGCGAACTGGTGCGCGCCCATGGCCCGCTCCTGGAAGGTGCCGTGCGCCACCACGGGCAGCTCGCGCGGGTGCGGCGGCGGCTGGGCCACGTCTTCCCGGAGGCCATGCTCCAGGACGTGGTGGTGCTGCTGGAGCCGGCCCAGGCGGCGTTCGTGGCGGAAGTGGTACGCCGCCCGGAGCTGCTTCGGCCGCCTCGGACCGGGGCGGTGCACGAGGCCCCGGCGCGGGTGCGGCGGTATACGTGGGAATTCACCCTGGGTTACCTGCTGGTGAATCGCGGCAGCCGCTTCAACCGCCAGTCCTATCTGGGCAGCCTGGTGCGGCAGATGGCGGCGCACGACAACCTCGATCACCGCGCGTTGCTGGCGGACATGCTGGCGCCGCTCGAAGCGCTCGCCGCGCGCACCGCGCTGCAGGAAGAGCTGGTGCTTCTGGTGCGTGCGTTGTGGCGCGAGGCGGGCGCGGGGCAGGTGTCACGGCCCTCTGATCCGCAAGCGCTGCGCGTCCATGCCGCCGTGGCCGAAGCATTGCTCCACGAGACCGGCATGGCCCACCGAGCCCCCTCCGGCGCGGTCGTGCAAGCCCGGGCGGCCTGGCATCCACGACGGTTCCAGCGGCTGCGCAGCCTGCAGGCGAGACCTGCGATGGTCCCGCACGGGCGAAGCGTGCCCGTGACGCCGCGGGTGTTTGCGGCCTTTGACGGGCCGCCGGGTAAGCCCGGACAGGGCCCGGCCGGGGCCTGTCCCGAGCGGCGTGAGGTGGAGGGCGCCGTTCTCGGCCTGACGGGTATTCCGTCGGCGCTGCGCTGGCGCGAACTGGTCCGCACCCGCGCGCTGCGTGTGGAAGGGGCCCTTCGCCACCACGGCCAGCTCGCGCGCGTGCGGCGGCGGCTGGCCCACGCTTTCCCCGAGGCCATGCTCCAGGACATGGTGGTGCTGCTGGAGCCGGCCGAGGCGGCGTTCGTGGCCGAGGTGGTACGACGCCCCGAAGTGTTCCGCCCGGATGGCGAGGCGGCCGTGGCACCGGAGCCGGTGCGGCGCCGCGCGTGGGAATTCACCCTGGGTTACCTGCTGGTGAATCGCGGCAGCCGCTTCAACCGCCAGTCCTATCTGGGCGGCCTGGTGCGGCGGATGGCGGCGCGCGACAACCTCGATCACCGTGCGCTGCTGAAGGCCATGCACGGGGCGCTGTCGGCGCTGGGCGCGCGCACCGCGCTGCAGGAGGCGCTGGTGGAACTGCTGGGCGCCTTGCTGCAGGAGGCGGGTGCGCAGCCGGCGCGGGCTCCGTCGGACTCGCCGGCGCGGCGTGCCCACGCGGCCGTGGTTGCCGGGCTGCTCCAGGAGCCCGTTGCGGCCTACGGCGGCACGCTGGCCGCGGCGATCACCACCCTGGCCACGCAGCATCCGGGAAGCTTCGAAGGGCTGTTGCGGCGCCTGCGGGCGCGGGCCCCGGCGGCATTGCCAGCGCGCCTGGACGATGGCGCTCTGGAAGCCCTCGTCCTCGCCTGGGCCTCCCATGGGCAGGGCCGGGCGTCGCCCTTCGCCACGGCCATCGAGGCTGCCGCACGCCAGGTGCCGGGGCGGCGCGCGTTTTTCTCGCAGGTGCTGCTGCGGCTGCTGCGCAACGAGGCTGTGGATGTGGAGGCCCTGGCCGCCCGGGCGGGCCGCGCCGCTTCGGCGCCCGCCGACCCGCACGGCATCGTGCGCGCCTGGCTCGTCGGCGGCCCGGCGGATGACATGCTCGAAACCTGGACGATGCTGCTGCAAACCCGGTCCCAGGCGCTGCAGCCGGTGCTCAGGGCTGTGGCGTCGCGCAGCGGCGGCGTGGCCGCCCTGGCGCGGGTGTTCTCCACGCGCATGCTCGAGGACACCGTACGGCTGGCGCAGCCGGCGGCAAGCGCCTTCGTGCTGGCCGGCGTCACGGCCCTGCAGCGTGTCACGGTATGGTCGCGCCGCGATCCGGCGCCGCATGGCGCGGACAGCGCGGTCTGGGAGTTCACGCTTGCCTGGCTGCTTGGCGATCGCGGCACGGCCTTCAACCGCCGCGCCTGGCTCGCGGCCCTGGTGCGCCAGATGGCCGCGAGCCGCAATCTCCGGGTGGAGGCATTGCTGGCGGCGCTCATGGATCAACTCGCGGCCGTGGCCCGGCCGGGGGGGGCTGAGGCCGGCGTGATGGCGTTGCTGCAGGCGATGCAGGCCGAGGAAACGGCCCGCCGGCCGCGCCCACCTGGGGCCGTCGCGCCCGCGCTGCGCCGCGGCCTGCAACGGCGGCCACCGGCACGCCGGGCGCCGCCCTCACGGGCATGGGCGGGCGACCCGGTGCTGTTGCTGGCACGGCGGCTGTCCGGCTTCGATGCCGCCGCGGCGCTGCCCCCCGCGCCGGTGCTGGCGGCGGCGCTTGCGCGGGCGTCCGACGCGGCGCTGCAGGCCCTGACGCGGGCCCTGGAAGAGCGCGGCGACGCGGTGGAGCGCCTACTGGCGTGGCTGCCGGAGCCGGTGGTGGAGGCCTTGCTGCTGCGCCTGCGGCCCGGCGCCGCCGCGGCGCTGCTGGCCTGTGTGGATGTGCTGGGGGCGGCCAGTCGCGATGCCGCCCTGACCCTGACCGAAGCGCACTGGTGGCGGCTGCGCCTGCGCTTCGCGCTGCGGTGGCTGATCGTGGAGGGGCGCAACGCCCAGCCCGCCGCCGTGGCCCGCGCCTTTGCTGGCCAGCTTGCAACCCACGTGCCGGCGCCAGCGCGCCACGCCTGGCGGGCGCGGCTGCGGGAACGCCTGGCCGATGACCGCTCCCTCGACCGGGACCTGCCACGCGCCATCGCCGATGCGCGCTCCGACGACGACGGCGGCACCGCCCGTGCGCCGCAGCGCCAGGCGCGCCAGCCCGATGCCCTGCCCGCGCCGGGCGAAGTCCTGCACGTGGCGAACGCCGGCATGGTGCTGGCGGCGCCCTACTTGCCGCGCCTGTTCGGCATGGTGGGGCTGCTGGAGGAGGGCAGGTTCCGCGATGAGGCGGCCGCGGCGCGCGCCGTGCACCTGCTGCAATACCTGGTGGACGGAGCGACCCAGTCGCCCGAGCCCGTGCTGCTGCTCAACAAGATTCTGTGCGGGGTGCCGCTCGATACTCCGGTGCCCCGCGACGTAGCCCTCACCGAAGCCGAGTGCACGGCAGTGGAAGGCCTGCTGGGCGGTATCATCGCCAACTGGACGGCCCTGGGCCGCACCTCCGTGGCCGGGCTGCGCGAGACCTTCCTGCAGCGCGAGGGAAGGCTCACCCTCAAGGACGACGCCTGGCACCTGCTGGTGGAGCCGCGCGCCTTCGACATGCTGCTCGACCGCCTGCCCTGGAGCATCGCCACCCTGCGCCTGGCCTGGATGGACCGGGTGCTGCACGTGGAGTGGCGCTGAATGGGCCTGCATGCCAATGCAGGGTGCCTGGAGCGCGAGCTCGATTGGTTCAATCGCGTGCTGCAGGCGCGCCTCGCGCTGCACTTCGGCCAGCCCAGCGAGGTGTCCGACATCCGCCTGCTGGCGCCGCCGCCCCTGGACGAGGACGCCTCCGAGTATGCCCGCGCCGTGCGCGAGGCCGGCTTCGGCTTCGATGAGCGCCTGGTGCTCCTGCTGGCCCTGGTGCCGCACGTGCGCCCGCAACTGCTCGACCTGCTGTTCGTGCGCAACAGCAACCTCGACCGCGGCTTCACCGAGTTCGGCGGATGGAAAGGGCAGATCCACGGTGGCTTCCTGCCCACCTGCGAGACGGCCGCCTTCCTGCTGGCCGGCGAGGACCTGGCGCGGCGCTTCACCGCCATGAAGCTGTTCGACGAGGACCACCCCTTCCACCAGCGCGGCCTGCTGCGGGTGGAGCACAACAGCGGCGAGCCCTACTTCAGCGCCGCGCTGCGCCTCGCGCCCGAGGCCCTGCACCGCTTCACCACCGCCGAAGTGCACCGGCCGGACTACGGCACCCAGTTTCCCGCCCGGCGCATCACCACGCCGCTTGACTGGAGCGACCTGGTGCTGCCCCCGGAGGTGCACGACGAGATCGACGCCATCCTCACCTGGGTCCGGCACTCGGGCACCATCCTGCACGACTGGGGGCTGGCCAAGTCCATCAAGCCTGGCTACCGCAGCCTGTTCCACGGGCCGCCCGGCACCGGCAAGACGCTCACCGCCACATTGATCGGCAAGGAGGTAGGTGCGGATGTCTACCGCATCGACCTGTCCATGGTGGTGTCCAAGTACATCGGCGAGACCGAGAAGAACCTCGCCCATGTCTTCGACCAGGCCCGCAGCCGCAACTGGATCCTGTTCTTCGACGAGGCCGACGCGCTGTTCGGCAAGCGCACCGAGACGGCCAGCTCCAACGACCGCTATGCCAACCAGGAGGTGGCCTACCTGCTGCAGCGGGTGGAGGATTTTCCCGGCATGGTGATCCTGGCCACCAACCTGAAGGCCAACATCGACGAGGCGTTCTCGCGCCGCTTCCAATCGCTGGTGTACTTCCCCATGCCCGATGCGGAGCAGCGCCAGCGGCTCTGGGAAGGCGCCCTGGGCAGCCGCTGTCCCCTCGACGCGGGCGTCGACCTTGACCAGCTCGCCCACGAGCACGAACTGTCCGGCGGGGCCATCGCCAACGTGGTGCGCCACGCCGCCATCCGCGCCCTGCGCGCGGAGCGCCCCGCCATAGGCCACGCCGATCTGGTGCGCGGCATTCGCCAGGAGAGAATCAAGGATGGCTGGACAGCCTGACGCTGCCACAGGCCGGCCGCCGCGCCCGCGGCGCCGCGCCGCGGTGGCGCTTGGCACGCTGCCGGCGCTGTGCCTCGCCCTGGCCGCCTGGGCGGTGGCGCCACCCGCCCGCGCCGCTGTGGCGGCTTGCCCGCGCCTGGTGGCGGAGGATGCCGCACGGCTCGACCGCACCGAAGCGCGGCGCGTGCAGTCCGCCCTGGCGGCGGCCTTTGCCGGGTATGCCGATTTCCCCGCCCCCAAGGCCGCGGGCGGGCCGCTGGGCGATGGCAGGCTCGGCCGCGTCTCCCTGCAGTGGCTGGAGCGCTTCTGCCGCGATTACGCCGTGCCGGACGCCGAACCGCCGGGCCGTAGCCCCGCCGATGCCGTGGTGCGGTTCGCCGCCGTCCTCGCGGATCACCCCGAATGGCGCCCGCTGCTGCCCGACCCGGCCCTCACCCGCTGGATCGACGCCCGGCCGCCGGAGCAGCGCCTGCGCTTTCGCCACGCGCGGCTGTTTGGCAGCAACACCGAGATCGCGGCGCTGCTGGCCCGGTGGCGCCCTGATACTGATTCGAAGCTGCCGCCCGAGAACGACGCCGAGCTGGTGTATTTCGAGCTGACCGCAGCCGATCTGGCCTGGCTCGAGGCCCCGCGACAAGTGCTCGCGGCTCTGGCCAAGCTGGTGGGCAAGCCGCCGCTCAATGACGAGCAGTTCGACGCCACCCTGGCCGCCATCGGCAAGGCCGCGCTCCTGCCGCCGGGGGCGGACGAACTGGCCGTGGTGCGCGAGCACGTGCCCGCCGACGATTCCTTCCAGCTCACGGACGAATCCATCAAGGCGCTTCGCGTGGCGCGCGTGCCCGCGCCCATCGTGGCGCTGGCGCAGTCGGTGCAGGATTTGCCGTATCCCACGGCGCGGGTGCTCGAGGAGGCGCTGCGCGACGCCGAGGCGGCCGCGCCCAAGCCCGAGGCGCCGCCGCCCGGGCTGGCTGGCGCCTTGCCGCCGTCCGCTGAGCCGCCGCCGCCGTCCCTGGCCGATCATCTGGCGGCTATCCGCGCCCAGGTGGTGCGGCGGCCCATCTACCGCATCACTGAAAAGTCCCTGGATGCGCTGGCGCAGGACCGCAGATTCCGCTTGCCCGACCCCTATGTGCTGGCGGCGGTGAAGGGCCTGAAGGACATGGAGTACCCGAGCGCGGAACTGTTCGTCTCGGCCGCGCGCGCCCGGCTGGTGGAGCCGTTGCTGGAGAAGCGCCCGAAGGGTGTGGCCGCGCCTCACGGCGCGGCCGAGGCGGACAAGCCCGCTCTGCAGCGCGCCCTGGGCAAGTTGCGCAACATCGCCAGGGCGCCCGCCAGCCCGCTGGCGCCGCGGGAGTTCCACGAGGTGGTATTGAAGCCGTCCGCGGCCTTGCGGGAGCTGCAGGTGCCCGAGGCATGGCTCGCGTTGGTGGATCGCAGCCGCGACCATGGCCTGGACACGGCGCGTGACCTGCGGGAGCTGCTGTTCGTCGCGCTGGGCCCGCAGTTACGTGATTACATTCCGCTGCTGCTGGCGGCGGCCCGCAAGACCCATCCCTTCAGGCAGCAGGGCCCCATCGACTGGACTGGCGACGACTGCGGGTGCGTGCGCACCGCGCGGTTACCGGGCTCCGACGTGCAGATCGGTGGTCAGAAAGTCTCGGGAGAGGTGTATGGGCTTTTCCCCCTGTGGCAGGCGGGGCGCGCGCAGCGCATCGACTTCTCGGTGCTGTCGAGCATCGCCTACTTCGCGCTGCCCGTGGACGCCGACGGCCGGCTGCGCGACACGCTCGATGGCAAGGATGCGCGCCGTCTGGAGTTCGCCGCCACTGCCCGGCGCCACGGCACCCGGGTGGATTGGACCATCCGCCGCGCCGATTGGGCCGATTGGGCCGGCAAGACCCGCCAGGAGCGCGAGCAGGTGTTCAACCGCCTTGCCGGGGACATCGAGGCCATGCTCGTGCAGACCCAGGTGGGCTGGCTGCACCGGCTGGTCCATCGCCTGACCCTGGGTGCCGTTCCGGTACCCACCCGGGGCGACGGCGTGACCCTGTATTTCCCCAACTATCCCGCGGACGCCGATTCGGTGGCGAGTTTCGCCAGCTTTCACCGCAGCCTGGTGGCCCGGCTGGAAAAACGCCTGGGCGGGGTGTCGGCCGTGAACCTGCTGTTCAGCTCCGAGCAGATTGGCCGCGGCATTTATGAGTGCCGCCACCTCTACGCCATGATGGAAGCGCGCGACCACCGCGTGCAAGGCACCCCCGGCAGGTTCCTGGTGCTGCTCAACGAACCCACCACCGACACCAAGAAGAGCCTGCGCCAGAAGTTCGAGAACTGCGCCACCGGCCGGGCACGGCAGGAGCTGCTGCAGAACGTGGTGCCGGTGATCGTGTACGCCACGGAGAACCTGGCACAGCTTCAGGATGACATTGTCTACTTCGACTTCAACTTCGGCGGCGTGGCCCTGTGGCCCCATCCCGTGGCCACGGACGTGGACACGGACGTGGAGCCGCCCGATGCCGCCGAGAAAAAGCCCGACGCCGCCGGCAAGAAGCCCGATGCCAAGGTGACCGCGGCGCAGGTGGGCGGCGACATCCGCGAGCTGCTGCTGGGGCAGGGCGACGATGACGGGCAGGCCGTGAGCGCGCTTGATACCGGCGTGGACCGGATCTGCACCTTCGTGTGCCCCAACCGGTGGTGGTTCCGCGCGCTGCTGCTCCTCATGGCGGTGGTGTTCGCGGGCTCGCTGGCGGCCCGCTGGATGAGCTGCACACTGCGCTCGGTGGTTGCCTCGAAGCCGGTGTATTTCTGGGGCTACCTGCTGTGTGTGGTCGCGCCCACGCTGCTGCTCTTCCTGGGCCTGCTGTATTGCGACCCGGCGTGGCGTCATGTGCGCGAAGGCAATGTGCCCTTCCTGCTGCTGGCGGCCGTGTTCCTGGGGTACGTGATCTGGCTGTACGTGAGCACGCGCCGGGAGGCCTCGCAGCCATGAAGGCGGATCCCCATCCGGTTGCGCGCGGCAAGTCACAAGCCGATGATGCAGCGGTGTCAGTAAACCCCGTTTCCAGCGGGCGGCAGCTGCTGCCGCCGCCCCATTCAGGAGGGCGAGAGCCATGAAAGACCAGTCCCGGATGCACAGCAGCCAGCGGCGCGGCCGCGGGCCCGCCCCCGCGCGCGGGGCGCAGGGGGCCCCCCGCGGCCGCGCCCCAGAGGGGGCGGGGCCCGCGGGCGCCCGCGGCCAGGGAGACGGGC
>DAIPHN010000135.1:0-9817 GCA_036771335.1 Burkholderiales bacterium
TCCACGCCATGTCGGTGATGTGCAGCAGGCCGTCGATGCCGCCGAGGTCCACGAAGGCGCCGTAGTCGGTGATGTTCTTGACCACGCCCTTGATCACCGCGCCTTCCGTGAGCGTTTCCAGCAGTTTCTGGCGCTCTTCTCCCTGGGTGGCTTCCACCACGGCGCGGCGAGACACGACCACGTTGTTGCGCTTGCGGTCGAGCTTGATGACCTTGAACTCGAGCTGCTTGCCCTCGAAGGGGGTGGTGTCCTTCACGGGACGCACGTCCACCAGCGAACCTGGCAGGAAGGCGCGGATGCCGTTAATCATGACTGTCAGGCCGCCCTTCACCTTGCCCGTGACCAGGCCCTGCACCAGAGTGCCCTGCTCGAGGGCCTGCTCCAGGTCGATCCAGGCCGCGAGGCGCTTGGCCTTTTCCCGCGACAGCCGAGTCTCGCCGTAGCCGTCCTCCAGGGACTCGATGGCCACCGAAACGAAGTCGCCCGGCTTGACCTCGACCGCTCCGCCGTCGTTGCGAAACTCGTCGATGTCGATGAAGCTCTCCGACTTCAGGCCCGCGTTGACTACCACATGGTTGGCATCGACACGAACCACCTCGGCAGTGCTCACTTCGCCTGCGCGCATTTCCTGGCGCGAAAGGCTCTCCTCGAAGAGCGCAGCGAAACTGTCCATGGCGGCGGGAGGGGCGGATTGAATGGCAGTGGTCATGAAAAAGGGTCTCGAATCACCAGTGCAGTCCGCACCGGGTTGAAAGGTTGTCAAAAAAAGCCATCAGCCTGCCACGTCCGGCATGGACCCCCACCACCAGGTGATGGCTCCAGACCCTCCGCGAGGATGATGGCCCCTACGAATCAGAAGCGTGTTTCGCCAAAACCCGCAAGGACCTGACGCACCGCCTGTTCGGCGTTGAGGTCCGTGGTGTCCAGCAGCCGCGCTCCTTCGGCTAGCTGCAAAGGCGCCACCGCTCTCCGGCTGTCGCGCACATCACGTTCTTCGATTTCCTGCAAAAGCGCCCGAAGACTAACACCCATTCCCTTATCGATCAACTGTTTATACCGCCGCTCGGCGCGTATCCGGGCCGTGGCGGTGAGAAACACCTTGAGCGCTGCTTCAGGGAAAACCACCGTGGCCATGTCGCGCCCCTCGGCCACGAGGCCAGGCATCCCCGCGAACGCCCGCTGACGCCACAGAAGCGCAGCGCGCACAGCCGGCAGCGCAGCCACTTTCGATGCGGCGCCGGAAACGGATTCCTCGCGTATGGCCTCGGTCACGTCCTCTCCGGCAAGCAACACGCTGTCGCCCTGGAACTCCGCCGGGAGGCCCGCGGCGAGGGCAGCAAGCGCCGTCTCGTCGGCCAGATCCAGTCCGGCACGCTGGGCGGCCAACCCCACCAGGCGGTAGACGGCTCCGCTGTCAAGGTAACGCCAGCCGAGCGCCTGTGCCACCCGGGCTGCCACCGTACCCTTGCCCGAGGCCGAGGGGCCATCGATGGCGATTACGGGCACCTGCGCGGGACGGCTGACTTGGGCATAGCGCTCGAAGTAGTCGGGAAAGGTCTTCGCGACGCAGCCAGGGTCGAGAATGCGCATCGGTACCCCGCCCAGCGCCGCCAGCGACAGGCACATGGCCATGCGGTGATCGTCGTATGTGTGGATCGCCGCGCCGCACAGCAACTCGGGGGGGGTCACGTCCAGCTGGTCGACGTGCTCGACCACGCGCGCGCCGAGCTTGCGCAACTCGGCAGCCATGGCGGCGATGCGGTCGGTTTCCTTCACTCGCCAGCTGGCGATGTTGCGCAACTGGCAGGGACCATCGGTGAACAGCGCCACCACCGCCAGAGTCATGGCCGCGTCGGGAATATGGTTAAGGTCGAGGTCGAACGCTTTCAGCCGGCCGTCAGCCGGCGCGGAGGCCTCGATCCAGTTGTCACCCCAGCGTACCCGCGCGCCCAGACTTTCCAGCGCGTCAGCGAAGCGGACGTCGCCCTGGATGCTGGCGCGGCCAACGCCCTCCACCCGCACCGGACCGCCACCCACGGCCCCCGCCGCGAGAAAATAGGAGGCTCCGGAGGCATCGCCCTCCACATGCACCACGCCGGGACTGCGGTATCGCGCCCCCGCGGGCAGTTCGAAGCGCCCGTAACCGTCTCGGTTCACCGCCACGCCGAAGCGCGCCAAAGTATTCAGGGTGATGTCCACGTAGGGCTTGGAGATCAGATCGCCCTCCACTTCCACCGCCGCGGCCCGCCCCGCGAGCGGCAGGGCCATGAGCAGCGCCGACAGGAACTGGCTGGAGACGTCGCCGCGCACCCGCAGCGTGGCCGGCGCCGCCACTGCAGCGGGCTCGATGCGCAGAGGCGGAAACCCTTGCGCAGCCTCGTAGCGGATGTCCGCGCCCATGGCGCGCAGGGCGTCCACAAGGTCGCCAATGGGGCGCTCGTGCATGCGCGCCACGCCGCTCAGGCGGTAGCGGCCCCCGTTCACGGCCAGAACCGCCGTCAGCGGCCGAAAAGCGGTCCCGGCATTGCCCAGAAACAGATCGGCCTCGGCCACCGGGAACCGCCCGCCGCAACCGTGCACGCGTACCGTCCCGGAAGCCGGATCGCCCTCCACGCGCACCCCCAGAGCCCGCAGCGACTCGAGCATGCGCGCCGTGTCATCGGAATCCAGAAGGTCGCGGATCTCCGTGACGCCTTCGGCAAGGCCCGCGAGCAGCAGCGTGCGGTTGGACAGGCTCTTGGAGCCGGGCAGCCGCACCGCGCCTTCGGCACCCGCCAGGGGCGGCAGGTCGATGTAGGGCGGATGAGGCGCGCTCAACGGTCACCCCCGCGAATCCAGGCCTCGCGCGCGTCGCGGGCCAGTGCGAGCACGGCTTCAAGGGCGTGCACGTCTCGCGAGGCAAGCATGGCACGCAGGCCCTCCAGGGCATCCTGATAGTGATCGATCTCGGCCATCACGGCGCGCCGGTTGGCCACCAGGATGTCGCGCCACATCTCGGGCGAACTGGAGGCAATGCGCGTGAAGTCGCGAAAGCCGCTGGCGGCGAAGCCAAACAGCCGCGCCGCGTCGGGGCGCTGCGCCACCGTGGCCACGAGCGCGTAGGCGAGCAGATGGGGCAGGTGGCTCACGGCGGCGAACAGCGCATCGTGCTCCTCGGGCGTCATGGAAGAGACCCGCGCGCCGCAGGCCTCCCAGAACTGTTGTACACGCTGAATGCAGCACGCGTCGGTCTCGGGCAGCGGCGTGATCACGACGTTGCGGCCCTCGAAGAGCTCCGCCCGGGCAGCCTGCGCACCGGAAGCCTCCGCGCCGGCGATGGGGTGCGCGGGAACGAAGCGGGGAAGCACCGCCCCAAGGCCGGCGCGCGCCGCCTCCACCACGTCCTGCTTTGTGCTGCCGCCATCCGTGACAAAGGCCCCGGGCGCCAGCGCGGGTGCGATGGCGCTGAACAGCGCCGGGAACTGCCCCACCGGCGCCGACACCAACACCGCATCGGCGTCACGCACCCCCTCGGCCGCGTCCTGACATGTCTCGTCGACCACGCCCAGAGCGAGGGCGCGTTCCAGGTTGGCACGCCCGCGGCCGACACCCACCACCCGCCCCACGGCTCCTGCGCGCTTCAGGGCCAGCGCGCAGGAGCCTCCGATCAGTCCCACGCCGATCACGGCGAGACGCTCGATCCGCACGCTGCGCCCGGTCAGCGGTGCGCCCGGGCGAGCACCGCCCGCAGGGCGCCGAGAAAACGCTCGTTTTCCTCGGGCAGGCCCACGCTCACTCGCAGCCACTCGGGCATGGCGTAGCCGCCCACGGGCCGCACGATCACGCCCTCGCGCAGCAGCGCCTGGAACACCGCGGCGCCATTGCCCACGCGTACGCAGAGGAAGTTGCCGCGCGAGGGGATGAACGACAGGCCAAGACCCACGAACCCCGTTTCGAGCTGCGCCATGCCCTCGGCGTTGACGCGTCGGCTGCGCGCCACGTACTCGGCATCTTCCAAGCAGGCGATGGCGCCGGCCTGCGCCACCGTGTTGACGTTGAAGGGCTGGCGAATGCGGTTCATCAGATCGGCCACGTCCGGGTGCGCCAGCGCAAAGCCCACCCGCATGCCGGCCAGCCCGTAGGCCTTGGAGAAGGTGCGCGTGACCATCAGGTTCTCATGGCGCGACAGCCATGCGATGGCGTCGTAGCGGTCATCGTCGCCGAGATACTCGGTGTAAGCCTCGTCCAGCACCACCACAACCTCGCGAGGCACCCGCGCGAGCAATGACTCGAGCGCCGCTCCGGTCACGAACGTTCCGGTGGGGTTATTCGGGTTGGCGATGAACAGCATGCGGGTGTCGTCGCGCACGGCGCCCGCCATGGCTTCGAGGTCGTGGCCGAAATCGCGGGCCGGCACCTCCACGGCCGCGGCGCCCACGGACTGCACCGCCAAGGCATACACCGCGAAGGCGTGGCGCGAAAACACCGCGCTCGCGCCAGGCGAGAGAAAGGTGCGCGCCGCGAGGTCGAGCACGTCATTGGAGCCGTTGCCCAGCACGATCCCCGCCATGTCCACGCCGTGATGGGCGGCGATGGCGCTCTTCAGGGCGAAGCCGCTGGCGTCGGGATAGCGAGCCAGGTCCGCAAGTGCAGCCTGCATTGCCACGGCCGCCCTGGGGCTCACGCCGAGCGGGTTTTCGTTGGAGGCGAGCTTGACGATGCCAGACTCGTCGAGGCCAAGCTCACGGGCCAGCTCCGAGGCGGGCTTGCCGGGCACGTAAGGGGCGAAAGTCCGGATCCAAGCCGGGGCGCGCTCGCAGGCGTCGATCATGGCGTCGGGGTGGGGTTTGGCGGTTATCGGATTGGCTTCAGACCAGGGCAACCGGGTAAGCACCGAGGATCTTGAAAAAGGCGGCCTTATCGCTCACCTCGGCGAGCGCGGCGGCCACCGCGACATCGCTTTCGTGACCTTCGAGGTCCACGAAGAACAGGTAGTCCCACTTGCCCAGGCGCGAGGGGCGCGACTCGAGACGGCTCATGCTCACGCCATGGCGCGCCAGCGGCCCGAGTAGATCCAGCAGCCCGCCTGGCCGGTTGGCCGCAGCCATCACCAGAGAGGTGCGGTCGCGTCCTGACGGCGCCACGGACTGAGCGCCGAGTACCAGGAACCGGGTGGTGTTGCCCGGCTCGTCCTCAATATTGGCGGCGACCACCTCCAGCCCATATAGCAAAGCCGCGGCGGCCGAAGCGATGGCGGCGGCGCTGGACTCGGCGGCGGCGCGCCGGGCGGCCTCGGCGTTGCTCGACAACGCCACGCGCGCAGCCCCGGGCAGGTGGCGCGCCAACCAGCGGTCGCACTGGGCAAGGGCCTGGGGGTGGGCGTACACGGTGGCGAGCCCGTCCGGGGAAGCGGCCTTGGCGAGCAGGCAGTGATGGATGGGCAATTGAACCTCGGCACAGATGCGCAGCGGCGTGACCGCCAGCTCGTCGAGGGTCTGCCCCACGCCGCCCTCGGTGGAATTTTCCACCGGCACCACCCCGTAACCGGCCTCCCCGGCCGCCACCGCCCGGAACACCTCGGCAATGGTGGCCACGGGCAGGCCGTCCGCGGCGCCGCCGAATTGCCGGCGAACCGCTTCCTCGCTGAAGGTGCCGCGCGGTCCCAGGTAGGCCACCACCGGCCGGCGCTCCAGCGCCCGGCAAGCGGAAATGAGCTCGGTGAACAGGTGCTGCACCGCCTGTGACGGCAGAGGACCCGCGTTGATCTGTGTCAGGCGGCGCAGCACCTGCGCCTCGCGCTCGGGCCGGTAAATCGCGCTCTCGCCCTTCAACTGGCCGATGCGCGCGGCGCAAGCGGCGCGTTCGTTCATGCGCGCGAGAAGCTCGGCGTCCAGGGCGTCGATGCGCTCGCGCAGTTTGCCGATGGCCTCATCCATGGATCACCCTAGCCAGCGCCCGCACCGACAGCACCCCCCCGATGGCGCGCACCGAATCCACCACCTGCGCCGGAACGGGGGTGTCCGTGTCCACGAGGGTGTACGCCACGTCGTGGCGCGACTTGTTGAGCATGTTGTGGATGTTGATGCCGGCCTGCGCCATGGCGGTGGAAATCTGCCCCAGCATGTTTGGCACGTTGGCATGGGCGATGGCCACCCGGTGCGGTACCTCGCGGGCCATGGCCACCTCGGGAAAGTTCACCGAATGGCGAATATTGCCGTGGTCGAGGAAGTCGCGCAGCGTATCGGCCACCATGACCGCGCAATTCTCCTCGGCCTCGCGGGTCGAGGCACCCAGGTGCGGCAGGCAGAGCACGCCGGGCTGGCCCACGAGCGCGCGCTCCGGGAAGTCGCACACATAGCCGCGCAGCCGCTTGGCGCCCAGAGCCTGGAGCACCGCCCGCGAGTCCACGATGGCATCGCGCGCGAAGTTGAGCAGCACCGCCCCCTGCTTCATCTGAGCCAGACGCTCGGTGCTCATCAGCCCGCGCGTGGCGGGCACGAGCGGTACATGCAGGGTGACGAAGTCGGCGTGGCGCAGCAATTCGTCGATGCTGTGGGCGCGGCGTACCTGCTGCGGCAGGTTCCACGCCGCCTCGACGGTGATCTCGGGGTCATAGCCAACCACATGCATTCCGAGGTGAATGGCGGCGTCGGCCACCAGGCTGCCGATGCGGCCCAGGCCCATCACCGCCAGCGTGCGCCCCGACAACTCGAACCCGGCAAAGGACTTCTTGCCGTTCTCCACCGCTTGCTCCAGCGCCTCGTCCTCGCCCGGCAGGGTCTGCACGAACTGCAGCGCCGGCGCGATGTTGCGCGCCGCGAGCAGCAGCCCCGCGAGCACCAGCTCCTTGACCGCATTGGCATTGGCCCCCGGCGCGTTGAACACGGGTACACCGCGCTCGCTCAGCCGCGCTACAGGGATGTTGTTCGTGCCCGCCCCGGCCCTGCCCACGGCCACCAGCGAGGCGGGCAGGTCCATGGCGTGCAGGTCGGCCGAGCGCACCAGGATGGCGTGGGGATCGGCCAGCGCGCCGCCGTGCTCGAACCGATCGGAAGGCAGCCGCGCCAGCCCGCGGGCCGAGATAGTGTTGAGGGTGAGGACGCGAAACTCAGCCATGCCGGCGCGCAAACACCTGCATGAAATCCGCCAGGGCCTCCGCCCCGGCCATGGGCATGGCGTTGTAGACCGAGGCGCGCATGCCGCCCACCGAGCGGTGGCCCTTTAGCTGCACCAGGCCCTCGGCCGCAGCCGCCTTCAGAAACGGCTCGTCGAGGGCATCGTCGCGCAGCCGGAAGGGAATGTTCATGAGCGAGCGGTCGGCGGGCTCCACAGGGTTGGTGTAAAAGCCCCCGCTGCCGTCAATAACGCCGTAGAGCAGAGCCGCTTTGGCGCGATTGTGCCGCTCGATGGCGACCAATCCGCCCTGGTCGAGCAGCCAGCGGAACCCCAGGCCGGCCACGTACACGGCGAAGGTGGGCGGCGTGTTGAGCATGGAGGCGCTGTCGGCCATGGCCTTGTAGTCAAGCAGCGTGGGGGTGGACGCCGGTGCGCGCCCGATCAGGTCTTCGCGCACGATCACCAGTGTCAATCCGGCCGGGCCGATGTTCTTCTGCGCACCAGCGTAGATCAAGCCGTACGCGCCAACGTCCATGGGCCGCGACAGGATGTGAGAGGACATGTCGGCCACCAGCGGCACGCCGCCCGTCTCCGGCACCCAGTGATACTCCACGCCGCCGATGGTCTCGTTAGTGGTGACGTGCACGTAGGCAGCGCCCGGGTCGAGGTTCCAGGCTGCGCGCTCGGGCACGTGGTTGAAGTTGCGCGCGGCAGCCGAGGCCGCCACGTTCACCTTGCCGAAACGGACGGCCTCGGCGATGGCCTTCTTCGCCCACTCGCCCGTGTGCACGTAGTCGGCGCGGCCGGCGGGCGGCATCAGGTTGGCGGGCACCATGGCGAACTGCAGGCTGGCGCCGCCCTGGAGAAACAGCACACGGTAATTCGCCGGGATGTCCATCAGGGCGCGCAGGTCCCTCTCGGCCCGGGCGATGATGGACTCGAATTCGGGGCCCCGGTGGCTCATCTCCATGACCGACATGCCCGAGCCGTGCCAGTCGAACAGATCATCGCGCACCTGCTCAAGCACCGGTTGCGGCAGCACGGCCGGGCCAGCGCTGAAGTTGACCACCCGACCGCTCATGGCGCGCCCTCGCCCGTGTCGCCAGCGGCGTCCTCGCCCGCCGACGGCTCGCCCCCCCCCGCCACGTCTTCCTCGGCCTCTGCCTCGGCCACGCGCTCGAGGCCCGCGAGCCTCTCGCCTTCGCCCAGATCGATGAGCGTGACGCCCTGGGTGTTGCGCCCCAGCTCGCGGATCTCCGCGACGCGCGTTCGGATCAGCACCCCGCCCGTGGTGATCAGCATCACCTCGTCGCCCGCTTGCACCAATCGCGCCGCCACCGCCTTGCCGTTGCGATCGGAAGTCTGGATGGAGATCGTGCCCTGTGTGCCACGGCCGTGGCGGGGGTATTCCGCCACGGGCGTGCGCTTGCCGAAGCCGTTTTCGGTCGCGGTGAGCACTGTCTCGCCGGGGTCGTTGCTGACCACCAGCGAGATGATGCGCTGGCCGGCCGCCAGACGCATGCCGCGCACGCCGCGGGCTGTTCGCCCCATGGGGCGGACATCCTGCTCCGCGAAGCGCACCGCCTTGCCGCCGTCGGAGAACAGCATCACGTCGTGCCGGCCATCGGTGATGGCGGCGCCCACGAGGAAATCCCCGTCGTCGAGATCCACTGCGATGATGCCGCTGGGACGCGGCCGCGAGAACTCCGACAACGGCGTCTTCTTGACCGTGGCCTGGGCGGTGCACATGAAGACGAAGTGCTCGTCGTCGAAGGTCTTCACGGGCAGCACCACGTTGATCTTCTCTCCCTCTTCGAGAGGGAAAAGATTCACCACCGGCTTGCCGCGGCTCTGCCGGCCGCCCTGAGGGACCTCGTACACCTTCAGCCAGTAAACCCTGCCACGGGTCGAGAAGCACAGCAGGTAATCGTGGGTGTGCGCCACGAACAGGTTGTCGATGAAGTCGTCCTGCTTGGTGGCGGCGGCCTGCTTGCCGCGCCCGCCGCGTCGCTGGGCGCGGTAGTCGGCCAGCGGCTGGGACTTGATGTAGCCGGTGTGAGACAGCGTCACCACCAGGTCTTCGGGAGTGATGAGGTCCTCGATGCCGATCTCGGCGGTGTCGTGGGCGATCTCGCTGCGGCGCTGGTCACCGTAGGCTTCCTTCATGGCGCGCAACTCGTCGCCGATGATGGCGGTGACGCGCTCCGGCTTCGCGAGGATGTCCAGCAGGTCGGCGATGGTGTCCATCACCTCACGGTACTCGCCGGTGATCTTGTCTTGCTCCAGTCCCGTAAGCCGCTGCAACTGCATCTCGAGGATGCGCTGCGCCTGGGCCTCGGAGAGCTGGTAGCCGCCCTCGCGCAAACCCAGATCGCGCGCCAGCCCCTCGGGCCGGAAGCGCTGCGAATCGGCGCGAGCGAGCATCTGCTCCACCAGCGCCGAGCGCCACAGGCGCCGGGTCAGGGCCGCCTTGGCGTCAGCTGGCGTGGGGGCAGCCTTGATGAGGGCGATGATCTCGTCCACGTTGGACAGGGCCACCGCCAGGCCTTCCAGAATGTGGCCGCGCTCGCGCGCCTTGCGCAGGTCAAACACCGTGCGCCGCGTCACCACCACCCGCCGGTGGCGCAGGAAGGCCTCGATGAACTCCTTGAGGTTGAGCAGCCGCGGCTGGCCATCCACGAGGGCGACCATGTTCATGCCGAAGCTGTCCTGCATCTGCGTT
>DAIPHN010000136.1:0-9737 GCA_036771335.1 Burkholderiales bacterium
GCGTCCCGGCAATACGTGATCCTGCTCTGGTTCGGTGGGGCCGCGGTGCGGGTCCGGGCGAGAGCGCGGGTCAAGTCTTGCATTCCAGCATGTTTCCTCCGCGCTTCGAGCCCTGTCGCATCCGTCGCACCACCCCCGTGATCCACGGTTGACGATCCCCCCCGCCGCTGGGAGTTCTTCTACAACGCCGCGGGCGACCTGGTGGAGCAGCGCGACCCGCTGGGCAACAGCCGCCTGATCGCCCCCGACGCCGCCGGGCGCCCGGTGGGCTTCACCGACGCCCTGGGCAGCGTGATCGCGCTCACCCGCGAAGACCAGAGCGTGCTCACCAGCTACGCCTACAGCCCCTACGGGCAGAGCCAGACCAGCGGCGCGGAGGAGGGCAACGCCAGCCAGTACACCGCGCGGGAGGCGAAGTCCTCGGTCTCCAGCAGCAGCGTGCGCAGGCCACGCGCGGCGGCATCCAGCGCGGTGGCCAGGCCCGTGGCGCCGCCGCCCACCACGAGCACGTCCTAGGGCTCGGCCGCGCTGCGCAGCCGCGTCAGCGCAGCGCTGCGCGCCGCGTCGGCGCCGCCGGGTGTCTGCACCGCGCGGGTCAGGCTGCCGCCCGCTCTCCCACCGTGATCCGGTGCAGCAGCCGGCGGTGGCCTTCATAGCCCCCCGTGGCCGCGTGGATCAGGCAGCGGTTGTCCCACAGGGTGAGCATGCCCTCGGACCAGCGGTGCCGGTACACGAACTGCTCCTGCGACTGGTGGCGGAACAGCGCCAGCAGCAGCGCATGGGCCTCGTCCTCGGGCATGCCCTCGATGCCGATGGTATAGCCCGGGCTAACGAACAATGCCGTGCGGCCGGTTTCGGGATGCGCGCGGCCCATGGGGTGGAGCTGGGTGCGCAGGGCGCTCTCGCCCCAGCGGATGGCCATGGAGCGGCCCTTGTCGCGCTCGCCGTACATACCCTGGGGCGCGTAGCCGCGGCGCGCGGAGTGGATACCCATGCGCCCGTCCACCGCCCGGCGCAGGTGGGAGGGCAGCTCGTCCCACGCCACGTATTGGTTGGCGAACAGCGTGTCGCCGCCCGCGGGCGGGATGATGTTGCCATACAGCACCGTGCCCGCGGGCGGCGTGGGCAGGAAGCTCCAGTCGGAATGCCACGACTCGGCGAAGATGGGCGTGGTCTCGCCGGGCTCGCGCTTCACCTGTACCACGTGGGCATGCCCGGGAATGGGCGCGATGTAGGGGTCTTCGCCAAAGGGCCCCATGCACTGGGCGAAGCGCTCCAGGTCCTCCACGGCAAGTTTCTGGTCCGGAAAGAAGATCACCTGGTGGCGCAGCCAGGCGGCGCGGATGCCAGCCACCTGCGCGGCCGCCAGCGGTTGCGACAGATCCACGCCCGTCACCCGCGCGCCGCAGGGCGCGTCCATCACCGTCACCTGCAAGGCCATGTGTGCGCCTCCCCGCTTGTGGTAATCGTCAACTGCCTGGCCCCGCCCGTGGCACCCGTGAGGGCTCTCACGCCGCCGCCAGGGTCTCCACGCAGGCGGCCACCGCCTTGCCCACGTCCATGGTGGTGGCCTTGCCGCCCATGTCCGGGGTGCGCGGCCCGTCGCGCAGCACGTCCTCGATGGCACGCACCACGGCGGCAGCCGCCTGGGGATGACCCAGGTGCTCGAGCATCATGGCGCCCGACCATATCTGGCCGATGGGATTGGCGATGCCGCGGCCGAAGATGTCCGGCGCCGAGCCATGGACCGGCTCGAACAGCGAGGGAAGCACCCGCTCCGGATTGATATTGCCCGAGGGTGCGATGCCGATGGTGCCGGCGGTGGCGGGTCCCAGGTCGGAGAGGATGTCGCCGAACAGGTTCGAGGCCACGATCACGTCGAAGCGCTGCGGGTTGAGAACCAGCTGGATGGTGAGGCCGTCGATGTGGTACTGGCTGGTCTTCACTTCCGGGTAGTGCCTGGCCATGGCGGCGAAGCGCTCGTCCCAGAAGGGCATGGTGATGGCGATGCCGTTGGATTTGGTGGCCGAGGTGAGTGTGCGCCGCGGGCGCCGCTGCGCCAGTTCGAAAGCGTATTTCAGGATTCGGTCGGTGCCCCGGCGGGTGAAGATGGACTGCTGCATGGCCATCTCGTAGTCGGTGCCCTCGAACAGCCGTCCACCCACGGAGGAGTACTCGCCCTCGGTGTTCTCGCGCACCACCCAGTAGTCGATGTCGCCTTCTTTGCGCCCCGCCAGCGGGCAGGGCACGCCTGGCATGAGACGCACCGGGCGCAGGTTCACGTACTGGTCGAAGCCGCGCCGCATCTGGATGAGCGAATCCCACAGCGACTTGTGATCGGGCACTCGCGCTGGCCAGCCGGTGGCGCCGAAGTAGATGGCGTCGTGGCCCTCGATGCGGGCGCGCCAGTCGGGCGGCATCCACCAGCCGTGGCGGTCGTAGTTGTCGCAACTCCAGTCGAATTCGTCCACGCGCAGCGAGATGCCGTGCCGGCGCGCCACCGCGTCGAGCACCCGCAGCCCCTCGGGCATGACTTCCTTGCCGATGCCGTCGCCGGCAATCACCGCGATGCGATGCGTAGCCATTGTTCGACTCCCCTATAAAAGACGCGGAATTTCACCGAGCGCGCTCCCGGCGCGTGCACCGCCCGATTCTAGGCCCTTCGGGCAGCGCGTCCGGAACAGCGCTGTAAGACCGCCGACACATGGGCGTGTCAGTCTGCACGCCGTCGCGCCCCGGGCCGTCCGGCCCGCCACTACGGGAGCCATGCATGCGTGCAATTCGCAAGACCATCGACGGAGTGAATTACGACACGGGTGCTGCCCGGCGGGTGCACCAGGCCTGGGACAGCGGCCCGGAAGAAGACCTTGTGGCCGAGCTGACCCTGTATCGCGGAGATACGGGGCACTGGTTTGAACTGCGCCGCGAGCCGGGTCAGCTGTACGGCGCCCTGCTGCCCCTGTCCGCCGCCGAGGCCGCGCGCTGGCTGAGCAGGCATGCCGGGCGTGGCGACGCGCTGCCGTTGGCCACGGGCGAGGCCGGCAGCCCGCGATTCGGTCCGCGGCTGCGCGCGGCTGAGCCCTTGGGCGGTTGACGCGCGCACTGTGCGCCGCGCGCTGCGGCAGGCGCGGATGGTGCTGAGCGCTGGCGATCCCGTGGCCGCCGCCACGACCTTGGCGGCGGTAACCTGACCCCTGACCCCCAAGGGCAGACGTCCGGCGCTCTGCTGCCGGTATGCTTAGCCCTATGGCTACTCCCCTACCTCCGGCCGCGCCGCACGGCGCCGGCCCGCCGCCGCCCTTCGCGCTCGACGAACAGGGTATCTGGACATTCCTCACCGGGGCGCGGCCCTGGTGGTGGCCCCACACCGACCCCGTGCGCCTGGCCCTGATCACGGGGTTGATGCTGGAGCTGGTGCTGCTCGCCCTGGCGGCGCTGGACATGCGCTCGGGCGGCTATGCCCAACCGCTGCGGCAAGTGTTCATGGTGCACGTGCGCTGCCTGGTGGTGGTGCCGGCGCTGATCGGCGGCGCCGCGGTGGTGCGATTTTTCCTGCCGTGGATCCTGTCGCAGTTCAGGACCAGCGGGCTGTTGGGCGACGCGGCCGGCGCGGAGGCCCTGCGCGAGGCGCTGCGGCAGTACCGCGCGCTGCGCGAGTCGCGGCTTGCCAACGCGCTCATCCTGTCGCTGGCCTTCGTGCCCGCGGTGGCGGGTTTCCTGGGTGCCCGGGACATGGACCTGCTGGCCTGGGCGCGGCTGCCCGACGGGCGCATGGGCCTGGCGGGCCTGTGGTACGGGTTAGTGGTCAAGCCGCTTTCGCTGATCCTGCTGATGGGGTGGATCTGGCGCCTCTGGGGAGCACTGCTGCTGTTGTGCCGGCGGCTGCGGCGGCTGCCGCTGGCCTTCGCCCCCACGCACCCCGACGGCGCGGGCGGCATGGGTTTTCTGGAAGAGCTGCCGCTGGTGCAGACGCCCCTCGTGTTCGCGGTCTCGGCGCTGGCGTGCGCCGGGCTGGCGGAGCAGTTCATGGGCGGCGAATTCAGCCTGCGCCAGCAGCCCTACGTCGCCGCGGTGCTGGTGGCCTCCCTGGTGCTGGCGGCCGTTGCGCCCATGCTGCTGTTCGTGGCCCCCATCCGCGCCATGGCCTACGCCGCCTGGGACGAGTACCACGGCCTGCTGGTGCGTCACGGCCAGCGCGTGCACGCCCGCTGGATCGACGGCAAGGCCGAGCCGGACACGGAAGGCCTGCTCGACGCCGCCGAGCTGGGACCAGTGGCGG
The DNA here is from genome assembly GCA_036771335.1 of Burkholderiales bacterium. Classification (GTDB taxonomy): domain Bacteria; phylum Pseudomonadota; class Gammaproteobacteria; order Burkholderiales. The sequence goes on from DAIPHN010000136.1 coordinate 4,280, forward strand.
ACATCGGAGTGCTCTACGAGCGCGTGGACGCCATCTCGCCGCTGCTGGTGTCGCGGCGGGTGCTGGTGGTGCTGGCACTGGCGGGCGGCATCCCGCTGGTACCGCTGCTGCTGGCGGAGTTCCCGGTGGCCCAGATACTGGGGCTGCGGGCGGGCGTCGTAACCTGAGACTCCGCGGCCCGGGACCCCACGGCCGAGGTCAGTCCCCAGGGATGGCGCGCCCTTGAGGCCACGGGCGCCGCGGCCCGGGAAATCGAGACTCTGGCCCTGCTGGGCGAGCACCTGCCCGCCGGCTGGACCGTCTACCACGGCGTGCACTGGACCCGCCTGGAGTTGAACCGCGCGGTGTTCGGCGAGGTGGATTTCGTGGTCATCGCGCCCTCGTGGCGGGGGCTGCTGACCGAGCAGAAGTCCGGCTTGCGCGAGGAAACCGCCGAGGGTCTGGTGAAGAAGTACCCCGGCGGCGCGAAGAAGGTGTCGGCGCAGATGGCGCGCAGCGCTGATGCGCTCGCCTCGCGCTACGCCGCTACCGCGCAGGGTGCCAAGCTGCACCCCGAGGTGATGCTCTACTGCCCCGACTACGTAGTGAAAAACCCTGGCATCGCCGGCCTGCCGCCCGAGCGCATCGTTGACAGCCGGCGCCGCGCGCAACTACCGCAGCTGGTCCAGCAGGTCCTGGGGGATGCGCCCTCCGTCCCGATGGATGCGGCGCGCGTGCACCGCTTCTTCCGCTCGGTGCTGGAACTCGTGCCCGACATCGGCGCCTGGAGCGCGGAGGCAGAGTCGCTGCACACCCGCCTCTCGGGCGGGCTGGCCGAGTGGGGCCGCCGGCTGGAGTTCACCCCCTTCCGGCTGCGGGTGCACGGCACGGCCGGCTCCGGCAAGACGCAGCTCGCGGCGGCGGTGTACCGCGACGCGGTGGCCGCCGGCCGGCGGCCGCTGTACGTGTGCTTCAACCGGCCCCTGGCGGACCACATGGCGCGCGTGGCGCCCGCGGGCGGCGTGGTTGCCACCTATCATCAGCTCTGCGAGCGCGCCCTGCGCGAGGCGGGCGGCTCGCCGGATTTCAGCCAGCCCGCCGCCTTCGCGCGCCTGGAGCAGGCCTTCGCGGCGCACGATCCAGGGCCGGGCTGGCGCTTCGACGAGCTGATCGTGGATGAGGGGCAGGATTTCGAACCCGAGTGGCGCGATTCCCTGCTGCGGCTACTGGCCGCGAACGCCCGCGCCTGGTGGCTGGAGGACCCCATGCAGAACCTATACCGCCGCGAGCCCGTGGAACTGCCCGGGTGGGTAGGCCTGCGGGCCGATACCAACTACCGCAGTCCAGCGGACATCGTGGCCTCGCTCAACCGGCTCGGCGCCGTCGCCGGGCGGGCCGGCTCACCGTTGCCCGACTCCGGCCTGGACGTGCAGACCTACACCGACACCGCCAGCCTCATCGAGCAGACCAAGAGCGCCATTACGCGCTGCGTGGGTCTGGGCTTCCCGCGCCACCTGATCGCGGTGCTCACCTACCGCGGGCGCGAGGGCTCGGCGCTCGCGGCCTTCAACCAGCTGGGGCCGCACCGGCTGCGCGGGTTCACCGGGCGCTACGACCTGTTCGGCAACCCCGACTACTCGGAGGGGGAAGTGCTACTGGAGTCCGTGTTCCGGTTCAAGGGCCGGTCGGCGCCGTGCGTGATCTTCACGGAGATCGACTTCGAGACGCTGGACGAGCAGGCGCTGCGCCGGTTGTTCGTGGGCGCCACGCGTGCCTCCATGAAACTCGTGATGGTAGCCTCGGAGCGCGCGGCGAGGGCGGTGCTGGCGCGCTTCGACGCCACCGGGGCGCCCAGGTGAGCGGGGCCCTGGCGGGCCGGGTCGCGCTGGTGACCGGCGGCACGGCCGGCATCGGCAAGACCGCGGCGCGGCTGTTCGCGCGCGAGGGCGCGCGCGTGCGGTGTGGATAACCGGCCGACGGCAGGGCCTGGGGCGCGAGACCGAGGCGCAACTGTGCAACGACGGGGCCGTGCGGTTGGCCGGGAGCGAGGTGCGTTTCCTGGCGGGCGATCACGCCGATGCGGACGACTGCGCGGGGGTCGCGGACGCGGTGGCCTATTGCGCCAGCAAGGGCGCGGTGATCCAGATGACCCGGGCCATGGCCCTGGATCATGCCCGCGAAGGCATTCGGGTGAACGCCGTGTGTCCCGGCGACACCCGTGTGGAGCACTGGGCGGATCCCGGCCTGGCCACCGACCACGCACCCGTGGACCTGGTCCGCGCCGTAGCCTTTGCCCGCGAGCACTTTCCCATCCCGCGACTCGCCACCCCGGAAGAAGTGGCCCGTGTGGTGCTGTTTCTGGCACGCAATGCTTCCAGCTACCTCACCGGCGTAGCCCTGCCCGTGGACGGCGGCAACACCGCGCGCTGATTCGTGAGTGCGCCCGCGTCGGCCGCGACGCCCTCGACGAGGTGGAGGCCGATTGCGAGGCCCTGGTCGAGATGCGCGGGCGCGGGCTGGTGGACGCCGCCGCCGAGGCCGCTCTGGGGATCTTCCACGAGCGCATCGGGCACCTGCCGCTCAAGTACGGCGGCAGCGGCGGGATGTTCCAGGCCCACAAGCTGGCGTGTCTGGAGTTTCCGGGCGGACTGCCCGATGCGGTGAGCGCGTTTCCGGGGCCTGCGGCAGGTTCGATTCCCTGTGCGCGGTGAGATCGCAAGGCTCTGAATCACAAGGAGGCGATCGCCCGCCCCGCCGGAACCCTGAAGCTCTCGCGCCTTGACTGTACCGACTGGTCGGTATAGTTTACGTGAGAGAAAAAACCCGGAAGTGTGTCGTTTCCCCACTGCCATGGCCCGAGAGACCTCGCGAGAGACCATTCTGGATTCCGCTCAGGCGGTGGTCCTGGACCGCGGCGCATCCCATGCCCCCCTCGCGGCCGTGGCCGAGCGCGCCGGACTGAGCAAGGGCGGTGTGCTCTACCACTTCCAGACCAAGGACGCGCTGCTGGCCGCGCTGGTGGACCGCATGGTGGCGCAGTTCACGACAGAGGTGCAGACGCAGAGCCGCCGTCTCGGCGGCGACCGATCGCGCGCCCTCGAGGCCTACGTGGAGGCGGTCTTCGCCATGGGTGAGCAGATGAGTGATGCCGCCAGCGCCTTGCTCCTGGCCCTGTCCTCCAACCCCGCGCTGCTCGAACCGCTTCGGGTTCTGTACCGCGAGCACCATCGCGATCTGCTGCGTGCTCGGGTGGGGCGGGAGCAGGCGGCCGTGGTGTCCCTCGCCCTGGACGGCCTGTGGTTGCTGGAGATGTTCCAGATTTCGCCGCTCTCGCCGGAAGACGAGACGCGCATCAAGTCGCTGCTGCTGCGAATGGCTGCCGAGCCGGCGTTTGCGGGCCCTGCCGTGCCGTCCGAGGCGGTGCCCCGATCCTGAAACAGGCGCAGCCGGCCACCCGGCACGGCGCCGTCACGTACATAGGAGACGCCATGCGATTCCTCATCCCCATCCTGGCCCTTTCCCTTGGGGCCGTGCTTGCCGGCTGCGGCAATAAGGAGGAGGGCGGTGGCGCCCCCGCTGGCGGCGAGGCCGCCGCGGTCACGCTGGCGCCGGCGCGGCTGGTGGCGGTGGTGGAGTCGCAGGAGTTCCCGGCGCGGCTTGAGGCTGTGGAGGCGGTGGCGGTGCGCTCGCGCATCACCGGCTACATCCAGGAAATTCACTTCGCCCAGGGCTCCGAGGTGCGCAAGGGCGAGCTGCTGGTGAGCATCGATGCGCGGCCGGTACAGGCGCGGGTGGCCCGTGCCGATGCCGAGGTGGCGGCATTGCAGACGCGCGTGGAACTGGCGCGCATCGAACTGGCCCGCACGGAGAAACTCATGGCAAGCCAGGCCACGTCCCAGCGTGAGCTGGACGAAAAGGCCGCCGCCGTGCGCGACCTGGAAGCCTCCATCAAGGCCGCCCAGGCGGCTCTCGAGTCGGCGCGCCTGGACTTGTCCTACACCCGCATCGCCGCGCCCATCTCGGGCCGCGTGGGCAAGGCCGAGATTACCGCCGGCAACTTCGTGCAGACCGAGGGTCCGGAGTCGCCCGTGCTCACCACCATTGTCTCCTCCGGCCCCATTTACGCCACCTTCGACGTGGACGAGCGCACCTTCGTGAAGTACGGCCTAAAGGGCCGCGGCGGGCCCAAGGGCGGGCGCCTGCCGCTGGCGGTGGGGCTGGCGGGGGAGCAGGGCTTTCCCCACGCGGCCTCGCTGGTGTACGTGGACAACCGCGTGGATCCGCAGACCGGCAACGTGCGCTGCCGCGCGCTGCTGGACAATCGCGACGGCGCGCTGGTGCCGGGGCTCTACGCGCGTGTGCGGTTGTCCGAGCCTGCCGGCAAGGCGGACGCCGTGGTGGTGCCCGACGCCGCCGTGGGTACCGACCAGGACCGCAAGTTCGTCTACGTGGTCGGGGCGGACCGCAAGGCTGCTTACCGTCCCGTGACGATCGCCCAAAGCGTGGGAAGCGAGCGGGTGGTGCTGGCCGGCCTGAGGGCCGGCGAGCAGGTGATCGTCAACGGCCTCATGCGGGTGCGCCCCGGCCAGGCGGTGAACCCCGCCGCCGAGGGCTCGCAGGCGCAGGCGGGCCAGCCCGGCGCGCAACAGCCAACCAGCAAGGCCGCGCCGGACACGGCGGGCGCCGACAAGCCCGCCGCCGGCAAACCCTGAGCGACGGAGCCCCTCTCCATGGACCTGTCGCGCTTCTTCATCGACCGGCCGATCTTCGCATCGGTGGTGTCGATCTTCATCTTCATCGCCGGGCTGCTGGCCATGTTCCGGCTGCCGGTGTCCGAGTACCCGGAGGTGGTGCCGCCTTCGGTGCAGGTTCGGACCCAGTTCCCCGGCGCCAATCCGCAGGTGCTCGCCGACACCGTGGCCTCGCCGCTGGAGGAGGCCATCAACGGCGTGGAGGACATGCTCTACATGTCCTCCCAGAGCACCGCCGACGGCTCCTACCAGCTCACCATCACCTTCAAGGTGGGCGCCGACATCGACCGCGCCGAGAACCAGGTGCAGAGCCGCGTGCAGCGGGCGCTTCCGCGGCTTCCCGAGGAGGTGCGCCGCATCGGGGTGGTGGCCCAGAAGGCCTCGCCCAACCTCACTCTGGTGGTGAGCCTGATCTCCCCCGGCGACCGCTACGACGAGCTCTATCAGCGCAACTACGCGGTGCTCAACATCCGCAACCGCCTGCAGCGCATCGAGGGCATGGGGCTGGTGGAGGTGTTCGGCGGCGGCGACTACGCCATGCGCGTGTGGCTGCAGCCGCCGCGGCTTGCAGCCCTGGGCCTCCAGGCCACCGACGTGGTGCGCGCGCTGCAGGAGCAGAACGTGCAGGTGGCCGCCGGCGTGCTGGGCGCGGGGGGGGGGGGCGGGGCGGCGGGCGGAGGGGGCGGCGGAGGAGGGAGCGCGGAGGGGGGGGGGGGGGGGGGAGGAGG
>DAIPHN010000137.1:0-9681 GCA_036771335.1 Burkholderiales bacterium
ACCATTCAGCCCTGTTTCGCGCTCTCGCAGTTTAAGTCCCTGAGGGCTTTGCCGCTGCGGGTTGTGCCGCCGCGGCCGGGGCGCGCCCGGCCGCGCTAGTGCCGGCACGCCTGCTGCGCGAGCAGGAGCAGGCGATTCCGTGCGACACTTCGCGCCGCCCATGACTGCCGCTTCATTCTTCCGGCACGGCGCCGCGACCGCTCGAGCCGCTTCGCTAGTGCTTGCCACCTTCTTCGCCCTGCCTGGGGCGCTGCGAGCCGACTCCGACGCCACCGTCATCCAGCGCGGCCTGCTGCCCGAGCGTGATGGCCGCTGGGGTCTGGGCGTTGGGGTGAGGCTGGAGGAAACGCCCTACAAGGGGCAGTCGGTCATCACCGATGCGCTGCCGCTCCTGTCCTATGAGGGGCGGAGGGCTTATCTGCGCGGGACCCGGGGCGGGTTTGTGCTTCTGGACGGCGAGCGCTTCAAGCTCGAAGCCATCGGCCAGTTCCGCCTGGCGCGCTACACCGGCGAAAGCGGCTCCTACCTGGCTGGCATGACGCGGGAGCGCTCCTTCGATGCCGGCCTGAACGCCATCTTCCCCACGGCCCTGGGCGAGTTCTCGGTGGAGGTTCTCACGGACGCCGGCAACACGCACCGAGGCGAGGAACTGTCGGCGGGCTGGGCACGTACCTTCGAGCGGGGCCGGTTGCGCTGGCGCCCCTCGCTGTCGCTCAACCGCTTTTCCAAGGACCTCGCCGATTACTACTTCGGTGTGCTGCCCGGGGAGGTGCGTACTGACCGCCCGGCCTATGCCGCCGGTCCTTCCACCAATCTGCGCCTGGGCGTGCACGCCACCTGGCAGCTCACGTCCAATGGATACCTCTACGCTTCCGTGAGCGGCAACCGCTTCGACGACGAAATCGGCCGCAGCCCCATCGTCCAACGCCAGTTCGTCTACTCGGCTTTTGCCGGCTACCTCTACCGGTTCGGCAACGGCGGCCGTACGGAACAGGGGGGCAGCGCGGGTTTCCCCGGCGGCGAGGGCCGCTGGTCCCTTCGCGTGGCGCGCGGCTGGAACGCCGAGGCGAGCCTGCTGGGAATCATCCCCGGGGGCGACTTCACGCTCACCCCTGAGCGCACGGGCGTGTGGAGCTTCGAAGTGGGCAAGCTGCTGGACGAGCGGTTCATGGGCTGGCCGGTGGACATCTGGGTAAAGGGGGCGCTCAAGCGCTACCTTGAGCAGGGCCTGCAATCTGACTTCAACGGCGGCGCCCTGTATGTGAAGGCTTTCTACTACGGGTTCCCCTGGTCAAAGTACGTCAAGACCCGTTTCGGGTTCGGCGAGGGCTTGTCCTATGTGGAGAAGATTCCGTTTCTTGAGCGCCAGAGCATCGAGCAGAAGAATCCCAACACCTCCAAGCTGCTCAACTACCTCGACGTGAGCCTCGATGTGAGCGTGGGCGACCTGCTGCGGGTGAAGCGCCTGGAGAACACCTTCCTCGGTTTTGCTGTGATCCACCGTTCGGGCGTTTTCGGCTTTTCCGACCTGTTCGGGGCCGTGAACGGCGGTTCGAACTACAACTCCCTGTACGTCGAGACGATCTTCTAGCGCCCCCCCGGCACGGGCTGCCGAGACACCCGTCCACCATGCCGCGATGCCTCCAGGGCCGTGGGTGGCATCACTCTGGGTCGCCTCGCACAGGTTTGTATAATCGGCACCGTCAGCAGCATGTGCCGCGCCGTCCCGGGCGAGGCTTCTTCGGACTCCCATGATCGTCTTCGTCGCTGCGGCTGCCCTGATTTGCCTTGCGGCGCTAGCTCTGCTGTTGCCGCCGCTGCTGCGGGGTTCCCGTGCGCCCGCCTTGACGGTTCAGGGGTCCAATCTCGCGGTGTTGCGCGACCAGATGCTCGAGCTGGACGCGGATCTTGCACGCGGGGTCTTAGGCCCTGACCAGCACGCCGCATCCCGTGCCGAGCTCGAGCGGCGCGTGCTGGAAGAAGCCGAGGGAGCCCCCGCGCATACTTTCGAGGCACGGCCGGGTGGCCGGTGGCTGGCGGTGGTGCTAGCCCTCGCGCTGCCGGTCGTGGCCGCGGGTCTCTACGCCTGGCTGGGTAACCCGGCGGCGCTAGACCCCGTTACGCGCATGGGCATGACCGCCGAGGAGGCAGACAACCGTCGCGAGATGATCGACCTGGCCAACAAGCTCGCCGTGCGCATGCAGGAAAAGCCGGATGATCCCAGGGGTTGGGTGATGATGGGCCGCGCCTGGCAGAGCGTGGGAAGGTTCGCCGATTCTGTGCGCGCTTACGAGCGTGCCGTGGCCCTCGCACCTGCCGAGGATGACGTCTTGCTCGAGTACGCCGAGGTTGCCGCCCTGGCCCAGGATGGCCGCCTCGAAGGCAAGCCGCTGCTGGCGGTCGCCCAGGTGCTCAAGCGCCAGCCGCGTAACCAAAAGGCGCTCGCCATGGCTGGTTCGGCTGCACTGCAGAACAATGACTGGAAGGAGGCCATCGTGTTGCTTGAGCGGTTGCGTCGCCTGATCCCCGCAGACACGGAGTTCGCCAGAGCGGTGGAGGCAGGCATTGCCGAGGCGCGCGCCGAACTGGCGAAGCCCGCCGTCGGCAACACTGCTGCCCTCGGCGCGCGGCTGGAGGGACGGGTGGAGCTGGCGGCCGCGCTGGCGAGCCGAGCCGCACCGGAGGACACGGTGTTCATATTCGCCCGCGCCGCCGAGGGGCCGCGCATGCCGTTGGCCATCTTGCGAAAGCGCGTGCGCGACCTGCCCGCGGCCTTCGTCCTGGACGATTCCATGGCCATGGCCCCCGGCATGAGCCTGTCGGCCTTTCCGAGGGTGGTGGTGGGTGCGAGAGTCTCGAAGTCCGGAAATGCGGCTGCGCAAAGCGGCGACCTCGAGGGCAGCAGCGCACCCATGGCGCCCGCTGCCGCGGGTATCGTGGTGGTGATCGACCGCGTGCTGCCGTGAAGCGGCGCAGTCTGCTGCTGGGCGGGGTGGGCTGGGACGTCTCCAGTCCTTTGCGCGCTTTGGAACTGCCCGACCTGCTGCGCGAGGACATGGAGCGGTGGGTGGCGCGCACTGCGGCCAAGGGCACGCTGTCCGAGCAGGCGCTGCAAGGTCTGCTGCTGAGCGCCACCTTCCAGCCCGGCGTGATCGCGGCAGTGAACGCGCCAGCCACGTCGCGGCCCTGGAGGGAGTTCCGCGCGGCTCTGATCACCCGCGAGCGCATCGAAGGGGGTGTGCGTTTCTGGAACGACAACCTGTCGTGGCTCGGACAAGCGCGCGAGCGCTATGGCGTTCCTGAAGAGATCGTGGTGAGCATCATCGGGGTGGAAACGCTCTACGGTCGCAACACCGGCGGCTATCGCGTGCTGGACGCGGTAAGCACGCTGGCCTTCGCCGTGCCGCACCGCGCGGAGTTTTTCCAGGCTGAACTGGAGGCCTTCGCGTTGTTGTGCGGCGAGCAGCGGCTGGACCCCATGGGCGCCAAGGGTTCCTATGCGGGCGCGATGGGCATGCCGCAGTTTCTTCCCTCCAGCGTTCGCGGTTACGCGCTCGATTTCGACGGCGATGGCCGCATCGATCTGTGGACCAGCCGCGGCGACGTGATCGGCAGCGTGGCGCACTATCTGAGCCGTTTCGGCTGGCGGTTTACCGGCCATGTGGCGCTGCGCGCGGCGGTCGAGACCCCGGGGCTCGCCGAGCCTATGGTGCGCCAGGGCATCCGGCCGGTGTACGGCCAGGCGCAACTCAGCGAGGCTGGCGTACTGCCCGAGCGCACCCTGCGCCAAGGCGAGCACGCGGCGCTGCTGCTCTTCGAGGGAGACAGCGGACCTGAGTACTGGCTCGGGCTGGAAAACTTCTGGGTGCTGACCCGCTACAACCGGTCGCAGAACTACGCGCTGGCGGTATGGCAGCTTGGCCAGGCCATTTTCCCGCCTCGGGCGGGGCTGCCGTGGGGCGGCGCCTGTCGGCGCTTCGGTCGTGCCTTCAATACCGCGCCTGGCGCGGCGTCCGCCGACGGGCGAAGCTTTCTTCCTGAGCATCAATCGATAACCCCTGCGCTGGAGCCCCGACCATGAATGCGCCCTTCGCCTTTGCCGCTGGCACGCTTCCCTGGTTCACCCACGACCACGAACTGCTACGCGACACCATCCGTAGGTTCGTCGCCGAGCGCGTGCTGTCCCAGGGCGATGCCTGGGAACAGGCCGGATTCGTGCCCCGCGAGGTGTTGCGCGAAATGGGCGATCTGGGTCTGTTGGGCATGCGCTTCGATCCGCGCCACGGCGGCAGCGGGCTGGACACCCTGTCGAGCGTGGTGCTTGCAGAGGAACTGGCTCGCAGCACCTACGGCGGGTTCGCCATCACCGTGCTGGTGCACACCGACATGGCCGCGCCGCACCTCGTGCACGCGGGCTCGCCTGCCCAGCAGGATCGCTGGATGCCTGACATCGCGGCTGGCCGCAAGATCGCCGCGGTGGCCATGACCGAGCCGGACGCCGGCTCCGATCTTGCCTCCATGCGCACCACCGCGCGGCGCGACGGCGATCACTGGGTGCTCAACGGCGCCAAGCTCTACATCACCAACGGCGTGCACGGCGACATCTACTTCGTGGCCGCCAAGACCGGAGCGCCGGGCCGGAACCACCAGGTGTCCATGTTTGTGGTGGAAAAGGGAACACCGGGGTTCAACGTTGCGCGTCCGCTCAAGAAGCAGGGCTGGCTCAGCAGCGACACGGCGGAGCTGTCGTTCCAGGATTGCCGCATCCCCGCGGAGAACCTGCTGGGCGAGGAGAACCGCGGCTTTCACGCCCTGGTGAAGAACCTGCAGAACGAGCGCATCGTGCTCGGCGCCCAGGCCATGGGCGAGGCTGCCAAGGCCATCGAGATCACTCTTGAGTGGGTGCGAAACCGCAAGGCCTTCGGCGGCGCGCTGTGGGACAAGCAGGCCATCCGCCACAAGCTGGCCCAGCGCGCTTCGCAGGTGGCGGCCGTCCAGGCGCTCATCTACCAAACCGCCTGGCGCGATACCCAGGGTCAGGAGTGTGCCCGCGAAGTCTCGATGATCAAGGCGCTCGCCGGCACGCTGGTGAACGAGGTGCTCTACGACTGCCTGCAACTGCACGGCGGCATGGGCTACATGCGCGAGAGCGTCATCGAGCGCATGGCGCGCGACGCCCGTGTGCAGGCCATCGGCGGCGGCGCCACCGAGGTGATGCTCGAGGAAGTGGCGAAGCGGATGGCTTGATCCCCCGCAGCGCCGCGAATTCGCCCCGACCCAAAACCGGAAGAGCCCCATGGAACGCGCCATCATCCTGCGCTCCCCCGGCGGCCCGGAGGTCCTGAGGCCCGAACCCACCAGCATCGGCCCTCCGGGCGAAGGCGAGGTGCTGGTGCGCCACCGCCAGGCTGATCTCCGCTGGCCATCTGCTGGAGATTCCCGACGCGCTGGACGATCGCACTGTGGCGTCGAGCTTCCTTCGCGGCCTCACGGCGCACGCCCTGGTGCGGCAGGTCACCGCCTCCGCGCCGGCCACACGGTGCTGGTGCACGCCGCCGCAGGTGGCGTGGGACGGCTGGTGTGCCAGTGGGCCAGCCACCTGGGCGCCACGGTGATCGGCACCGTGGGGAGCAAAGAAAAGGCAACGGCCGCCCGCGCCAATGGCTGCGCCCACTCCATCCTGTACCTTGCCGAGAACTTCGTCGAGCGGGTACGCGAAATCACCCGCGGCCGCGGCATGGACGTGGCCTACGATTCGGTGCGCAAGGACACCTTCGATGGCTCGCTCAAGGCGCTGGCCGTGCGCGGCTATCTGGTGAACTTCGGCCAAGCCTCGGACCCCGTGGAGCCGTTCCGCATTTCGTTGCTGTTCGAGAAATCCAACATCATCACGCAACCCACAATGTGTTCCACTACTTCGCTGGCGAGCAGCGCGACGCCATGGCGCGGGCGCTGTTCGAGGCCTTGCAGCGGGGGGTGATCACTGCCGGGCACCGCCACGAATATCCCCTGGACGAAGCGGCGCGGGCGCAGGCGGACATGGAGGCCCGGACCCGTCGGGTGCAGTGCTGCTTGTTCCCTGGAGGCCGGGCGCCGCGCCGTCAGGGACGCCGCGGCGCGTCCACCACGAAGGGCTCGGCGGCTCCGGGCCGCACCAGCACTTTGATCCAGGCCACGTCGGGTGACCCCGGTACCTCCACGCGCAGCAGATCTATGTCCAGCCAGGGGCGGTCCACCTGGTGGCGGTGGGTATCGCCGTGCACCAGCAGCACCGGGCGCGCGAATGCCCGCGCCTCGGCACGCAGCGCTTCCAGGAAGCTCGCGTAGGCGGGGTGGGGCGTGGCCCGCTGCAGGGACGGGTTGGCGTGAATCAGCAATACTGCCGCGGGGGCCTGCCGCGCGCGTGCCAGGGTAAAGCTTTCCCGGAGCCACGCCAGCACCGCCGCGCGCCGCGCCGTGAACTCTGGGTTGGGTTGCGCGCCGCCACCCCGGTGGTCCTGGCTGCCCACCACGTGCAGCGCCACGAACAGCACCTCCTCGCGCCACCAGCGCGCGTTCTCGGGGCAGCAACCGTCCACGCGCACGCGGTCGCGTTCCAGCGGCATGCGCCGCCGCCCGAGGCTCTCCGGGGCTGCAAAGAACATTTCTCGCAGTTTCGCCAGCCGCTCCCCCGGTACATAACCGCCGGCCAGAAAGCGATCGCAGTCGGTCCAGTCGTTGTCGCCGGGCAGCAGCACGAGCGGCACGGGAGACGCATCCAGCAACTCGCGGCGGTCGGCATAGACGCCGTCGGCGCACAGGCCCTGGCCGCTCTTGATGTCGCCCACGTGCACGGCGAAGGCAAGTGGTTGTCCGGCCAGTCCGGCCAGCAGACGCTCCAGGCGGGCACGCTCCTCCGGGTTGTAGGGCGTGTCGCCCAGGGCCGCGAAGGCGAACTCGGTCGCGACGCTGGAACCGCTGGCCAGCAGCCACACCAGGCCGAGCAGGGCGCTACCGATCCGAGGCAAGGCGGTGCAGCTCGTAGACAAGGTCCAGCGCCTCGCGGGGAGAGAGCGCGTCGGGTTGAAGGTCACGCAGCCGGTCGAGAGCGGGATGTGCGGTGCTGGCCAGGATGTCCTCCGTCGCGGGCGGCGGCGGGCTGAACAGGTCGCCCTGGGGGCTGGCCGCGCCCTCCAGTTCGGCAAGCTTGCGCCGCGCAGCGCGGATCACCGCGCCAGGCACGCCGGCAAGCTGCGCCACCTGCAGGCCGTAGCTGCGCGAGGCAGGGCCTTCCTCCACGGCGTGCAGGAACACGATCCGGTCCTTGTGCTCCACCGCGTCCAGGTGCACGTTGGCCACGGTGCGGTAGTCGGCCGCCAGCGCTGTAAGCTCGAAGTAATGGGTGGCGAAAAGCGTGAAGGCGCGGTTCTTCTCCACCAGGTGGCGGGCGATGGACCAGGCGAGGGCCAGGCCGTCGAAGGTGGAGGTGCCGCGGCCAATCTCGTCCATGAGCACCAGCGAACGCTCGGTGGCGCCATGCAGGATGGCCGCCGCCTCTGTCATTTCCACCATGAAGGTGGAGCGCCCGCCGGCCAGGTCGTCGGCGGCGCCGATGCGGGTGTAGATACGGTCCAGGGGTCCGATGCGCGCGGCGCGCGCTGGCACGAAGCAGCCCACGTGGGCCAGCAGCGCGATTAGCGCCACCTGGCGCATGTAGGTGGACTTGCCGCCCATGTTGGGGCCGGTCACCAGCAACAACCTGCGTGCCGGGCCCAGCGCGAGGTCGTTGGGAACAAAGCTGTCCACCTGCGCCTCCACTACCGGATGGCGGCCGGCGTCGATCTCCAGCAGGTCTTCGTCCGTGAGCTCGGGCGCCGCCAGGCCGAGGGCGTCGGCACGCTCGCCGAAGGCCGCCAGAACGTCCAACTCGGCGAGCGCCGCGGCGGCCGTCTGCAGCGCCGGCACATGCGGAGCGAGGAAGGCCAGCAGCTCCTCGAACAGCAGCTTTTCCCGGGCCAGCGCGCGGTCCTGGGCCGACAGCGCCCTGTCCTCGAAGGCCTTGAGTTCCGGCGTGATGTAGCGCTCGGCGTTGCGCAGGGTCTGGCGGCGCCGGTATTCCTCGGGTACGCGCCCGGCGTTGGCGTGGGTGACCTCAATGTAGAAGCCGTGTACGCGGTTGTATTCCACCTTCAGGTTGGGAATGCCTGTGCGGGCGCGCTCGCGCTGTTCCAGGGCCAGCAGGAAGGCGCCGCTGTCGGTCTGGAGGGCACGCAACTCATCTAGCTCGGGATCGAATCCGTCGGCGATCACGCCGCCATCGCGCAGGCTGGCCGAGGGCATCTCGCGCAGTGCCGTCGCCAGCCGGAGACGCACCTCGGGCGCCTGCGCGAGGCTTGTGGCCAGCGCCGCGAGCCGCGGCGCTGGCGCTGCGGCCATGGCTGTAACGAGCGTTGGCAAGGCCGCGAGGGTGTCGCGCAGGCCGGACAGGTCGCGCGGCCGCGCCGTTCCCAGGGCCACGCGGGCGGTGATGCGCTCCACGTCCACCACGCCGCGCAAGGTTTCCCGCGCTGGCGCCCCGCCAGCGCCACGCAGCGCCTCCACGGCGCCGAGCCGACCGCGCAGGGCCTCGCGATCGCGTAACGGATGGTGCAACCAGTGGCGCAGCAGGCGGCTGCCCATGCTGGTGGCGCAGGTGTCCAGCACCGAAAGCGCCGTTGGCGCGGGATCGCCGCGCAGCGTCTCGGTGAGCTCCAGGTTGCGGCGCGTGGCCGGGTCGAGGATCACCACGTCCTCGCTGCGCTCGACGGCCAGAGTATGCACATGGCCCAGCTCGCCGCCCTGGGTGGTGCGTGCGTACTGCAGCAGGGCGCCGGCGGCGCCCAAGGCTGGATCGAGACCTTCGGCGTCGAAGGCCGCCAGGTCCCGGGTGCCGAACTGCGCGCACAGGGCGCGCCGCCCCGCCTGGGCGTCGAAGTGCCAGGCCGGCAGGCGGCGAAGCGGAAGGCCGCAGCCCTCCAGCGCGCCTGGGGTGTGGTCGTCGGCCAGCAACACCTCCGCGGGTGCGATTCGTGTGAGCTCCGCCGCGAGAGCGTCGGGCAGGATCTCCATTGCCCGCAGCCGTCCCGAGGCTAGCGACAGGGCGGCGAGGCCAAGCCGGCTGCGGCCTTGGGCCAACGCCAGCAGCACGTTGTCGCGGCGCTCGTCCAGGAGCGCTGCGTCGGTGAGGGTGCCGGGCGTAACTATGCGGGTGACCTTGCGCTCCACCGGGCCCTTCGAACTAGCCGGGTCGCCGATCTGCTCGCAGATGGCTACTGATTCGCCAGCCTTTACCAGCCGCGCCAGATACTGCTCGGAAGCGTGGAAGGGCACCCCGGCCATGGGAATCGGCGCCCCGGCCGACTGGCCGCGGCGTGTCAGGGTAATGTCCAGCAGCCGCGCGGCCCGCTCGGCGTCTTCATAGAACAGCTCGTAGAAGTCGCCCATTCGGAAAAACAGCAGCTTGTCGGCGTGCTCGGCCTTGAAGCGCAGGTACTGCTGCATCACCGGCGTGTGCGGGGCGCTCACGGCGGTTGTTCCCACGATGCGCAGGCGTTCGCTCAGCCGCGCAAGGAGGCGGGCAGGTGGGCGCCTATCACCGCCAGCATCTGCGGAAAGAGCCTGGGATTGGCTGCGCAGATCTGGCCTTTGCGCAGGAAGCCGTCG
>DAIPHN010000138.1:0-9662 GCA_036771335.1 Burkholderiales bacterium
CGCGGTCTCGAACACCGCGGCGTCCACGTCCGGGTGCATCAGCACGCTGCGGGCGCTGCGCGGGCCGCTGCAGTCGCCGCTGTCGATCTGCTCGCCGTTCACGTACACGCCGTCGGTGACGGTCATGCCCACGCGCAGCCCGGCGGCCGACAGCAGCGCGGCGGTGAGGCGCACGGTGGTGGTCTTGCCGTTGGTGCCGGTGACCGCCACCACGGGAATGCGCCCGTGGTCGTGGCCGCCGAACAGGGTGCGCACGATGGCCTCGCCCACGTCCCGGCCATGGCCGTAGGAGGGCGACAGGTGCATGCGCAGACCCGGCGCGGCGTTCACCTCGATCACCGCCCCGCCTTGTTCCTCCAGCGGCAGCGCCACGGTTTCGCACATCACGTCCACGCCGCACACGTCCAGCCCCACGGCGCGCGCCGCATCCACCACCCGCCGCGCCAATTCGGGATGAACCTCGTCGGTCACGTCGGTGGCGGTCCCGCCGGTGCTCAGGTTTGCGTTGTTGCGCAACAGCACGCGCGCGCCCTTCTCGGGCACGTCATCGGGGGCGTAGCCCGGGGCGCCCAGGCGGGCCACGGCGATCCCGTCGATGTGAATGCGCGACAGCGTGGTGGCGTGCCCGTCGCGGCGCCGGGGATCGGCGTTCACCTGCTCCACCAGCTCGCGGATGGTGTGCTCGCCATCGCCGATCACGTGCGGCGGCTCGCGCCGCGCCGCCGCCACCACGGCGCTGCCCACCACCAGCAGGCGGTGGTCGTGGCCAGGCACGAAGCGCTCCACCAGCACCTCTTCGGAGTGCTCCGCGGCGGCGCGGAAGCCCACCTCCAGGTGTTCTGGCGTGAGGATGTTCACGGTGACGCCGCGGCCGTGGTTGCCATCGCGCGGCTTGATCACCACGGGCCCGCCCAGCGACCGCATGGCGGCGAGAGCCTCTTCGAGACTGTCCACGGGCACACCCTCGGGCACGGGCACGCCGGCGGCGGCCAGCAGTTGCTTGGTGAGCTCCTTGTCCTGGGCGATGGATTCGGCAATGGCGCTGGAGATGTCCGTCTCGGCGGCCTGGATGCGCCGCTGCCGGCTGCCCCAGCCGAACTGCACCAGGCTGCCATCGGTCAGCCGCCGGTACGGGATGCCGCGGGCCACGGCGGCATTCACGATCGAGGCGGTGCTGGGCCCGAGGCGGATGTCCTCATCCAGCGCGCGCAGCTTCGCGAGGGCACCCTCCAGGTCGAAGGGAGCGTCGGCCAGGGCGGCCTGATGCAGTTGCAGCGCGAACTCCAGCGCCAACCGCCCCACCGCCTCCTGGGTGTACTCCACCACCACGCGGTAGATGCCCTCCTCCAGGGCCGGGGCCGTGTGACTGAAGGTGACGGCGCAACCAGCCTCGGACTGCAGGCGCAGCAGCGCGAACTCCAGGGCACAGGCGAGCGACAGTTCGCCCTGGTGGCCCACCGGGCGGATCGGGCCCAGCGCCGGAAAGCGCGCCCGCAGGCGCGCTTCGTAGCGCGGCATGGCGTCGATGGAGCGCTCCTCGGGCGAGAGCTCCACCACCAGTTCCAGTGCCGTGTGGCGCGTCCAAAGGTTGGGACCGCGCAGGGCGCGTACGCGGAGGACCTTCATGGGAGCCCTCTCAGCAAGCCGCGTCGGCGCCGGCAGCGGCGACGGCGGCGAAGGTTTCCATGCCGGTGCGGATCAGCTCGGGCGGCAGCCCCAGCGCGAGCCCCGCGGCCGTGGCGGCCAGCACCGCCACCGCGCCGTGGGCACGGAACGCGGGCAGGGCGTCCATGGGCGCGAGCGCCTGCTCGTCCGCGCCCGCGGCCACGGTGAGCCGGCCGTGGCGAACGAACACCGCCCTGCCGCCTGCGGCGCGGTGCGACCGCACCGGCTCGCTGAAGGGACCCGCCGAGAACGGAATCACCGCGCCCTTGCTGAGGGTAGCCATCTGCGCCACCACCGGGTCGTCGGCGTTGAGCACCGCCGTGCCCGCGGGCAGCACCACGTCCACCTGGGTGCGCAGCACCTTGTAGAGATCGTCCGCGTCCTTCACCCGGTGCTCGGGCATCACATGGCGCAGGTCGAGCCCCGTGACCACGCCCACCTGGCACCAGTCGAAGGCCAGACCCTCGATGGCGAGCGTACGCAGGCTGCTCTCGATCACCGCCGCCTCCAGGGTGCGGTTGGTGAGCAGTTTGCGCGCGGCGTCGAAGTTCGAGGCGTCGCGCCGGTCCACGCACCGGCCGTCCAGGCACAGCCCCGTGGCGCTGGCAAGCCCGGTGCGCAGGCCGCGCAGCGACAGCAGGTGCGCCACCAGCCGCGCGGTGGCGGTGGTGTGGGTGCTGCCGGCCACGCCCACCACCGGGACGCGGCCATCGTCGCCCGCCGGAAACAGGTGCTCCACGATGGCCTCGCCCACCGGGCGGCCGGGTCCGTTGGAAGGCCGCAGGTGGAACAGCAGCCCGGGGCCGGCATTGACTTCCACGATGGCGCCGCGCTGCGCATCGAGGGGCCGGGAGATGTCCTCGGCCACCAGGTCGATGCCGGCGATGTCCAGGCCGACGATGCGCGCCGCCAGCGCGGCCCTGGCCGCCACCTCGGGATGCACCTCGTCGGTGATGTCCACCGACATGTTGCCGTTGCGCTGGATCAGCACCCGCGCGCCGTCCGGGGGCACCGATTCGGGCGTGAAGCCCTGGTGCTGCAGGTCGAGGCGCACGATGGAATCAAGCCGCACGGGGTTGAGCGGGTGGTCCTGGGTCTCGCCGCGGCGGGGGTCGGAATTGAGCTGCGCCTCGATGAGCGCTGCGATGGTGGAACGGCCGTCGCCGGTGACGTAGGCCGCCGCGCCGCGGGACGCGGCCACCATCCTGCCGCCCACCACCAGCAGCCGGTGCTCCTGTCCGGGCACGGCACGCTCCACCAGCACCCCGCTGCCCTCTCCCAGGGCCACCCGGTAGGCGGCCTCCACCTCCGCCTGGGTGGTGAGCCCGATGAACACGCCGCGGCCGTGGTTGCCGTCCACCGGCTTGACCACCACGGGCGCGTCGATCTCCCGGGCCGCCTCCCAGGCGTCCTCGGCCGATTCCACCGTGCGGCCCTCGGGGACGGGCACCCCGCAGCCGCGCAGCAGCGTGTTGGTGAGGTGCTTGTCGCGGGAGATGCCCTCGGCGATGGCGCTGGTGCGGTCGGTCTCGGCCGTCCAGATGCGCCGGGCGCGGGTGCCGTAGCCAAGCTGCACCAGGTTGCCCTCGTTGAGCCGGATGGCGGGGATGGTGCGGGCCTCGGCCGCGTGCACGATGGCGGCGGTGCTGGGCCCCAGCCAATGGCGGTCGGCCAGCCTGCGCACCTCCGCCACGGCGCCCGCCACGTCGAAGGTCTTGTCCGCCATGGCGGCGAGCACCAGCCCCCGGGCCGCTTCCACGGCGGCGCGCGTGACCCGCGCCTCGCGGCAGCTCACCGCCACACGGTAGACCCCGCGCGGCCCCGCTTCGCGCGCCCGGCCGAAGCCGCCGGGCACACCGGCCAGCGTCTGGATTTCGAGGGTGACGTGTTCCAGCACGTGGGCTGGCCAGGTGCCCTCCTGCAGGCGGCGCAGGAATCCGCCCCGCTCGCCGTAGCTGCAGCGGTGCTCCACCAGCCCGGGGAGCCAGGCTTCGAGGCGTCCGGGATAGCCGGGGATGCGGTCGGAGGGCCAGTCCTCCAGGTCGCCGATATCGACGACCATTTCCATTACAGGGTCATAGGACCAGAGATTCGGCCCACGCAGATGAGTGTGCTGGGAAATGTGCATCTTTTTATGGGGTGGACGGCTTGCCCGGGAGGGGTGCCGTCGCGTGGGTTTCAGGAACAGGGCGGTAACGTGCCGGGCGGCCCATGGTTTACACATCCTGTTACAAACGGGCGATGCAGGGTGTACCCTCGCGGCGCCGTGGGCCGGGCAACGTGTGCCGGGGCCGTCGCGGCCTGACCCTTCCCGCAGACCCAGCCCCCATGCTCCCCTCCTCTGCATCCCTACCCGCTGGCGGGCAGGAAGCCGTACGCGGCTGGATGGAACCCGGCGAGCGCCTGCTGGCGCTGCTGGAAACGGACCTGGATGCCCGGCTGCGCTTCCGCGCCGGTGTGGTGGCGGTGACCGACCGGCGGGTGATCGCCCGCGCGCCGGAGCACGCCGCGCCGCAGGCGTGGCCGCGCGCCGCCGGGCTGGCGCTGCAACTGCACGACCATGCCGGCGCCGCGGAACTGGCGCTGACGGCCCAGGGGGAACGGCTCGCGGCATGGCGCTTCACCCTCGGCCGCGCGCCCGCCGCGCGCAAACTGGTACAGGCCCTGGGCGGAGCGCCCTCGGGCGAACCCGACGCCGAGGACACCCGGGAGGACGACGGCGACCCGGCGCCGGCCTCGGCCCGCAACCTGCTACGCCTGTGGCGTTTTGCCAGGCCCTATGGCAACCGGTTGCTGCTCGGCCTGGTGCTCACGCTGGGTTCGACCGCCGCCGCCCTGGTGCCCCCTTACCTCACCATGCCCCTGATGGACCGGGTGCTGGTGCCCTGGGGCAACGGCACGCCCATCGACTGGCCTCTGGTGCGGCTGCTGCTGGGCGCGCTGCTCGCCTCGGCCGTATGTGCCTGGGCGCTGGGCTGGGCGCGCACCTACGTGCTGGCGCTGGTGAGCGAGCGCATCGGCGCGGATCTGCGCAACGCCACCTTCGAGCACCTGCTGGGGCTGTCGCTGGACGATTTCGGCGGGCGGCGCACCGGCGATCTCATGTCACGCATCGGCGCCGAGACCGACCGCATCTGCCTGTTCCTGTCGCTGCACCTGCTGGACTTCGTCACCGACGTGCTGATGATCGCCCTCACCGTGGTGATCCTGCTCAGCATCGACCCCGGGCTGGCGCTGGCCGCGCTGCTGCCGCTGCCCTTCATCGCCTGGCTGATCCACCTGGTTCGCGACCGCCTGCGGCGCGGCTTCGAGCGGGTGGACCGGGTGTGGGGCGAGGTGAACAACGTGCTCGCCGACACCATCCCCGGCATCCGCGTGGTGAAGGCCTTCGGCCAGGAGGGCCGCGAAGCGGCCCGCTTCCGCGAGGCCAACCGCCAGAACCTGGCGGTGAACGACCGGGTGAACTTCACCTGGGCGCTGTTCTCGCCCACGGTGGTGCTGCTCACCGAGGCCGGGCTGCTGGTGGTGTGGGCCGACGGCATCTGGCGCGTCTCCCGCGACAGCATCTCGGTGGGGGTGCTGGTGGCCTTCCTGGCCTACATCGGGCGCTTCTACACCCGGCTGGACTCCATGAGCAGGATCGTCTCCTTCACGCAGAAGGCCGCGGCGGGCGCCAAGCGCATCTTCGAAGTGCTCGACCGCGTCTCGAGCGTGCCCGAGGCCGCCGCGCCGGTACGCCTGCCCGCCGCGCACGGCCGCATCGAACTGCGCGGCGCGGGTTTCCGCTATGGTAACCGGCGCGTGCTGCACGGCATCGACCTGGTGGTGGAGCCCGGCGAGATGATCGGCCTGGTGGGGCCCAGCGGCGCGGGCAAGAGCACGCTGGTAAACCTCATCTGCCGCTTCCACGACGTCTCCGAAGGAGTCATCCTGTTGGACGGCCACGACGTGCGCAGCCTCGCCCTGGCGGACTGCCGCCGCCAGTTCGGCGTGGTGCTGCAGGAGCCCTTCCTCTTCTACGGCACGGTG
Organism: Burkholderiales bacterium; assembly: GCA_036771335.1. Lineage (GTDB taxonomy): Bacteria > Pseudomonadota > Gammaproteobacteria > Burkholderiales. Next base: position 5,695 of record DAIPHN010000138.1, read on the forward strand.
GCCGAGAACATCGCCTACGGAAGGCCGGAGGCCACGCGGGCTCAGATCGTGGCCGCGGCGCGCGCCGCCCACGCCCACGAAGCCATCCTGCGGCTGCCCCACGGCTACGACTCGCTGGTGGGCGAGCGCGGCCAGGCCCTCTCGGGCGGCGAGCGCCAGCGCGTGTCCATCGCCCGCGCCCTGCTCACCGACCCGCGCATCCTCATCCTGGACGAGGCCACCTCGTCGGTGGACACGGAGACCGAGAAAGAAATCCAGACGGCGCTGGACAACCTGGTGCGCGGGCGCACCACCATCGCCATCGCCCACCGCCTGAGCACCCTGCGGCGCGCCGACCGGCTGGTGGTGCTGGACCGCGGCGAGATCGTGGAGACCGGCACCCACGACGCCCTCATGGCGCGCGAAGGCGTGTACTTCCGGCTCTACCAGGCACAGGCGCGCAACGCGGGCGGCTCGCCCGTGGAGGCGGCGCCGGGCCCCGGGGAACTGGCCGTGCTGTCGCACCACGCCCACCCGAGGCCCTGATGGACACCGGCGCCTTCACCCTGGATGTGGACACGGCGGGCCGCCTGGTGCTCGCCACCGCCTCGGGCGAACGGCACGTCGGCGTGAGCGTGCTGCGCGCGTTTCCCGTTTCCGCGCCCGACGAGGGGTTCGCCTTGGTGGACGCCGAGGGGCGCGAACTGGCCTGGGTGGACCGGCTGGACGCTCTCGCCCCGGACAGCCGTGCCCGGGCCGAGGCCGCCCTGGCGGGCCGCGAGGTCCTGCCCGAGATCCTGCGGCTGCGCGCGGTGAGCAGCGCGGCGGCGCCCAGCACCTGGACGGTGCACACCGACCGGGGCGAGACGCGCTTCGTGCTGGCCGCCGAGGAGGACATCCGCCGCCTCGGACGGGGCCGGCTGCTCATCTCCGACGCAGCCGGGGTGCAGTATCTCGTGCGCCACATGGATCGGCTTGACCGCGCCAGCCGCAGGCTGCTGGAGCGGTTTCTGTAGGCCGGACGTAGCAGCCGCCCGGTACAGGAACTCCCGGCGCACTTCGGCTCACGGCTCCACGCGCACGTCCAGCTGCACGTCTCGCCCGTCCGTCACGCGGAAGGCCGCCTCCTCGAACTTCGGCGGGCGCAGCGTGTGGCGCACGTTGTTGGACACGCCCCAGGGCTCGGTGGGCGCACCAAACACGTTGGTGTCCACCTTGCTGTTGCCGTTCAGGTCCTGGCCCACGGCCAGGGCGTAGGTGCCGTCGGCGAGGTCGGTAAAGCGGCAGGTCACCGGTGCGCCGCTGGCGGGGTGCCACTGGCTCTGGGCGCCGGAGATGTCCAGGGGAAAACCCTTGGGCGCGGCGAACAGCGAGCAGCCCACGCGGCCGGTGGCCGCCTTGGGGCCGGTCACCGTCACCCGCACCACCAGATCAGCGGCCGAAGACGCCGCCGGCTGCGCGAGGGCGGCCGAGGCGAAGATGAGGGCGAAAACAGCGGTAGCGGAAGTCTTCATGATGGTTCTCTCCATTGAGGTCACAGGTTGTACTGCACTTCGACAAACGTGGTGCTCAGGTTTCGCAGGCTTCCAAAAAACGAATCCGCGGGGCCGCGGTAGAGGTCGCCGCCCAGCGTCAATCGAATCCGATCGCTCGCGGCGTAGCGCAGCCGCGGGCGCACCAGGAAATCGCCCCGGGCGAACCAGGCCACGCCGCTCAGCTCCGCTTCGAGGGTGTCGTTCCACCACTTGCGCGCCACGCGCACGGTGGCGCCGGCCTGCTCCGCGTCGCGCTGGTTCGACAGCAGCGCCTGGCGCAGGGCCAGCTCGCGCAGGGGCGCGGGGGCCGCCGCCGGGTCTTCCCAGGCCACCACGCGCCGGTAGAGCAGTTGCGCGTTCACGTTGAGATCGGTGAGGAAGGTCCGGTCGCCGCCCACCACGGCGTACAGGAAGGGATTTCGGGTGAAGGGATCGGTGCCGTGGCGATCCTCGGTGCGGGTGAGGGCCACCTCGGTGCGCAGGCCGTAGCGCCCCACGGTAGTGGCAGCGTCCGCACCAAGCATCTGGATGCGGGTGTGGGCGAGACCCACGCGGGCGCCGGCAGCCGAGAACACCTCCGGGCGCAGGTCGGGCTGGCGCTCGTAGCCGTCGAAGTACGACACCGCCCAGTCCACGCGCTCGCCGCTTTTCTCGGCGCGCAGCGCCCACTGGCGCGCGGCTGCGGACGGGTCGCGTGCCACGAAGCTCACGCCCGGCACGGCCGGCAGCGGCAGGGTGCTCGACCGGAACTCGGGGAGCCACAGGGCCGACAGGCGCAGCGCGTCGCGGTTCCAGGTGGCGCGGACGCTGCCCACGCCGGTTTTCTGGTCCTCGTCCAGGGGCGTGAGCAGCGTGAAGTTGCGCGCCGGAAGCACATCGGTGGGATTGACCGAGTCGGCCCGGCCCCACGCGATGAGCTGGCGCCCGGCGGAGAAATCCCAGTCGCCGCGCGAGCCTGCCACGTAGGCCTCGCGCACATCGGAGGCGCCGGCGCGGCTGTCGAAGCGGCTGTCGCTGCGCGCCCACGCATCGATTACTGCCTTGCCGCCCTCGCCCAGGGCGGCCTTGCCCAGAAACCACGCGCTGGCGGAGTTCACGCCCATGTCCCCATCCAGAAGGCGTGAGCGGCTCCAGGCCGAGGCGCGCAGTGACAGGGCGGCGCGGTCGATGCGCACCGCCGGCGCGGGGTCGCGGCCCTGCGCTGCGGGCGCGATCTGGGGCGCAACCGCCGCGGCGGTGGGTGTCTCCTCCGCCCGCGGGGCGCCAGCCGCCAGAGCGGCCGAAAGCGCCAGCGCGGCCGCGGCGGGAAGCCGGATGCGCCTTGCCCGGATCACGACTCACGCTCCAGCGCCCGGGCGGTGAAGCTGTCCTCGCTCACGCCCTGGTTCACGTCGTAGCGGTCGAACTCGATCACCGTGCGGCGGTTCTCCTGAACGTTGTGGGCCTCGGCCTTCATGGCCACCCACTTGCCGTTCTTCGGGTCCACGTTGCGGTGATCGCGCAGCGTGATCACCTTGAGCAGCGTGCCCGACAGGTCGTAGGACTCGGCTCGCACAGCGGCGAAGTTGTCCTTGCGAATCCAGGCCGTACGCCTGGAATAGCCGCTGTCCTCGCGCACCTGGGCGTTCTTGGGCAGGGACTCGATCAGCCAGCAGTCGAAGCCGTCGGCCTTTTCCTCGCGCACGATGCGGTGGCTCCAGTCCGCCACCCGGTACCCGATCACATCGCCGTAGGAGAAGTCGGTGCCCACGAAGCTGTCCTTCTTGTTGGAGGACACCAGGCGGCGCACCTTCTTGAGGGCCGGGAGATAGATCCAGATATCGTCGTCGCGGCCCGGCTCGCTGTTCTCGATGGTGAGGGTCACCGTGCCGCGCACGTCCGCCGGCGAGACAAACCGCACCAGCGAGCGGTTGTCCAGGGAGCCGGCCTTGAGCTTCGAGCGTCCCTGGGTCTTGCGCACCCGCTCCTGGCCGCTCGGCGAGATGAGGCGGAAGGTGGCCTCGGAGATCGAGTCGGCCACCTTGCCCACGGCGAAGTTGCGGGTGGCGATCTCCTCGGCGCTCAGGGTCTGGGCATGGGCTTCCGGCGCCGGCAGCGCTCCGGCGCCCACGGCCGCCGCGACCAGCAGCGCCGCGCCCTTGCGCGCCACGAGCGCCGGCTGCGCCGTCGCGCCGAACACGAAGCGCGGCTTGAAGCGGAACACCAGGGCGGGCAGCACCGTGAGCGCCGCCGCCGAACTTACCAGCATGGCGGTGGCCACCAGGAAGCCCAGGTAGAAGTGCACCCAGAAGCCCCAGGACAGCATGAGCAGCCCGAATCCGCCCGCCACGGCCGTGGACACGAACAGCGTGGCCTTGCCCGCCGAGCGGAAGGCCCGGTGCAGCGCCTCGCCCGCGTCTCCGCCGCGCGCCAGCTCCTCGCGCATGCGGTAGATCATGTAGATGCCGTAGTCGG
>DAIPHN010000139.1:0-9662 GCA_036771335.1 Burkholderiales bacterium
GGGAATCTGGCTCGGCTTGGGGGGCGTTGGGCGGCGCTGGGCTGGGGGTCAATGTTGGGTTGGTGCGCCGCGCTGTGGGGCGGGTTTGGGTTGGCAGATGGCGTGGGGTGGTGGTTTCCCGTTGATGGAAAAGGGTTTCCCGCGGTGGCATCGGTCTTGCGGATCAGGTGGGCGAGAGGGGCGTTGCTCGTGTCGCTTCCTGTCGTTGTCGGCTAGGGTGCCGGGCGCGCGCGGCGCGCCGGCTGGGCCGAGTGCCGACGGTCCCGCGGTTTGGTGGCGGGGCTCCACGGAGGGACAAAAGCCCGGGAGGCCGAAGACGAGTTCAGGTCCTCTCGTGCCCGTCAACTTCCGGGGAGTGCCTCATGTCCGTTCACGCTTGCTCGCGCGGCCGCCTGCCGCGGCTGTTCGCCGGCCTGCTGGCCGCCACGTTGCTGGGCTTGGGCGCCACCGCGCGTGCCGAGGTGAAGATCGGCTACAGCGACTGGCCCGGCTGGCTCGCCTGGGCCATCGCCGAGCAGCAGGGCTACTTCAAGAAGCACGGCGCCAGCGTCAGGCTGGTGTGGTTCCCCACCTACACCGATTCCATCGCCGCGCTGTCCGCGGGCCAGGTGGACGGCAACTGCCAGACCTGGTCCGACACCATGGCGCCGCTCGCCAAGGGCGTGCCGCTCAAGGTGGTGCTGGTGAACGACAACTCCTTCGGCAACGATGCCGTCATGGCGAACCCGAAGTTCAAATCGCTCAAGGACCTCAAGGGCAAGACCGTCGCGCTGGAGGAATTCAGCGTGTCGCATTTCCTGCTGGGCATCGGCCTGGCCAGGGAGGGCATGACGCCCAGGGACGTGAAGATCGTCAACCTGTCGGCGGGCGACGCGGCAGCGGCCTTCCTCAGCGGCCGCGTGGACGCTGCCACGGTGTGGAACCCGTGGGTGAACAAGATCGAGCTCTCGGGCAAGGGCAGGAAGCTGTTCTCCTCCGCCGACGCGCCGGGTCTGGTGCCCGACCTGCTGGTGGTGCAGGAGAAGTCCCTGGCCGCCAACCGCAAGGACTTCGTGGGCATGGTCAAGGCCTGGTACGACGTGGAGGCCTTCATCCGCAACAAGCCCGAGGAGGCGGTGAAGATCATGGCGAAGATCGTCGAGATGAAGCCGGAGGAATACAAGGTGTTCCTGCCCGGCACGCGCTTCTTCGGCGAGACGGAGAACCTGGAGGCCTTCGGCGCGGCCTCCCAGCCCCGGTCGCTGCTCAACGTGGCGCCTGCCGTGCTGAAGTTCCTCGAGGACAACAAGCTGATCGAGGGCAAGCCCGACTTCGCGAAGGCGCTGGATGCCTCCCTCGTCAAGGAAGTGGCCGCCTCGCGCAAGTGATTTCCAACGCCGCCCGGATGCCCTCGCCATGAGTACAGCCGCCCACCGCCCGGGGATCTGGTCGATCCGCGGGCCCATCAGCCAGCGCCGCTACTGGATCCTCGCCGCCACCGGCCTGATCACCCCGATCCTCGCCTGGTGGCTCGTGGCCAGCACCGGCTGGGTGGAGAAGGTTTTCATGCCATCGCCGGGCGCGGTGTGGGACCGCACCCTGTTGTGGGCCACCGAGGACAACCTGCTGCAGGACGCGGGCATCAGTGTCTACCGCGTCACCATGGGCTGGCTGCTGTCGGCGGTGATCGCCATGCCGCTGGGCATGCTGATCGGCACCTTCCGCCCCGTGCAGGCGGTGCTCGAACCGCTCACCGATTTCATCCGCTACATGCCCGCCGTGGCCTTCATCCCGCTGGTGATGCTGTGGATCGGCATCGACGAGGGTTCCAAGATCGCCATCATCTTCATCGGCACGTTCTTCCAGATGGTGCTGATGGTGGCTGAGGACGTGCGCCGCGTGCCCATGCAGCAGATCGAGGCGGCCCAGACCATGGGCGCCACCCGCGCCGAGATTCTCCAGCTGGTGCTGCTGCCCTCGGCCAAGCCCGCGCTGGTGGACACCATGCGCATCACCATGGGCTGGGCGTGGACCTACCTGGTGGTGGCCGAACTCGTGGCCGCCAACTCCGGCCTGGGCTACGCCATCCTCAAGGCCCAGCGCTTCCTGCAGACCGACAAGATCTTCGCCGGAATCATCCTCATCGGCCTGATCGGGCTGCTCACCGACCAGATGTTCCGGTTCCTGCACCGCAAGGCCTTCCCATGGATGCACAAGAAGTCGTGAACGCTGCGCCCAAGATCCGCATCCGCGGCCTGGGAAAGGTGTTCGGCGAGCCGCCCGCCGAGGTGCGCGCGCTCGACAACGTCTCCCTGGACGTGCACCAGAACGAATTCGTCACCCTGGTGGGCGCCTCGGGCTGCGGCAAGTCCACCCTGCTGCGCATCATTGGCGGGCTGGAGTACCACACCAGCGGCGAGCTGCTCGCCGACGGCAGGCCCGTGTCCGGGCCGGGCGCCGGTCGCGCCATGGTGTTCCAGCACTACAGCCTCTATCCGTGGCTGCGCGTGCTGGACAACATCAAGTTCTCGCGGCGTCTCGGGGTGAATCGCGGCAACATCACCAGCGCCGACGTAGAGGTGGCCGAGGGCCGCGCCGACGCGCTGCTGCGCCTGATGGGCCTTTCGGCCTGCGGCAATTCCTACCCGAACCAGCTCTCCGGCGGCATGCAGCAGCGGGTGGCCATCGCCCGTGCGCTCATGAACCGCCCGGCCATCCTGCTCATGGACGAACCCTTCGGCGCGCTCGACGCCCAGACGCGCGAGGTGATGCACGACCTCATCCTGCACGTGTTCCGCCTGGAGAAGAGCACCATCGTGTTCGTCACCCACGACGTGGAGGAAGCCATCTACCTTGGTCAGCGCGTGGTGCTCATGGCGCCCCGGCCGGGGCGCATCGACACCATCTACCCGGTGCCCTTCGGCGCCGAGCGCAACCAGGATCTGAAGCACACGCGCCAGTTCCTGGACATGAAGAACGAGATCCTCGGCCGTATCCGCCAGACCTCCGGCATGGAGACCGACGCCGAGATGCTGCAGCAGCTCTCGCGCACCACCCAGGATTGATCCTTGCTGGCGGCAAAGGCCGCCGGCGCCCCGACCCCGGACATGACCATGAAATCCGCCGACCTCCCCGCCATCGAAACGCTGCGCAAGTCTCTGGCCGAGCAGGGCGTGAAGTACGCCCTGGCCAGCTTCGTGGACATCCACGGCGTGTCCAAGACCAAGGTGGTGCCGCTACCGCACCTGCCCCAGATGATGCAGGGCTCCGAGCTGTTCACCGGCGCGGCCCTTGACGGCGTTCCCCAGCAGGTAAGCGACGAGGAGGTGGCAGCCCTGCCGGATCCAGGCTCGTGCACCGTGCTGCCATGGAACCCGGAGATCGCGTGGTTCGCCAGCGACCTTTGGTGCCGTGGCAAGCCCTTCGAGGCGTGCTCGCGGCAGATCCTGAAGCGCCAGACCGACGCGGCGGCTGCGCTGGGCTGGAAGATGAACCTGGGCATCGAGACCGAGTTCTTCGTTCTCAAGGAAACGGCCGAGGGGCGGATCGTGCCAGTGAGCGAGCGCGACACCCTGGAGAAGCCCTGCTACGACCTGCGCGGCTTCCTGGACAGCTACGGCTTCCTCGACGAGCTGGTGGAGGCCATGAACCGCATGGGCTGGGATGTCTATTCCTTCGACCACGAGGACGCCAACGGCCAGTTCGAAACCGATTTCATGTACGCCGACGCGCTCACCATGGCTGACCGGTGCACGTTCTTTCGCATGATGGTGGGCGAGCTCGCCAAGCGGCGCGGCTGGTTCGCGACCTTCATGCCCAAGCCGTTTCGCAACCGCACCGGCTCGGGCGCCCACTACAACATGTCGCTCGCCAGCCTGGAAAGCGGCGCGAACCTGTTCGTGCCAGGAGACGACCCCTACGGCTGCGGCCTCACGAAACTGGGTTACCAGTTCATCGCCGGCATCCTGCGCCACGCGCCAGCGATCTGCGCGGTGATCGCGCCCACCGTCAACAGCTATAAACGTCTGGTCAAGCAAGGGTCCATGTCTGGCTTTACGTGGGCGCCGGTATTCGTGTGCTACGGCAACAACAACCGCACCAACATGCTGCGCATTCCGCTACAGGGCGGCCGCGTGGAGTGCCGCGCGGCGGACATCTCCTCCAACCTCTACCTGGGCGCGGCCATGATGCTGGCCGCGGGCCTCGAGGGCATCCGCGAGGGGCTCGACCCGGGCGCGCCGCACACCGAGAACATGTACCTGGTGCCCGACGATGAGCTTCGCCGCCGCGGCATCTCGTGGCTGCCGCGCACGCTCGACGAAGCGGTGGACGCCTTCGAGGCTGATCCGCTGTCGCGCCAGGTGATGGGCGACAACATGTTCCGCGCCTTCGCCGATTTCAAGCGGCGGGAGTGGATCGAATACCACACCGAGGTTTCGGAGTGGGAACTCAAGCGCTATCTCAGGCTGTTCTGAGCGGCGCGGTCAGGGCATGGCGGCGCGAGCCGCGCGCAGCACACGGAGATCACACATGACAGACAATTCGCCCCCGGGAGAAGTGCTCTGGGAGGAAACCGTCCCGGGCGGTTGCCACTGGTCGGGAGTGCTGCGCCGCGGCGTGGCGCTGCGCATCGCCGATACCGATGGCGGTGCCAACTGCGCCATGCTGCTGTTCAACTTCGAGGAGAAGTCGGAGCGCTACAACATGCCCGACACCCTCAAGGCCCAGCACACGGCGCTGCTCACCCGCGGGCATGTACTCATGACCGACATGGGCCGCGCCATGGCCTCCATCGTGGCCGACTCCCACGGCTGGCACGACAGCTTCTGCGGCGTGGTGCATGACGACCAGCTCCAGGCGCGCTTTGGCACCCGGCGCTACCAGGAAAACCGCAATGCCATGCACCGCAGCGGCCGCGAAGGGCTGCTCAAGGAGCTGGCGCGCTGGGGGCTCGGGCCGCGCGACCTGCATGCCAACGTCAACTGGTTCAGCAAGGTGGTGGCCGACGCGAACGGCAATCTCGCGCTCGACGCGAGCGCCTGGAAGCCAGGCGCCAGCGTGGACCTGCGCATGGACATGCACACGCTGGTGGTGCTGTCCACGGCCATGCATCCGCTTGATCCGCGCCCGGCGTATTCGCCCGGCCCGGTGAAGCTCACGGCGTGGCGCTGCGGCACCGCGCCCGGCGACGACTTCTGCCGCAACTCCCGCCCCGAGAACCAGCGGGCCTTCGTCAACACCGAGCGCTATTTCGCGGCCTGAAGGCGCGGCACATGCCACGCCGCGGCCGGGATGCCCCGCCGCGCGCCGCATCAACTTCACGGAGTTCCAAGATGCTCGTCGAAAGCCCTCGCGATCCAGCCGCCGCCGTATTCGACCAGGTCTGCCTGGCCGGCGAGCCCTGGATGCACGTGGTGCGCCACGGCCAGGTGCTGCGCATCCTCGACCTTGAAGGCAACCAGGCGGTGGACACGCTGTTCTACAACCTGCACGACCCGGAGGAGCGCTACAGCGCAGTGGACACCATCCAGCGCGCCCGCAACCTCTATCTCACCGCCGGCACGGTGCTTCACTCCACCCTGGGACGACCCATGCTCACCATCGTGGCCGACACCTGCGGCCGCCACGACACGCTGGGCGGGGCCTGCTCCCAGGAGAGCAACACGGTGCGCTACGCGCTGGATAAGCGCTTCATGCACGCCTGCCGCGACAACTTCATGTCCGCCATCTGCCACCACCCGGAGCACGCGCTTGGCAAGCGCGACATCACGCACAACATCAACTTCTTCATGAACGTGCCCGTCACGCCCCAGGGCGGGCTCACCTTCGCCGATGGCATCTCCGATGCCGGCAAGTACGTGGAGCTGCGCGCCGAGATGGACGTGGTGTGCCTTGTGTCCAACTGCCCGCAGCTCAACAACCCCTGCAACGGATGGAACCCCACACCGGTGAGATTGATGGTGTGGGACGCCTGAGCCCGCCTGGCCGGCGTGCACCGGATCCATCGTTCCCATCACCCCGGGCGAACCAGACGCCCGACCCGACGGAAACCCATCCGTGTTCCAGAAAGTCCTGATCGCAAACCGCGGCGCCATCGCCTGCCGCGTGATCCGAACCCTGCGCCGCATGGGCGTGCGCTCGGTGGCCGTGTACTCCGAGGCCGACGCCCAGTCTCTGCACGTGCTGGCCGCCGACGAGGCCGTGTGCATCGGCCCTGGACCAGCCGCCGGTAGCTACCTGCTGGGCGATCGCATCCTGGAGGCGGCGTTTTCCACCGGCGCCCAGGCCATCCACCCCGGCTATGGATTCCTGTCCGAGAACGCGGCTTTCGCCGAGGACTGCGCCCGCGCCGGTGTGGTTTTCATCGGCCCTCTGGCGGAGCAGATGCGCGCCTTCGGGCTGAAGCACACGGCCCGGGAGCTCGCCGCCGCCAGTGGCGTGCCGCTGCTGCCCGGCACGGGTCTGCTCGCTGACAGCGGGCAGGCGCGCGCCGAAGCCGCGCGCATCGGCTACCCCGTGATGCTCAAGAGCACCGGCGGTGGCGGCGGCATCGGCATGCGCCTGGTATGGGCGGAGGACCAGCTCGCCGAAGCCTTCGCGGCGGTTGAGCGCCTGGCGCGGGCGAACTTCAAGGATTCCGGCCTGTACCTGGAAAAGTACGTGGAGCAGGCACGCCACATCGAGGTGCAGGTGTTCGGCGACTCCCGCGGAAAAGTGGTGGCCCTGGGGGAGCGCGACTGCTCGGCCCAGCGCCGCAACCAGAAGGTGATCGAGGAGACACCCGCGCCGCACCTGGCGCCTGAAACCCGCGCGCGGCTGCTGGATACGGCGGTGCGGCTTGCGGCGGCGGCGGGGTACCGCAATGCCGGCACGGTGGAATTCGTACTGGATGCTGCCACGGGCGAGTTCTGGTTCCTGGAGGTGAACACGCGGCTGCAGGTGGAGCACGGAGTGACCGAGCAGGTCACCGGGATCGACCTGGTGGAGTGGATGGTGAAGGAGGCGGCGGGCGAACTCGACCTCGAGGGTTTTGCGGTGGAGCCGAAGGGCGCCTCGATCCAGGTTCGCCTGTATGCCGAGGACCCCGCCAGGGGCTTCCAGCCCGCCAGCGGCCTGCTCACCGAGGCCGTGTTTCCCGATCAGGCGCGGGTGGAGACCTGGGTGGAGACGGGTGTGGAGGTGCCGCCGTTCTACGACCCCATGATCGCCAAGCTGATCGTCACCGCGGCCGATCGTCCCGCCGCGGTGGAAGCCCTGGCCCGGGCGCTCGCCGATACCCGCCTGGCCGGCATCGAAACCAATCTCGAGTACCTGCGCCAAGTCACCGCCGATCCCGCGTTCCGCGAAGGGCGAGTGGTGACGCGCACCCTGGGCCAGTTCCACTACCGCCCGGCCACCGTGGAGGTGCTTGCGCCAGGCGTGCAGACCACGGTGCAGGACTGGCCAGGACGCGTGGGGTTCTGGGATGTGGGCGTGCCGCCATCAGGACCCATGGATGCGCTGGGGCTGCGTCTGGCCAACCGCCTGCTGGGCAATGGAGAAGGTGCCGCGGCGCTGGAGTGCACCGCCAGCGGTCCGACGCTGCGCTTCAGCATGGACACCGTTTTCGCCCTGACCGGCGCCGACATGCAGGCCACGCTGGACGGCACGCCCGTGGCCGCCAATGCCAGCCACGCGGCGCTGGCCGGAAGCGTGCTGGCACTTGGCGCGGTGCGCGGGCCAGGCCTGCGCGCCTATGTGGCGGTGGCCGGCGGCTTCCCGGTACCCGCCTACCTGGGGTCGCGCGCCACCTTCACCCTGGGGCGCTTCGGCGGCCACGGCGGGCGCACGCTGCGTGCGGGCGACGTGTTGCCCCTGTCCCCTGGCTCGGGCAAGCCGGCGCCGGCCGTGCTGCCGCGCGCGCTCGTGCCCGCGCTCTCGCACCACTGGGAGATCGCGGTTCTCTACGGGCCGCACGGCGCGCCGGATTTCTTCACGCCCGCGGACATGGAAACCTTCTTCGCCACCCGCTGGGAGGTGCACTACAACTCTTCACGCACCGGCGTGCGCCTGGTGGGGCCGAAGCCACAGTGGGCGCGCCGCGATGGCGGCGAGGCGGGCCTGCACCCGTCCAACATCCACGACAACGCCTACGCCATCGGCGCCATCGACTTCACCGGTGACATGCCCGTGATCCTTGGCCCCGACGGGCCGAGCCTGGGCGGCTTCGTGTGTCCGGCGGTGATCGTCGATGCGGAATTGTGGAAGACGGGGCAGCTTCGGCCGGGCGATTCGGTGCGCTTCGTCCCTGTGGACCGCGACTGGGCTGCCGCCGCGGTGGCGGTGCGCGAAAAAGCCATCGCGGCGCTGGGGCGCCCTGCCAGCCGTCCTGCGGCGCTGTCGCGGCCGGCCAAGGCCTCGAGCGCGGGCGTGGGTACCCCCGTGCTGCACTCGGTCGCCGCGCGCGACGGCCGGCCGGAGGTGGTGATCCGTCAGGCCGGTGACCGCTATCTGCTGGTTGAGATGGGTCCGCCCGTGCTGGACCTGAACCTGCGCTTTCGCGTGCACGCGCTCATGCAGTGGCTCCAGGGGCAGCGCATCGACGGCATCACCGACCTCACGCCGGGTATCCGCTCGCTACAGGTGCACTTCGACCCGGCCGTGCTGCCGCTCGCGCGGCTAATGGACGCCCTCGCGCAGGCGGAACGCCGGTTGCCGGCCGTGGAGGACATGGTGGTGCCCACGCGCATCGTGCACCTGCCCCTGTCCTGGGATGATCCGGCCACGCGGCTGGCCATCGACAAGTACATGCAGTCGGTGCGGCCGGATGCGCCTTGGTGCCCCAGCAACATTGAGTTCATCCGGCGCATTAACGGCCTGGATTCCATCGATGCGGTGCGCGACATCGTCTTCGGCGCGAGCTACCTGGTGCTGGGCCTGGGCGATGTGTACCTGGGCGCTCCTGTGGCCACCCCGGTGGACCCGCGTCACCGTCTGGTAACCACCAAGTACAACCCGGCGCGCACTTGGACGCCGGAAAATGCCGTGGGCATCGGCGGGGCCTACCTGTGCGTCTACGGCATGGAAGGCCCCGGCGGCTACCAGTTCGTGGGCCGCACGGTGCAGATGTGGAACCGCCACCGCACCACTGGCGACTTCTCCTCGGGCAAGCCGTGGCTGCTGCGTTTCTTCGACCAGCTCCGCTTCCATCCTGTGAGCGAGCGCGAATTGGCCCGCCTGCGCGAGGACTTCCCCGTGGGCCGCCATCGGCTGCAGGTGGAGGAGACCACCTTCAGCCTGCGCGACTACAACGCGTTCCTGGACCGGGAGGCCGGTTCTATTGCCGCCTTCAAGTCACGCCAGCAGACCGCCTTCGAAGAGGAGCGCGAGCGATGGCGTGCGGCCGGCCAGGCGGAGTACGCCAGCGACGCCACACTGGCGGCGGCCGCCGCGGACACCGAGCTCGACCTGCCCCCAGGCGGCCGCGCCGTGGCCACCCAGGTGGCCGGCAACGTTTGGAAGGTGCCGGTGACAGAGGGCCAGACGGTGGCGGCCGGCGACGTGCTGGTGATCGTGGAGTCCATGAAGATGGAGATTCCCGTCACGGCCCCTGCGGCCGGCAGGGTGCATCGCCTGTTCTGCCGCGAGGGCGCCACGGTATGCGCGGGCCAGGACCTGGTGGTGATCGCAGCCTGAGACCGTCC
>DAIPHN010000140.1:0-9616 GCA_036771335.1 Burkholderiales bacterium
ACATCTCGCACGAGATAGCACCGTTCAACATTCAGGAGGCGGCCTTCGTGATGCGGGGCTAAAAAATCCGATAACGCTGTTCGAAAACCAAAGAACCAGCTGGATCGATCGGGATAACGTTGCAGTCAACGTCGACTGGATCGATAAGTGGAAAGTGCTTATGACAGCAGTCCAGGGAACCAGCGCCGCAGTCGAAACCAAGTTCCTAAGTAGGCCGATTATTGCCGGTCCCAGTACCGCATGCACTGAAACCTATCTGGTCGCGGGCCATTTTCTGCTTGCCGAAGACGCGACCCGTTTCAGCAAGTACCTTCGGTCACGATTTGTCCGCTTTCTTGTATCTCTACGTAAGGCGACACAGCACGCCACGCGAGACGTTTACTCCTTCGTTCCAGACCTTCCGATGGATAACCAGTGGACAGACGCGGCTCTCTACGCACGCTATGGCCTCACGTCAGAGGAGATTGCTTTCATTGAGTCCCAGGTCGCCGAGCACGACGACAAGGCAGCCGACGAGGCGGCTGATGACGACACCATTGATGATTAAGCGGACTGTCGAAGACATTCTCGCGCCGAAGCCGCTCGCCCGGCCACGCATCTACGCCTACTCCATCGACGACGCCGCCCACTCTGGCCTGCTCAAGGTAGGCCAGACCACACGGGACGTAAAGCAGCGCGTGGCCGAGCAGGTCAAGACCGCGGCCATCAAGAACTACACCATTGTCGTGGACGAACCCGCCGAGCGCGATGACGGCGGCGTTTTCAGCGACCATCAGGTGCGCGCGGCGCTGGCGAGGAAGGGCTTCGAAAACCCCGAACTTGAGTGGATGCGCTGCACGGTGGCCGACCTGAAGACCGTGCTTACCGAGTTGCGCACCGGCCTGAAGTTCAGCGGCAACCACCACCACACCTTTCCCATGCGGGACGAGCAAGCCGAAGCCGTGCGGTTGACCCACGCCTACTACCAGTCGCGCTGGGCGGAGGACCCGAGCGCCGCGCCCCGCTTCCTGTGGAACGCTAAGATGCGTTTCGGCAAAACCTTCACCACCTATCAACTTGCCAAGCGCCTCGGGGCCAAGCGGGTGCTGGTGGTTACCTTCAAGCCAGCGGTGGAAGACGCCTGGCAGGCGGACCTGGATAACCACAAGGACTTCGACGGCTGGCAGTACCTCTCGAAGTCGGCCGGCGGCGACCACCGCCTCCTGGATCGCGCGCAGCCGGTGGTGTGCTTCGGTTCCTTCCAGGACCTGCTAGGCCGCGATTCGGCTGGCAACATCAAGCCGAAGAACGAATGGATCCACACCATCAACTGGGACCTGGTCGTCTTCGACGAGTACCACTTTGGCGCCTGGCGCGACACCGCCAAAGAGCTGTTCGAGGGCGAGGACGAAGCGGTTGCCAAGGAGGAGTACAAACGCCAGTACACCGCTGGCCTCGCGGAGGTGAACGAAGACCTCGCCGTGCTCTCCGAGAAGGAATCTGACTTTCTGCCCATCACCAGCCGCGCCTATCTGTACCTGTCGGGCACGCCGTTCAAGGCGCTGGCCACGGGCGAGTTCATCGAGGAACAGATTTTCAACTGGACCTACACGGACGAGCAGCGCGCCAAGGAGGCCTTCGCGGCCGCCAACCCGGACACGTGGAACCCCTATGGGGCGCTGCCCCAGATGCGGCTGCTCACCTACCAGATGCCAGAGGAGCTGGTAACGGTGGCCAGTTCGGGCGAATTCGATGAATTCGATCTGAACGAGTTCTTCTCGGCCACCGGCACGGAAAGCGCCGCGCGCTTCAAGCACGAGAGCGACGTGCAGAAGTGGCTCGACATCATCCGCGGCCAGTACGCCCCCAGGGCCGTGGAGAACTTGAAGACGGGTACCCGGCCGCCGTTTCCCTATTCGGATGGGCGCTTGCTGCCGTACTTGCAGCACTCCTTCTGGTTCCTGCCGAAGGTGGCCTCCTGTCACGCCATGGCGAATCTGCTTGCCCGCAGGCATAACGTGTTCTGGCACGAGTACCAGGTGGTGGTGGCCGCTGGAACGTCCGCGGGTAGCGGCGTGGAGGCGCTGCCGCCCGTGCGCAAGGCGATTGGCGGCGGGTGCGACAGCAAGACCATCACCCTGTCCTGCGGCAAGCTCACCACCGGGGTGACCGTTTCCCAGTGGTCGTCCATCTTGATGCTCCGCAACCTGAAGAGCCCGGAAACCTACTTTCAGGCGGCGTTCCGGGTGCAGTCGCCCTGGTCCATCATGAACCCCAACGGCGATGCCCCCGCCGAGGAAGAAGTGCTCAAACCCGTGTGCTTCGTATTTGATTTCGCGCCCACGCGCGCGCTGCGGCAGATCGCGGAGTACGGCATCGGGCTTTCTCCCCACGAGCCGAATCCGGAAAACGCTGTCAAGGAACTGGTTTCGTTCCTGCCCGTGCTGGCCTACGACGGCGCGAACATGACCCAGATAGACGCGGGCGGCATTCTCGATATCGCCATGGCCGGCACGTCCGCCACCTTGCTGGCCCGGAAATGGGAAAGCGCGCTGCTGGTGAACGTGGACAACGACACCCTGCGACGCATCATGAACAACCCCGAGGCCATGGCGGCGGTGGAGCGCATCGAGGGCTGGCGTGCCCTGGGGGACAAGGTCATCGAGACCATCATCAACAAAAGCGAGAAGGTCAAGGCGCTCAAGAACAAGGCCAAGGAGCGGGCGCTGACAGCGGCCGAAAAGAAACAGCTCACCGATGAGGAACGGGAGTACAAGTCCAAGCGCAAGCTGGTGCAGGAAAAGCTGATCAAGTTCGCCGCGCGCATCCCGGCCTTCATGTACCTGACCGACTTTCGCGAGAACACGCTTCAGGATGTCATCACCAAACTTGAACCCGACCTGTTCCTGGGCGTCACCGGGTTGACGGTGAAGGACTTCCATCTGCTGGTTGAGCTCAAGGTGTTCAACACGGAGCAGATGAATCAGGCGGTGTTCGCCTTCCGGCGCTACGAAGACGCGTCGCTTCGCTACACGGGGATCGACAGCCACCCGGGTCTTTCGCACTACGGGCTTTATGACACGGTGATGGCCCGGGACTGAGCTGACCCCGACCAGTGGCACCCTTGCCCGGGCGGGCGATCCCGCCGCTATTCTTCCTATGTCAGGACCGCCCTTAACATCCACGACCCGCGCGCTGCCGCGCGTTGCAAGCGGACCGGGACAGTTTTCGAGCTCGCGGATGCCCGGGCTTATTTCGCGGTCACCGTGCGCCTGCTGGGCCACAATTGGGCCGCCACTGCCTCACCAAGGCATCGGCCACGGCCCTGGCCGCAGCCCGCCCCACCGGCCGGATCAGGGCGACCCGCGCCCGAAGTCGCGCGCCACCCGGACTCCGAGACCCTGGCCCACCTGGCGGAAATCTTCCGGGGCGAAGGCGACGCCGAACACGCGGCCGTTGTAGCGGATGTGGCGCACCAGCGCGCCGTCGGAGATGCGGTACAACCGCGCGGCCACGGACATCTCGCCCGCGTAGCGCTGGCGAACGCCGCGTCCCAGGCCCTGGTCGCGGCGCCCGCCGGGGTACTGCTCGGGGATCAGGCGGATCACCAGCCGGTACTGTGCCTGGGCTTCCTCCTGCGGCGTGCCCGTATGCCCGGCGTCGAACCGGCCGGGCGCGTGGGGCAACACCCGCACGCCTGCGCCCAGGGCCGCCGTGAATCCGTCGCACAGGGCAGCGCGGTTCACATCCACGGTGCGGCTCAGGGCGCCCAGCCCCGCCTCGCAGCCGGTGCTGAAGCTGTAGGCCACCAGCGGTGCGGGCCGCTCGCCGGACGCAAGGGAATCGGCCACCACCGTGCGCGCGGGCGGCGGCACGGGCACGGGCGGGCCGGAGGCCGCGCAGCCTGCCAGGGCGGCGGCGGCGCAGCCGGTGAGCAGGAGACGAATCGCAAGAGCCGGCATGAGGGGCGCCTGAAGGCATTGGGATGCCGGTTCGACGCCAGCCGCCCCGGCAGGTTCAGCGCCGCCCTCAGCCTTCGCCGCGCCGCGGGCCGGCTTCGTTTTCATCGGCGCGCACCAGCCGGTCGCGCACATAGTCGATGTGCTGGCGCAGGGCGTAGAGCTGATCGGCATAGGCCAGCGGCGGTTCGAGCGCATCCACGGCGCGCTCGATGGCGGCGATGCGCGCCGCCAGGTCGCGCCGCTGGTCGCCGGACGCGCCGCGGGCCGCGTGATCGATGAACATGAGTTCGCCGTACCAGCGATAGATGCGCCGCCGCACGCGCAAGCGGTACAGCGGCGGCGCGACGCGAAACAGCGGGAACGCCACCGCCAGCACCGGCAGCCCCAGCACCAGCAGTCGATCGACGAAATTCGCCACCCAGAAGGGCAGGTAGCGCTGCAGGAACGGCCGCCCCGAGCGGTAGTAGCGCAGGGCATCGTCGGACAGGGGGAAATCGGCCACTTCAGCGCGCGGCAGCTCTCCCGGGCGATGGAACAGGCCGCCCTCGCCATGCACTTCCCGCGCCGCCTGCAGCAGCAGCATCTGGATCGCCGGGTGCAGGTCGCGCTGCACGAGGATCTCGGTGGCTGCGGCCACCATGCGCGTCTCGCGTGGCGGAATGTTGCGCGCCAGGTTCACGGTGCCCTCGGGCAGTGTGACGGCGGACAGGAAATGCAACCGGCGGGTGTAGGCATCGGCACGAACGAGATTCATCAGGCTCACACCGGGCGCATGCAGCAGCGCTTGCACGGCCTCGGCTTCAGGTGCGCTCACCAGGAAGGCGCAGTCCACCTTGCCGCCGGTGAGCGCGGCGGCTGCCTGCATGCCGCCGCTATCCACGAGATGCACGTCGCCGTCGGTGAGTTCGTTGGTGGCGAGCAGATCGTAGGCGAGATGGCGCGTGCCGCTGCCTGGCGCCCCCACGGCCAGCGCGCGCCCGCGCAGCGCGGGCAGACGGTCCACCGCCGGCCCCTTGCAGAACACCCACAGCGGCTCGATGGCCACCTGACCCAGGGACACCAGGCCGGGGGCCTGGGCGGGATGGCTCACGCCGCCCTGCACGAGGCCCGCATGCAGGCCAGAGGCGGGGTCGGCAAGACGCCCGGCGTTGTCCACGGCCCCGGCGGTAGGCACGATATCCAGGGTCACGCCGTCTCGGGCGAGGATATCGCGGTAGCGATGGGCGAAGCGCTCGTAGGCGCCGCCGGGGGCGCCAGCGGCGAAAGCGATGCGGCGCGGCGGCGCCGGGTGCGCGTAATGCAGCGCGAACCACACCGCCGCCGCCAGCAGCCCTGCCGCCGGCAGGCCCACCAGAAGGGCATCGCGCCACACCAGCCGCGGCTCGCGCACACGCCTCAGGCTGGGTTGCTCCATGGCCTCAGCGAGCCACCGGCTCAGCACCGGGCGCGGTCCGGGCCGCCGCAACGATCTGCTCCAGCCGGTGCTGGACGAAGTTGATGTGCTCGCGCAGCGAATACAGGTGGCTCGCGAAGGCGAGCGGCGGATGCAGCTCGTTCACCTCGCGCTCGATCCAGTCCAGGCGCTCGCCGAAATCGCGCGTCTCGCCGTGGGAGAGTTCGCGGCGCATTTCGTTTTCGATGAACATGAGCTCGCCATACCAGCGGTAGATGCGCCGCCGCACGCTCCAGGCGTACAGCGGCGGCAACAGGCGCACCAGCGGAAACACGATGGCCACCGCCGGAATCAGGAACACCACCAGCCGATCCACCAGGTTGGCGAGCCAGAAAGGGAGGTAGCGTTGCAGGAAGGGCCGTCCGCGCTCGTAGAAGCGCTGCGCCTCCGCCGAGAGCGGAAAGTCGAAGCGGTTGGCCACGGGCAGTTCGCCGTCGCGGTTGAACAGGCCCACTGCGCCGTGCACTTCCCTGGCGGCCTGCATGAGCAGCATCTGGATAGCCGGGTGCAGGTCTTCGTGGGCGACGATCTGCGTCTGCGCCGCCAGCAGCGTTACCGGCCGCCCGGGCAGGTTCTGGGCGAGGTCGATGGCGCCCTCGGGCAGGGTCACGTGGTTAAGAAAGGGCATTTTCTTGGTGTAAGCCTCGGCGCGGCGGCCGAAGTCCACAATCTGCGCCTCGGGGGCGTAGAGCAGCGCCTTGAGGATGCCAGCCTCAGGCGGCTCGAGCAGGAAGATGCAATCCGCCTTGCCCGACAGCAAGGCCTCTCCGGCCTCGGCGCCGCCCACCTCCAGCGCGGTGAAGTCGTCCTTTTCGAGACCGTTGGCCGCGAGCAGGGTGCGCACAAGACGGCGCTGGCCGGCGCCCGATGCCCCCACAGCCACGGTCTTGCCGCGCAGCGCGGGCAGATCGTCGTAGTTGCGCTTGCCCCGGCAGAACACCCACAGCGCCTCGTAGGCCACGGTGCCCAGGGACACGAGCCGCGGTGCCTCCTCGACGTTGCCGATCCCGCCGCGCACAAAGCCCGCGTCAATGTGCGGCGCCGCGCCGGGCGGTTGCGCCTCGCGCGACGCGCTGGCGGAAGACACCAGGGCCAGGTCGTCTTCCTCGGGCAGGTCGCGCAGGCGCTTGTAGTTGTCGCGCGCGCCCTTGGTGACCACCAGTTCGAGCTTGACGCCTTCGCGGGCGAAGACCCTGGCGTAGCGCTCGCCGAACACCTGATAGGCCGAGCCAGCGGGCCCGGTGGCCAGAACCACGTGCTTGGGCGGCGCGGGCTTGAGATAGCGGGCCGCGATCCAGGCGGTGAGCAGCAGCGCCAGGGCCACGGGCACACCCACGAACAGCCACTGCTTCCACGGAAAAGTCTGCGTCCAGGCCAGCGGCCGGAAGGCGCGCGCCCGCGCCAGAACATTACGCATCGGTGCCACGCAGGAAATCGAAGTCCGCGCCGTCGTCCGCCTGCAGCACGTGGTCGGCATACAGGCGCCGGTAGCCGCGCTCCGCCAGGGTCGGCGGCGCGAAGCCCGCGCGGCGGCGCGCGAGTTCGGCCTCGTCCACCAGCAGGTCCAGCCGTCGCTCGCGCACCGACAGGCGGATGCGGTCGCCATTGCGCACGAAGGCAAGCGGCCCGCCCGAGGCCGAATCGGGCGACACGTGCAGCACTACCGTGCCGTAGGCGGTGCCGCTCATGCGCGCGTCGGAGATGCGCACCATGTCCTTCACGCCCGCCTGGGCGAGCTTGCGGGGAATGGGCAGGTAGCCCGCCTCGGGCATGCCGGAGCGGCTGCGCGGCCCGGCGTTCTGGAGCACCAGGAAGTCGTCCGCGTTGACATCGAGCGCCGGGTCGTCAATGCGCGCGGCGAGATCTTCCAGCGACGAAAACACCACCGCGCGCGCCGTGCGCTCGAACAGCCGCGCATCGGCGGCGGAGCGCTTGAGGATGGCGCCACGGGGGGCGAGCGAGCCGAACAGCGCCACCAGCCCACCCACGGCGTCGAAGGGCGCGGCGCGCGACCGGATCACCGACCGGTCCACGAAGGCCGGTTCGCGCAGCCGCTCGCCCAGGGTGCGGCCATCCACCGCCAGGCAATCCAGGTGCAGCAGGTCGCGAAGCTCCCACAGCAGCGCGTCCATGCCGCCGGCGGCGTGGAAGTCGGCCATGTAGTAGCTGCCGGTGGGCTTGAGGTCCACCAGCACCGGCGTTTCGTCGGAGAGCGCGTTGAGGCGCTCCAGGGAAACCGGAATGCCGCGCCGCCCGGCGATGGCGGTGAGGTGAACGATGGCATTGGTGGAACCGCCGATGGCCAGCAGCACGCGCAGCGCGTTCTCCACCGAGCGGGGCGTGACGATCTGCGAGGGCAGCGGCCCGCGCCCCGCCATGGCCACGGCGCGCGCCCCGCAGGCCTCGGCCGCGCGGATACGATCGGCGTGCACCGCCGGAATGCCAGCGGTGTTGGGCAGGCTCATGCCCAGCGCCTCGGCGATACAGGCCATGGTGCTGGCGGTGCCCATGACGGCGCAGGTGCCCGCCGTGGTGGCGAGGTTGGCCTCGATGGTGTCGATGCCGGCGTCGTCCACTTCGCCGGCGCGGTACTTCGCCCAGAAGCGCCGGCAATCGGTGCAGGCGCCCAGGCGCTCGCCGCGGAAGGGCATGGCCAGCATGGGCCCGGTCACCAGCTGGATGGCGGGCACATCCGCCGAGCATGCACCCATGAGCTGCGCCGGCACGGTCTTGTCGCAACCGCCCACCAGCACCACCGCGTCCATGGGCTGGGCGCGGATCATCTCCTCGGTGTCCATGGCCATGAGGTTGCGGAACATCAGGCTCGTGGGGCTCAGGAACACCTCGCCCAGGGAGATGGTGGGGAAATCGAGCGGCAACCCGCCAGCGGCCAGCACGCCGCGCTTCACCGCCTCGATGAGTTCGGGCACGCCGCGGTGGCAGTTGTTGAAGCCGCTGTCGGTGCGGGCGATGCCCACAATGGGGCGGTCCATGAGCTCGCGCGAGAAGCCCATGGACTGGGCAAAGGAGCGGCGCAGGTAGAGGGCGAAGCGCCGGTCGCCGTAGTCGGTGAGGTTGCGCCGGTAGCCCCGCGGGGGCGCCTCGCCGTTGTGGCCACCGCCGTCGCTGCTGTTTGTCATGGAGGAGTCTCCGGCCTTTGGCTGGCCCCGCGCCGCGGAGCCATGGTTATAGTGCGGTTCGATTCTGCTGACCGGAGGAACAATGAGCAAGACCACCCTTTCCACCCTGGCCGCAGTGGCGGCCCTGCTCGCCACCCTTGGCGCCCAGGCCGACGAGGTGCGCAACGACGCCGGCCGCGTGAGTTTCCAGTCGCAGGCGGGCGCCGAGATCGACAACGACGTGATGCGCGCCGTGCTGTACGTGGAGGACGAAGACGCCAGCCCGCCGCGGCTGGCCGAGCGCGTCAACCGCGCGCTGGCCGAGGCCGTGCGCACCGCCAAGGCCGCCGAGGGCGTGAAGGTGAAGACCGGCGGCTACAACACCTCGCCGGTGTACGACAAGACGCGCATCGTGCGCTGGCGCGCCCGCACCGACCTGATTCTGGAAGGTTCGGATTTCCGCCGCGTGAGCGAACTGGTGGGCCGGCTTCAGGGCGCGCTGCGCCTGGGCGGCATCGACTTCAGCGTCTCGCCCGAAGCCCGCAAGAAGGCCGAGGACGAACTGCTCGCCACCGCCATCGGCGCCTTCCGCGAGCGCGCGGCGCGCGTCGCCGAAGCCTTCGGCGCAGAAGGCTGGCGCGTGCGCGACGTGTCAGTGAACACAGAAGGCGGCATGCCCCCCGTGCCGCGCCTCATGATGGCCGCCCGCGCCGCCATGGCCGATGAGGCAGTCACGCCACCCTCGGTGGAGGGCGGCACCAGCCGGGTGGTGGTGTCGGTGAGTGGCACGGTGGAACTGAAATAGACCGGCTGGACACCGCCAGACGCGTGAAAGGCCATGGCATCGGCGACGCGCGGCTGGCCCGGCTGGCGGGCGGGGATTGAGGGTGGGAATTGGGAGTGGGGGGAGACCGGGCGACGGGGATCGGGCACCGCACCATTCGGCGGCTTGACGAAGACCAGGCCGGTGAGGATGCTGTTGAGCGAATGCAGGGCATTCACCCACGAAGGCTGCGGGCAGTATCAAGAAACCGGGGCGGGGCCTCTGGCACCAGGTGGGGCTGGCGGATGATTTTAGGGCCTACTAATCGCGGCCCTCGGCG
>DAIPHN010000141.1:0-9598 GCA_036771335.1 Burkholderiales bacterium
ATCCTCCATGGCTGTCTACAAGAACACCCTCATCCTTCCCGACACGCCCTTTCCCATGCGCTTCGACCTCGCCCGGCGGGAGCCGGGCGTGGGCAAGCAGTGGCAGGACTCGCGGCGCTACGAGCGCATCCGCCGCCACGCCGCGGGTCGTCCGCGGGTCGTGCTGCACGACGGCCCTCCTTATGCCAACGGCGACATCCACATCGGCCATGCGGTCAACAAGGTGCTGAAGGACATCATCGTTCGCAGCAAGACCCTGGCGGGCTTCGATGCGCCCTACGTGCCGGGCTGGGATTGCCACGGCCTGCCCATCGAGCACCAGGTGGAAAAAGCCCACGGGCGCGGCCTGGAGCCCAACGCCTTTCGCCGGCTGTGCCGCGACTACGCCGCCTCGCAGATCGCCCGCCAGAAGGCCGACTTCATGCGCCTGGGTGTGCTTGGCGACTGGGACCGGCCATACCTCACCATGGACACCCGCGCCGAGGCGGACATCATCCGCTCCCTGGGTCGCATCCACGCACGCGGCTTCCTGTTCCAGGGTGCGAAGCCGGTGCACTGGTGCCTGGACTGCCGCTCGGCGCTCGCCGAGGCCGAGGTGGAGTACGAAGACCGTACCTCGCCGGCCATCGACGTGGCCTTCCCGGCGCAGGATTCCTCCGTGCTGGCCCGACCCTTCGGCTTCACGCACCTGTCGAGGCCCTCTTACGCGGTGATCTGGACCACCACGCCCTGGACTCTGCCGGCCAACCAGGCCATCAGCCTGCACCCGGAGTTCGATTACGCGCTGGTGGAGGGACCCGACTGGTACGTGCTGCTGGCCGCCGATCTGGTGGATTCGTGCATGCAGCGCTGGGGTGTGGCGGCCTGGAAGCTGATCGGTACCGTGAAGGGCGCCGCGCTGGAACGTATCGAGGTCTGGCACCCCTTCCAGCCGCGGCGCGTACCGCTCATCCTTGGCGAACACGTCACCCTGGACGCCGGCACAGGGCTGGTGCACACGGCGCCTGCCCACGGCGTGGAAGACTTCGAGGTCGGCCGCCGCTACGGTCTGCCCGCGGAAAACCCCGTCAACGGCGAGGGGCGCTTTCGCGAACAGGACCGGCTGGTGGGCGGCCTGACAGTGTGGGAAGCCAACAAGGTGATCATCGACGTGCTGGCCGAGAAGACGCTGCTCATGCACGAGCAGGCCTGGCGGCACAGCTACCCCCACTGCTGGCGCCACAAGACGCCGGTGATCTTCCGCGCCACCCAGCAGTGGTTCATTGGCATGGAGGCCACCGGCCCCGACGGGCGCAACCTGCGCGAGGTGGCGCGCGCCGCCGTGGCCGGGACCGAGTTCTTTCCCCAGTGGGGCAGGGCGCGGCTCGAGGCAATGATCGGCAACCGCCCCGACTGGTGCGTCTCGCGCCAGCGCAGCTGGGGCGTACCCATGGCGCTGTTCGTCCACAAGGACAGCGGCGAGCCGCACCCGCGCACCGCCGAACTGTTCGAGGCCGTGGCGCAGCGCGTGGAGCGGGGCGGCATCGAGGCGTGGTTCGCCCTGGATGCCGCCGAGATCCTCGGGGAGCAGGACGCGAAGACCTGGGTCAAGGTGCCCGACACTCTGGATGTGTGGTTCGACTCGGGTACCACTCACGTGAGCGTGCTGGAGCGCCGCGCCGAGCTGTGCAAGCCCGCGGATCTGTACCTGGAAGGCTCCGACCAGCACCGGGGCTGGTTCCAGTCCTCGCTGCTCACCGGCTGTGCCATGGACGGCCGCGCCCCCTATCGCCAGTTGCTCACCCACGGATTCGTGGTGGACGGCCAGGGCCGCAAGATGAGCAAGTCGCTGGGTAACGTGATCGCGCCCCAGCAGGTGTCGGGCTCCCTGGGCGCGGACATCCTGAGGTTGTGGGTGGCCAGCACCGACTACTCGGGAGAGCTGTCCGTCTCCGAGGAGATCCTCAAGCGCGTGGTGGAAGGTTACCGCCGCATCCGAAACACGCTGCGCTTCCTGCTGGCCAACGTGTCGGACTTTGATGCTGCCACGCAACTGCTGGCGCCCGGCGACATGTTCGAGATCGACCGTTACGCGCTGGTGCTGGCACAGGAGCTTCAGGACAGCCTCGCGGCGGCCTACGACCGCTACGAGTTCCACGTGGTGGCCCAGCGGCTGCAAACCTTCTGCTCCGAAGAGCTTGGCGGGTTCTACCTCGACATCCTCAAGGACCGCCTCTATACCACCGGCCGCGACAGCCTCGCGCGCCGCTCGGCGCAGTCGGCGCTGTGGCACATCTCCCATGCGCTGCTGCGGCTAATGGCCCCCATCCTGGTGTTCACCGCCGAGGAAGCCTGGGGGTTTTTCACCGGCGCGGCGGAGGACTCGGTGTTTCTGCACACGTGGCATGAACTGCCCGCCGTGCCGGAGCGCGACTCCCTGGCCGGCAAGTGGGCCACGCTGCGCGAAGTGCGCGCCGAGGTGCTCAAACGGCTGGAGGAAGCCCGCGCCTCGGCCGAGATCGGTTCGTCGCTGCAGGCCGAGGTGGACATCGCGCTGCACGGCCACCGCCACGCCGCCGCTGCCAGCCTGGGCGATGACCTGCGTTTCGTACTGATCGTGTCGAAGGCGACCGTGGCGAAGGTGGACTCGCCCGATGCCGAATACGTGCGGGTCGCGGCCAGCGGGCACGGCAAGTGCGCGCGCTGCTGGCACTGGCGCGCCGACACCGGTCACGACCCCGAGCACCCGCAGTTGTGCGGGCGCTGCACATCCAACCTGTTTGGCGAGGGTGAGGCGCGTGAGTTCGCGTAGCGGCGCGATCCCCTGGTTCGCGCGGGCCGCGACCGTGGTGGCCGTGGACCAGGTGACCAAGCACGTGGTGCAGCAGCACCTGCGGTATGGCGAATCGGTGCCGGTGAGCTTCTTCCTCGACCTGGTGCTGGTGTTCAACCCGGGCGCCGCCTTCAGCTTCCTGTCCGAGGCGCCGGGCTGGCAGCGCTGGTTCTTCGTGGCGGTGGCGCTGGCGGCCTCGGTGGTGGTTTCGGTGCTGCTGCTGCGGCACCGCGGCCCCGCGCTGTTGTCGGTCGCCCTGGGGCTGATCCTTGGCGGAGCGGTGGGCAATGTCATCGACCGGCTGGTGCTGGGCGCCGTGGTGGACTTCCTGCATTTCCACGCCGGCCCTTACTATTGGCCCGCGTTCAACGTGGCCGACTCCGCCATCACGGTGGGCGCCGGGCTGCTGGTGTACTACTGCTTCGCCAGCAGCCGCCGGCGCCCTGCCGCCATGGCGCAGGAGCCTATCGACGGAGGTGGAAAATGAAAGTACTGCTCGCCAACCCGCGAGGCTTCTGCGCTGGCGTGGATCGGGCCATCGAAATCGTGGAGCGCGCCCTGCAACAGCACGGCGCGCCCATCTATGTGCGGCACGAAGTGGTGCACAATCGCTACGTGGTGGATGACCTGCGTGCCAAGGGGGCGGTGTTCGTGGAGTCGCTGGCCCAGGTTCCCGCGGGTGCCACGGTGGTATTCAGCGCCCACGGCGTGTCCCGGGCGGTGCGCGACGAGGCCAAGGCGCGCGGCTTCCGGGTGTTCGATGCCACTTGTCCGCTGGTGACGAAGGTGCACGTGGAGGTGGGCAAACTGCGCGGCGGCGGCCGTGAGGTGATCATGGTGGGCCACCGGGGCCACCCCGAGGTGGAAGGCACCATGGGGCAGTCCGCCGCCGGGATGCATCTGGTGGAAACGCCGCAGGACGTGGAGCGATTGCAGGTGGCCGATCCGGGCAATCTCGCCTACGTCACCCAGACCACGCTGTCGGTGGATGACGCCCAGGCGGTCATCGACGCGCTCCGGGCGCGCTTTGCGGCCATTGTGGGCCCCAAGAAAGACGACATCTGCTACGCCACCCAGAACCGGCAGGATGCGGTCAAGACCCTGGCGCGCCAGTGCGACGTGGTGATCGTGGTGGGCTCCCCCAATTCCTCCAATTCTACCCGCCTGCGCGAGGTGGCCGAAAACGTGGGCGTCCCGGCGCACATGTTGGATGACGCCGCCGACCTGGATCCGGCGTGGGTGGCGGGCCGGCAGCGGGTGGGGGTAACGGCTGGTGCTTCGGCGCCCGAGATCCTGGTGCGTCAGGTGGTTGCCAAGCTCCAGGCACTGGGGGCGACCGGCGTCGAGGAAGTGTCGGGCATTACCGAGGATGTGACTTTCCCGCTACCGCGGGCGCTCGCCTCCGGCTGAAGGCGGGCGGTTCAGAAGGCGTCAGCGCCCCAAGCACGACCGATGGGATTAGACAGAGTCCAATTCCTATCTTAAACTTAAGTACATGATTACCTACCATTCCCGGGAAGATCTGGTCAGCGTCCTGCGCCAGCGGGGCATCAGCCCCACCCACCAGCGCATGGAGATCGCCCACGTGTTGTTTTCGCGCATGGAGCATCTTTCCGCCGACCAGGTGCTGTGCCTGGTGAACGGGCGCCATGCCGAAACCTCCAAGGCCACGGTCTACAACACGCTGAAGCTGTTCGTGGAAACCGGGCTGGTGCGGGAGGTGATCGTGGATGCCGCCAAGGTGTTCTACGACCCCAACACCGCCCCCCATCACCACTTCTACGACGTGGAAAACGGCGAGATCACCGACATCGACGCCGAGGCCGTGACTATTGTCGGCATGCCGGCGCTGCCGCCGGGTAAGGTTGCGGCGGGTATGGACGTGATCATCCGCGTCCGTGCCGCAGCGCCCGCCCCGGGCGCCTGAGAGAACGTCCCCCGGGGGGCGGCGGGCGCGTCAGCGCCCGTGGAAACCGGCGGGGCGCTTTTCCAGAAACGCCCTTACCCCCTCGCGGAAGTCTGCCGTGGCGCCCGCTTCGCGCTGCAGGCGCACTTCCAGCGCCAACTGTGATTCGAAGTCGTTGTCCGCTGCGGCGTACAGCGATTGCTTGATGAGGGCGTAGGCGCGTGTCGGGCCGCTGGCGAGCTTGCGGGCCGTGGCGCGCACCGTCTCGGCGAAGCGATCGTCATCCACGCACTTCCAGATCAACCCCCACGCCTCGGCCTGTTCGGCGGACAGGGGCTCGGCCAGCAGCGACAGGCCCAGGGCGCGGGACAGGCCCACCCGCCGAGGCAGTACGTAGGTGCCGCCGGCGTCCGGAATGAGGGCGATGCGCGCGAAGGCTTGCAGGAATGTGGCCGAGCGCGCCGCGATCACCAGATCGCAGCCCAGCGCGATGTTGGCCGAAGCCCCGGCGGCAACGCCGTTCACCGCCGCTATGACCGGCATGGGCAGTGCGCGCAGGCGCGCCAGCAGCGGGTTGTAGTTGTTTTCCAGGGTGGCACCAACGTCCCAGGGCTCGTCATCGGCGGGCATGGCCGCCTCCGCCAGGTCCTGGCCGGCGGAGAAGCCGCGGCCGGCGCCTGTGATCACCAGCACCCGGGCCGCCCCGGGGCGCTCCACCTGGTCGAGGGCGGCGCGCAACTCGGCGTGCATGGCCTCGGTGAAGCTGTTGAGCCGGTCTGCGCGGTTGAGGGTGATCGTGGCGACGCCCTCGGCGAAGTCCAATAGAATCGATGGCGCATTCATCTCGATCACTCTCCGTGCATGGGGCCGGGTGACCGGCCGGTTCTTTCCTGGGTGCGGCGCGCGCCGCGATGCCGGGCAGTGTTTATCCCGCTTTCTTCTTTCGAGCAAGAGGCATTCATGAGCTACGAAAACATTCTGGTGGAAACCCGCGGCAAGGTGGGTCTGGTCACCCTGAACCGTCCCAAGGCGCTGAACGCCCTGTCGCCAGCGCTGATGCGCGAGCTGTCGGCCGCGCTTACCGCGTTCGAGGCGGACGAGAACATCGGCTGCATGGTGATCACCGGCAGCGAGAAGGCTTTCGCCGCGGGCGCCGACATCAAGGACATGAAGGACAAGTCCTACATGGATGTCTACAAAAGCGACTTCATCACCGCCGAATGGGAGACCGTGACGCGCTGTCGCAAGCCAGTGATCGCGGCTGTGGCCGGTTACGCCCTGGGCGGCGGCTGCGAGCTGGCCATGATGTGTGACTTCATCATCGCCGCCGATAACGCCCGCTTCGGTCAGCCCGAGATCAACCTGGCCATCATTCCCGGTGCCGGTGGCACCCAGCGCCTGCCGCGCTTCGTGGGCAAGTCCAAGGCCATGGAGATGTGCCTGCTGGGGCAGGCGCGCATGATGGATGCGGCCGAGGCCGACCGCGTGGGCCTGGTGAGCCGCGTGGTGCCCACCGACAAGCTGCTCGAAGACGCGCTGGCCACAGCGGCGAAGATCGCCGAACTGTCCCTGCCCATCGTCATGATGGCCAAGGAGTCGGTGAACCGCGCCTTCGAAACCACGCTTGCGGAAGGGGTGCGCTTCGAGCGGCGCCTGTTCCACTCCGCCTTCGCCACCGAAGACCAGAAGGAGGGCATGGCGGCCTTCGTGGACAAGCGCCGGCCCGCCTTCAAGCACCGGTGACGCTGGGGGGCGGATCGGCTATGATCCGCGCCCTTCCGGGCTGGCGTAGCTCAGTTGGTAGAGCAACTGATTCGTAATCAGTAGGTCGGAGGTTCGACTCCTCTCGCCAGCACCACATTTGCGTTCCCATGCTGCGGCACCTGCCCCGGCGGGCCCTGGCAGCCCCGCCGGCATGCCATGCCATGGCGTGCACGCACTGTCAGCCAACCCAGGAGTGCCCCATGCGTATTGCGACCCTTGCGCTGATCAGCCTGTGCGTTGCCGCCACCGTCCGGGCCGAGGACGACGGCGAAGACTTCCAGCGCCTGCTGCGCAACCCTGCGGCGCGCGAACTCGCCCAGCGCTACATCGACAATGCCGCCGACAAGTGGGAGGGCCGGGTGATCTGCACTCCCGAGGCCGACCGCGCCGAGGCGCGTTACGTGGCGGTGCGTGACTGGTTCGAGGCCCACCCCCAGGAGATGTGGCGGCCGCAGCGCTACCTCATCATGCAGGGGCTGCAAAAGGCCTATCCCTGCGCGCCCAGGTCTTGAGGCGCACCGTTCCCGAGCGCCCCGCCATGAAGATCGTCGATGTCAGGGTGCACACCCTGCGTTCCGAGCTGGCCACGCCCTTCGCCTTTTCCCAGGGCTGGGTGAAGCAGCGTTCCGCCACGCTGGTGGAAGTGATCACTGACGAAGGGCTCACGGGCTGGGGCGAGGCTTTCGCCCAGGGGCTGGAGCCGCCCCAGATCGCCGCCGCCGTGATCCAGTCGGCGCTCGCGCCCCTGGTGATGGGCGCCGATCCGCTGGACGTGGAGGTGCTGTGGCACCGCATGTACCACGCCACCCGCGACTACGGCCGCAAGGGCTCGGTGGTTTCGGGCATCAGCGCCGTGGACATCGCCTTGTGGGATCTGGCCGGGCAGATCCACGGCGTGCCGGTGCACAAGCTGCTCGGCGGGGCCTTCCGCGCGCGGGTGCAAGCCTACGCCACGGGCTTCTATCGCATTCGGGGCCAGGGCGAAGCGGCCCGGCTGGCGGACGAGGCGCGAGCGCACCAGGCCGCGGGTTTCCACTTCATGAAGGTGAAGCTCGGTTACGGTCTTGCCGACGATATTGCCGTCATGGACGCCGTGTCCGCGG
This sequence comes from Burkholderiales bacterium, assembly GCA_036771335.1. GTDB lineage: Bacteria > Pseudomonadota > Gammaproteobacteria > Burkholderiales. The sequence continues at coordinate 7,586 of DAIPHN010000141.1, forward strand.
CGGTGCAGGGGCTGGGCGTGACGCTGATGGTGGATACCAACCACGCCTACGGGGTGGGCGATGCGGTGCGCCTGGGCCAGGCGATCGAGGGGCACGGTCTGCGCTGGTACGAAGAACCCGTGGCGCCCGAGCACTTGGCGGGCTACCGCGAGGTGCGCTCGCGGGTGCGCATCCCCGTGGCCGGAGGCGAGAACGAGCACACCCTCTACGGGTTCCGTGACCTGTTCGCGGCCGGTGCCGTGGATATTGCCCAGCCGGACATCGGCTCGGCGGGCGGCTTCACCGCCTGCCGCCATGTGATCGCTCTGGCTCAGGCCAACGGCGTGCAAGTAAACCCTCACGTTTGGGGCTCCGCCATCGCCCAGGCCGCTTCGCTGCAGCTGATGGCCAGTGTGCCCGTGGCTCACCATGGCGTTTTCGCCGAGGAACCCATTTTCGAGTACGACCGGTCCTCCCATCCCTTCCGGCAGCAACTGGTGGCCGAGCCGGTGGAGCAGCGCGACGGCTGGATCGCCATCCCCACCCGCCCCGGCCTGGGCGTGACAGTGGACCGCGCGGTGCTGGAGCGTTACCGCTGCTGAATCAGGCCCCGTTGTGGTGCGGGCCTGGCGTCGCGGGCACGCCCATGAAGCCGCCGTATCCCGAGCCATGGCGCTAACGTGTTGAAACACCTTGATTCCTGTCCTGGCCCACGGATTGCTCCGTCCTGAGTGGTGGCTTGGCTCGCGGACCTCCGCAGCCGTGCCCACTGAGATCCTCCGTGACTTTCGGCCCGCCTCCCGGCGGGTCTTTTCTTGGTGCCTCCGGCCCGGGTGAAACCAGGCCACGCCCGCCGTGGCGAGGGGGCAGGAGCCCCTACTGCAACGATTCCATGAAGCGCACCAGCTGGGCGCGTTTGTCGGCATCGTCCTGCCGGTAGAGCATCACCGTGCCGGGTGCCACGGCCTGGGGGTCGGCGAGCCAGCGGTCCAGCAGGTCGGAGTCCCACTTCCGGCCGGCGAGCGCCTTGCGGAACCCATCCGAGTAGGCAAACCCCTCGGCGCTGCCGGTGGCCCGCCCGACGATGCCGTGCAGGTTGGGCCCCTGGCGCGCCGCCTCGCCCTCCGCAAAGGAGTGGCAGGCGCCGCAGTGGTTGAGGGCGAGCCGGCGAATGGCGGCGGCATCCTGGGCCTGGGCGGGGACAGCGGCGGCCAGCAGCAGGCCGGCCAGCAGGTGAGCAGGTTTCATGGGGCAACGCTCCATAAGTCGGCGGACAGAAAATGCTAGGGGGTCGCACGCCCGTAGGGTGGTAACGGTATACCACGGCGGTCCTCGCGGCAGCCCCCGGGTCGCGGCGGGCGCCGCCTATAATCCGGGCACCGCCGGAAACCGGATCTTGATGCCATGACCCGACTCGCCGAAAAACTGTTCGAAGGCGCCCTGTGGCGCAGCCGCTTCGTGATTGTCATCGCCGTGGTGGCCAGCATGGCGGCGGCCGTCGCGGTGCTGTTCATGACCACGGTGGATGTCTGGCTGGCCGTTTCGCACATCGCGGAGTACGCCGACACCTCCCTGTCCGAGGAGGCGCGTCGCAACATCCGCGACAACACCATCACCCACGTGGTGGAGATGGTGGACGGCTACCTGCTGGCCGCCGTGATGTTCATTTTCGCTCTCGGCCTGTACGAACTGTTCGTGAGCGACATCGACGAGGCCCGCCATTCGGTGGCTTCGAGCCGCATTCTCGTGATCGAAAGCCTCGACGACCTGAAGAACCGCCTCGCCAAGGTGATTCTCATGATCCTCATCGTCAAGCTGTTCGAGCACGCCGTGCGCATGAAGATGCAGAACGTGCTCGACCTGCTCTACCTGGGCGGGGCCATCGCCCTGGTGGGTGTGGCCCTGTACCTGACCCACGGCAAGGATTCCCATGCCGAAGAGTCAGCGCCCGCGGCGCCGCCTGCCGTTCCACCCGCCATGCCGCCCTCCGCCCGGGCTCCCTAGGCGCTCCAGTTGGCGCCTGCCCTAGCGCAC
>DAIPHN010000142.1:0-9594 GCA_036771335.1 Burkholderiales bacterium
CCTGCACGCAGCCCCCGGTGAGCACGCCACCATCGTGGGTGCAGGTGTTTTCGAGGGCGAAGTAGCCCTCTTCCAGGGCGAACACCACGATCGCCGTGCCGTCTGCATCCACTTCGCGCTGGGTGCCGAGTGGAAACTGGTCCACCGGGGCGACCTCGATCCAGCCCGACATCCGGCCCCCTAAACCGGCACCACTTCCAGGTCGGGATCCACCTGGCGCACCAGCCCCTCGATACCGGCCAAGGTACCGGACAGGGAACTCGGGCAGCTTCCGCAAGCGCCCTGGTAATGCACGTGCAGTTCGTTGCCCTCCAGGCCGACGATGTAAACGTCGCCCCCGTCGCCCTGCAGGTAAGGACGCACCCGTTCGTCCAGCAACTGGCTGATGGCGAGGAGCTTGTTGCGCTGCTCGGGGGTCAGGTCGGGGTTATCCAGCAGCGCGCTGCTGGCGGCGCCGTAATGGGCGGAGCCATCCTCCGCTGCCGGAGCCTCGCGGATGGGAACGGCAACCTCCTTCATGAGTTTCGACCACTCCGCCTCGCCGTCCTGGGTGACGGTGATCCAGTTATCCACGTAGAACACGCTGGTCACGTGGGGGATGGTGAAGATCGCCTTGGCGAGCGAATTGGAGTCGGCCTCCTCCGGCGAATCGAAGGAATGCGCCACCCCCCAGGACAGCGGCTCCTTGAGCACGAACTTCATGGCGTTGGGATTGGGCGTGCGTTCGACTTCTGCGATCTTGGGCATCGGTGTGTGAGTTGGTCTCGGCGCAGTATTCAGCAGATTGCCGATTCAGCCGGGTCCTAGTCGCCCTCGGTGGAGGTGGTAGCCTGCTGGCGAAACGCGGCATGCAGCGTATGCCAGGGGAGCACCGCGCACTTCACGCGCGAAGGCAGCTCGTGCACGCCGGCGAACACCGTGAGCCTGCCCAGGTGATTCGGTTGCGTCGCGGGATCGAGCGTCCCGGTAACCATGCCGCGGAATTCGTCGATCAGCGCCTGCGCCTCAGCCACCGGCCTGCCCTTGACGTTGGCGGTCATCATGGACGCCGAAGCCTTGCAGATGGCACAGCTCTGGCCCTCGAAGGCGATCTCGGCGACACGCTCGCCGTCTACCCTGAGGGCAAGCCAGATGTGGTCGCCGCACAGCGGATTGAGACCCTCGGCGCGGTGGGTGGCAGCGCCAAGCGAGCCGTAATTGCGCGGCTTGCGGTTGTGATCCAGGATCACTTCCTGGTAGAGCTGCTTGCTTTCGCCCACGCGCGCTGCCTCAGGCGAACAGCTTCTGGATGCGCCGCAGGCTCGCCGCGAGCGCGGCCACTTCCTCGAAGGTGTTGTAGAACGCAAACGAGGCGCGCACGGTGCCGGGGATGCGAAAGCGCTGCATAACCGGCTGGGCGCAGTGGTGCCCGGTGCGAACGGCGATGCCGTCCTCGTTGAGCAGAGTGCCCACGTCGTGGGGGTGAACCTCGCCAAGGTAGAAAGACAGGACCGCCGCCTTGTGCCGCGCCGTGCCGTAGATGCGCACACCGGGCAGCGCCGCCACCTGCTCGGTGGCGTAGGCGAGCAAGGCCTGCTCGTGGGCGGCGATGGCCTCCAGCCCGACGCCGCGCACGTACTCCGCCGCCTCACCCAGCGCGATGGCCTGGGCGATGGGCGGCGTGCCGGCCTCGAACTTGAAGGGAATCACGTTGTAGGTGGTCTTCTCGAAGCTCACCGACAGAATCATGTCTCCGCCGCCGCGGAAAGGCTTCATGCGCTCCAGCCACTGGGCCTTTCCGTAGAGCACACCGATGCCCGTCGGACCGTAGAGCTTGTGGCCAGTAAAGGCGTAGAAATCGCAGTCCAGCGCCTGCACGTCCACGGGCATGTGCTGCACCGCCTGGGCGCCATCGATCATGATCGGCACGCCGTAAGCGTGCGCGATACGCACCAGCTCTTCCACGGGGTTCACCGTGCCAAGGGCATTGGACACGTGGGTAACCGACACGAACCGGGTGCGTGGCGAAAACAGCTTTTCGTACTCATCGAGAAGCAGCGCGCCCGTGTCGTCGATGGGCACCACCTTGAGCTTCGCGCCCTTCTCCTCGCACAGCATCTGCCACGGGACGATGTTGGCGTGGTGCTCGAGGTGCGTGATGATGATCTCGTCACCCTCGCCGATGAAGGCGCGGCCGAACCCGTGGGCCACCAGGTTGATGGCGTCGGTCACGTTGGAGGTGAACACGATTTCGCGATCGGACAGGGCATTCAGGAAGCCCTGCACGCGATGGCGCGCCTCCTCGTAGGCCGCCGTGGCCCGCTCCGAGAGAGTGTGCACGCCACGGTGAATGTTGGAGTGTTCCTGGGTCTGGTAGCGTACCAGGCGGTCGATCACCCGCTGCGGCATCTGGCTGCTAGCGCCGTTGTCCAGATAGGCCAGCGGTTTGCCGTGGGGATGGACGTTGGCGAGTATGGGGAAATCGGCCCGCAGCCGCTCCACGTCCAGTGATGCGGCAGGCTTGATTGGCGAGAGTACGGCGGCGTTCATCGGACGATCTCCGTGGTGCCGGTGCGGGCGGTGAGTGTTTCTCGCAGGCGCGCCACGACCGATGGCAGCGCGATGCGGTCCACGAGCCCGGCGGCAAAGGCGTAGGTGAGCATGGCGCGCGCAGCGGCCTCGGACAGGCCACGGCTGCGCAGGTAGAAGACCTCCTCGGCCTCGAGTTGCCCCACGGTGGCGCCGTGGGCGCACTTCACGTCGTCGGCGAAGATCTCGAGCTGGGGCTTGGCATCCACGCGCGCCTTGTCCGACAACAGCAGGTTGCGGCTCTGCTGGCCGGAGTTGACGCGCTGGGCGCCGTCTCGCACCAGGATGCGGCCGTTGAAGACCGCGTGGGCGCCGCCATCCACGATGCAGCGGTGCTCCTGGCGACTGGCGCCGTCCGCTGTGGCATGATCGATAAAGCTGTGGGTGTCGGCAAGTTGCCGGCCAGCGAGCAGTGTCAGCCCGTCGAGTTCGCAACTGGCCCCCGGGCCGGCCTGCGTGACACCCAGATCCAGGCGCGAGATGCGCGCTCCGAAGGCCACGGAGAGCGCGGCGTACCGAGCATCCCGGTCCAGGCGTACACCAGTGGAACCGATGTGAAACGCGGCCTTGCTGTCGCACTGCAGGCGCACGTGCCGCACCCGCGCGCCCGGGCCGGCCACCACCTCGGCGACGGTGTTGACCGCATAGGCGCCCTCGTGAAGGGAGACGTACTCCTCCACGAGGGTCAGCTCGGCGCCAGCGTCGGCCACCGCCAGAAGGCGGTTGTTCACCGCCACCCCGGCCTGGGTGCTCACGTTGAGCACGTGCACCGCCGGCACGCTGGCCCCACGTGGCGCATGCAGGAACAGCCCGTCGTGCAGGTAGGCCGTGTTGATGGCGGCAAAGGCGCAACCGCCGCTTGCCACGCAACTGCCCAAGTATGCGCGCACCACCCCGGAGTGCGGCTGCAGCGCTTCCGCGAGCGGCAACACGCGCGCCCCGCCCGCCGCTTCCAGCCGCGACAGCGCCGGCAGGAAATGCCCATCCACGAAGATGAGCCGAAGCGGCGCCTCTGCCACTTCGAAGGGCGAAAGCTGCGCTGCGCTCACTGCACCCGCAGTGACCGGCGACCGGAAGGCCAGCCGGTACAGGGGTGAAAGATCGGTGAAGCGCCACTCTTCGTCGCGCGTGGTGGGTAGCGTCAGCGCGTGGGCGCGCTCCAGCGCGTCGGCACGCAGCCCGTTTACCCAGCCCGCCTGGTGCGCAGGGAGCAGTTCGTGGCCCGATAACAGGCTGTCGAGCCAGGTGGATACGGCGTTGTTCATCAGGCCGCCTTGGCCTCCTGGGCCACCCAGTCATAGCCCCGCCGTTCCAGCTCGAGCGCCAGCTCGCGGCCGCCGGTCTTTACCAGCCGCCCGCCATCCATCACGTGCACGAAATCCGGTACTACGTAATCGAGCAGGCGCTGGTAGTGGGTGACCAGCACCACGGCGTTATCGCCCTTCCGCAGCGCGTTGATGCCCCCAGCCACCACGCGCAGCGCATCTATGTCGAGTCCAGAATCGGTCTCGTCCAGGAAGGCGAGGCTGGGCTCGAGCAGCGCCATTTGCAGGATCTCGTTACGCTTCTTCTCGCCTCCGGAGAACCCTTCGTTGACAGAGCGGTCGAGAAACGCCGGATCCATCTCTAGCAGCTTCATCTTTTCCCGCACGAAATCGTCAAACTCGAGCGGGTCGAGTTCGTCGCGGCCACGCGCCCCCTGCACGGTGTTGTAGGCAAGCCGCAGGAACTGCGCGTTTGCGACGCCGGGCACCTCCACGGGATACTGGAACGAGAGAAAGAACCCGGCACGGGCGCGCTCCTCGGGCTCGCGGCCGAACAGGTCGGCCCCAAGGAAGGTGGCAATGCCGCCGGTCACTTCGTAGGAAGGGTGGCCCGCCAGCACCTTGGAGAGGGTGCTCTTGCCCGAGCCGTTCGGTCCCATTATGGCGTGCACTTCCCCTGTACGCACCGTGAGGTCGATACCCTTGAGAATGATCTTCCCCGCAACGGTGGCGGTGAGTCCTTGCACCCGCAGCAACTCCCTGCCAGGGGACTGGCTCATCCGACGCTCCCTTCCAGCTTGAGACCCAGGAGGCGCCCTGCCTCCACGGCGAATTCCATGGGCAGTTGCGTGAACACATCCTTCACGAAACCGTTGATGATCATCGACACGGCATCCTCGTTGCCGATGCCGCGGCTGGCGAAGTAAAACAGCTGGTCCTCGCCGATCTTGGAGGTGGTGGCTTCGTGCTCCACTCGCGCCGTACTGTTCTGGACGTCGATGTAGGGAAAGGTGTTGGCGCCGCACCGATCGCCGATCAGCATGGAGTCGCACTGGGAATAGTTGCGGGCGCCCTGCGCCTTGGGTCCGATCTTCACCAGGCCGCGGTAGGAGTTGTTGGACTGGCCCGCAGAGATTCCCTTGGAGACGATGGTGCTGCGGGTGTTGCGGCCCACGTGAACCATCTTGGTGCCCGTATCGGCCTGCTGGCGGTGGTTGGTGAGCGCCACGGAGTAGAACTCGCCCACGGAATTATCGCCGAGCAGCACGCAGGAAGGATATTTCCAGGTGATGGCCGAGCCCGTCTCCACCTGGGTCCAGGAGATGCGGGAGTTAGTGCCCTGGCACAGGCCGCGCTTGGTGACGAAGTTGTAGATGCCGCCCACGCCGTCGGCATCGCCGGCATACCAGTTCTGCACCGTGGAGTACTTGATGTATGCGTTGTCCAGCGCCACCAGTTCCACCACGGCGGCGTGCAACTGATTGGTGTCGAACTTTGGTGCCGTGCAGCCCTCGAGGTAGCTCACCTCGGCACCATCCTCCGCTACGATCAGCGTGCGCTCGAACTGTCCCGACTCCTGGGTGTTGATACGGAAGGAGGTGGACAGCTCCATCGGGCACTTCACTCCCCGGGGGATGTACACGAAGGATCCGTCCGTGAACACGGCCGAGTTGAGCGCGGCGTAGAAATTGTCGGTTGCGGGAACCACGGTGCCCAAGTAGCGGCGTACCAGCTCGGGATGCTCTCGGACCGCCTCTGAGAAGGAGCAGAACACGATCCCCACGTCCGCCAGCTTCTGCTTGTAGGTGGTGGCGACGGAAACCGAGTCGAAGATCACGTCCACTGCCACGCCGGCAAGAGCAGCCTGTTCATGCAGCGGCACACCCAGCTTCTCGAACGTGCGCTTCAGCTCCGGGTCCACTTCGTCCATGGACGAAAGCTTCTTCTTCGGCTTTGGCGCCGAGTAGTAGATGATGTCCTGGTAGTCGATGGGCGGGTACTTGACGTTCGGCCACGCCGGCTCGGATAGCGTGAGCCAGTGCCGGTAGGCAGCCAGCCGGAAGTCGAGAAGCCAGTCGGGTTCGCCCTTTTTTAGCGATATGTGACGGATCACCTCTTCCGAGAGGCCCTTGGGCACGGTGTCGGACTCGATGTCCGTGACGAACCCGTGCCGGTAGGGCTGATCCATAAGGCTCTGCAGTACGGCACTCACGGCCGAGGCTCCGTCGCCATCGCCGGGTCGATGGTAAAGCTCTCGCCGCAGCCGCAGGTGGCGCTTACCCGCGGGTTGTCTACCTTGAAGACGTGCTTGAATCCCTCGCGCACAAAGTCGAGCGTGGCGCCGTCCAGGTAAGGCAGCGCATCGTCGGGCACCAGCACCGTGGCGCCTTGCTCTTCGAACCGGTGCTCGCCGTCGGCCGCCTGCTGTGCTACGTCGAAGGTGTAGGCGAGCCCCGAGCAACCCACCTGCTTGACACCAAGGCGCAAGGCGATGCCGCCGCGGCCGCCCATGACGGCATCGCGGATCCTCTGTGCAGCGCTTTCGGTGAGATGAATGGCCACTTCGGCATTCCTCCAGACAGATGTGCCGGTTAGGCGGTCAGCGCCGCACCAACGCTGGAGACCCCAGGGCGCGTACCGGTACGCATGGGCAATTCCACGGTCGCCGCCCCCTCGGCAGCAGCAGCGCGCAGCGCGTGCTGGCGAGCCACCAACTCGGAGAGCTTGACATTACGAAGATAATCAAAAATCCGGGCATTCAGCGCCGACCACAAGTCATGAGTCAAGCATTTGTGGTCGTCGTGACAGTTTTCCAAGCCGCCGCACTGGGTCGCGTCGATGGGCTCGTCTACAGCCAGGATGATGTCGGCAACTGACACCTCGTCGGTTTTGCGCGCCAGGGTGTAGCCGCCACCAGGGCCACGGGTGCTGTTCACCAGTTGCTGGCGACGCAGCTTCCCGAACAGCTGCTCGAGGTAGGAGAGGGAGATCTTTTGGCGCTGGCTGATTTCGGCAAGAGTGACTGGCCCGGAGCCGTCTCGCAAGGCGAGATCGATCATCGCGGTGACAGCAAAGCGCCCTTTCGTGGAGAGTCGCATGGATGCCTCATGGAAACATGTATCAAATCAGGGATTCCTGGCAACCCATCTTATAAGTTGATGGTGTTTGTCAACATTGCGAATCGTATTAAACCCAAGCGATTCGGTCAACAATCCTGGGAGCCTTTCCAGCGGCAAGAGTTCCCGGCACCACAGACGGAAAAACCGGCGACGAACGTCAGCTTTCAGGCAACTGTCAGGCGGCCGGGCGAGAGCGGTGCACTTCCGCTTGCAGGGCCTCGATCCGGCGCTGCTGCTCTGCCGACTGTTCCGCGAGCTCCTGGACGGCCTTTACGAGCGGGTCGTTCATGTCGTTGCTCACTCCATACGCGGCAAAGCCGTTCCGCATGCTCACAGGCCGCTGCTCTGCACCCTCTTCGAGGATCCGCGCGGGAATGCCGACCGCCGTAGCACCTGCGGGCACGTCTTTCACCACCACGGCATTTGATCCCACCTTGGCGTTATCACCGAGCGTGATCGGACCAAGCACCTTCGCCCCTGCGCCGATCACGACACCCTTGCCGAGGGTGGGATGACGCTTGCCCTTATTCCAGGTGGTGCCGCCCAGGGTGACACCGTGGTAGAGGGTGCAGTCATCGCCGATCTCGGCTGTTTCGCCGATCACCACCCCCATGCCGTGATCGATGAAAAACCGCCGTCCGATGCGCGCACCAGGATGGATCTCGATACCCGTGAACCAGCGGCCGAGGTGCGCCAGCCACCGCGCCAGCCACTTGAGGTTCCACCTCCACAGGCGATGCGCCAAGCGGTGCACCAGCATGGCATGGAAACCGGGGTAGCAGGTCACCACCTCCCACGTGGATCTGGCTGCCGGATCGCGGTCGAAAACCACGCGAAGCTCTTCGCGGAGACGGGAAAGCATGCGGGAATCTGGGGCAGGCGCCGGGCGTCGATGAAGAGGCGCGACGGTAGCGAGTCGGTGACAACCCGTCAACCGCTCCCGCCGCCGCGCAGAACCTGCTTGAGAAAGCCGCGCACCACGTTCACCTCCTCCTGTTCGAGCCCGGCCCGCGCCACCACACGGCGCAGCCGCTCACGCAGCTTCTTCGGGTTGGCCGGGTCGAAGTAGCCCAGCGCGATGCGCACCTCCTCCAGGTGCGCGTGCAGGCGCTCGATGGACTCATGGCTGGCGGGCAGGAAGAGATCGGACGCCGGCAGCGACACGCCCGCGGCGACGCGAACCTCATAGGCGAACACCTGCACCGCTGCCGCCAGGTTGAGGGAGGCGTACGCGGGGTTGGCAGGGATGTGGGCGAGGAGATTGCAGGCGATCACCTCCTCGGCCGCCAGGCCGTCCTTCTCGGTGCCGAACACCAGCGCCACCTCCCCGCCCGCCCGCGCCACCGCCAGCGCCCGAGCTGCGGCCTCCCGACAGTCCACCATGGGATGGCTCATGGCATAGGCATGGCTCACTGTGGCCACCGCCAGCGACGTTCCCGCCAGCGCTTCAGGCAGGCTCGTGCAGACATGAGTGGCCTGCAGGACGTCCAGTGCATTGGACGCCCGCGCCTCGGCCTGCGGATCGGGGAAGCGCCGCGGATTCACCAGCAGCAGGCGCGTTAGCCCCATGGTCTTGAGGGCGCGCGCCGCCGCGCCCACGTTGCCCGGATGGCTGGGATGGGACAGCACCACGCGGATACGTTGCAGAGGATCGGGGCTTTGCATTCGAATCAGCATACGCGGGCGCCGCGAAACAAAGGACAGGCGCCCAACACCTTCGGCTAGAATTGCGCCCCTTTTCTTAACCGGGCGCCCACGCATCATGCATCCTATGCTGAACACTGCGGTCAAGGCGGCGCGCCGGGCTGGCAGCATCATCAATCGCGCCTCGGACAATCTCGATGTTCTCACGGTGCGTCACAAGTCGCTCAACGACTTGGTATCCGAGGTGGACCGCGCCGCCGAGGACGCCATCATCGAAGTGATAAGAGGTGCGTATCCCGATCACTCCATCCTGGCGGAGGAAAGCGGCGAGAGCGGCTCCTCGGATCACCAGTGGATCATCGACCCGCTCGACGGCACCACGAATTTCCTGCATGGACTCCCGGTCTATTGCGTGTCCATCGCCATGGCACACAAGGGTGTGCTCACCCATGGCGTCATTTTCGATCCGTCGCGCAACGACCTTTTCACTGCGTCCCGCGGCGCAGGGGCCTTCCTGAACGACCGTCGCATGCGCGTTTCCAAGCGCGAGAGGCTGATCGACGGCCTGATTGGCACGGGTTTCCCGTTCCGCGAGCAAGCCCACACCGATGCCTACGTGGCCATGATGAAGGAGTTCATGCACAAGCCCGCCGGCATCCGCCGGCCCGGCGCGGCGGCACTGGACCTGGCCAACGTGGCGGCCGGCCGCCTGGACGGCTTCTGGGAACTCGGCCTGCAGCCCTGGGACATGGCCGCTGGCGCGCTCATGATCATCGAGGCGGGCGGACTGGTGGGTGACCTGGAGGGCAATGACGGCTTCCTGCGCAAGGGTCACATCTGCGCCGCCAATCCCAGGATCTTCCCGCAAATGCTGGCGGTGATCGGCGCGCACCTGCCAGCCACCCTGCGCGGCTGAGCCGGCGCCCGCCCGCCCGGAAACAACCGCCGTGAGCGCCCCGCACACGCCGGTGCTGCAGCAGTACCTGCGCTTCAAGGCC
>DAIPHN010000143.1:0-9481 GCA_036771335.1 Burkholderiales bacterium
CAGGGAAGGTAGACCCGCAGGTGGTGGTCCCCGTCCACGCGCATTCCCGCGGCACGAAGCTGCCGGGCGAGCTCCTCGGCGGCGGTGGCATATCCCACGAACAGCTGGCGCGAGGACTCGTCGTCCACGAAGTGGGTGTCGGGCTCGTTGGCCGCGGCCGCCCTCGCCGCGGCCACGGCCGCGCCGTAGTCGCCGGCATGCTCCACCACGCGCACTCCCAGGCGGCGCAGGCGATCCTTCTTCCAAGCCTTGGCGTCCGCGGACATGTGCACCTGCGCCTGGAAGCCCAGCGCGCGCGCCGCGAGCCCAACGCTGAAGCCCAGGTTGCCCGTGCTGCCCACCAGCACGGTGTGGCGGGAGAAGTGCTCCGGCCAGGGCGGCTCGGCCAGCTGCGCGCTGTCGGCGTCGGCAAAGCCCAGCGACCGCGCCACCTCCAAGGCATGGCAGAGCACCTCGTACACGCCGCCGCGAGCCTTGATGCAGCCCGTCACGGGCAGCGCGTGGTCAGCCTTCACGAAGGCACGGCCGGGAGGACGCAGGCCCAGGGCGGGCGACAGCGCAACCGGCAGCGGCAGCAGCTCCGAGGCGATGCGCCCGCCGCTTTCGCGCAGCTCGGGGAACAGCCGCGCGAGCACCGGCGCGGCCTGCCTCCACAGCGCCCGGGCGGCGGCAATCTCAGCAGCGCCCACTTCAAGGACGGTAAGGGCTCTGGCGGCGGCTTGCCGGTGCGGGTTGATCCAGACCACCGGCTCGGCGCGGCGCACGGCTTCGGGTATTGCGCCCAGGCGCGGGTTTCCGGCGCTCACGAGCCGCGGTCCTTCAGCCCATAGGCAAGGTAGGCGCCGGCCAGGTAAGCGCGGCGCAGGAACGGCAGCGGGAAGCGCGCCAGCCCCGCGCCGGTGACCGGCGTGTGGCGCACCACCGGCGCGCCCATCACCAGGTCCGCCGCCAGCCCGCCACCGTGGGTGGCCAGCGCCACGCCGCTGCCCAGGTAGGCCATGGCATAGGCCACGGAGGGATCGTCCGGCACCGTGTTCACGTGCGGCGTTAGGTCGCGGGAGAGGCACACGTTGCCGTGCCAGAAGTGCTCGCTGCCCAGGCCGCGCAAGTGCGGCCACTTCAGCGCGATGGCCTCCTCCAGCCCCCGGCGCCGCGCACGCAGCGAAGCCTCGGTATCCCGCACGCCGGCGCGCCCGCCGAACAGCAGGCGGCCGTCGGGCATGCGCCGCCAGTAGTACACCAGCTTGCGGGTGTCGGAGTACACGCCAGCGGCGAGCATGCCTGTGGCGGTCCACTGCTGTTGGCTGAGCGGCGGCGTCACCACGATGTTGCTGGCCGCCGGCAGCAGCCGGCCGCGGAAGAAGGGGTGCAGATGCTCGGGGGTGTAGCCATTGGTGGCCATCACCACCCGCCTCGCCCTCAGGGTGCCGCCGGGCGTGGAGAGCCGATGCCCGTCCGCCGCGCGCTGCCAGGCCAGCACCGGCGTGGCTTCGAACACCCCCACACCGCGCCGCCTCGCTGCAGCGGCCAGGCCGCGGACGAACTTTAGTGGGTGCAGCCCGAAGCCGCTGCGGAACAGGAGGGCCGCATGGGCGGCCGGCCCGCGCAGGTAGCCGCCCTCGGCCAGCCTTTCGGCCTCGAGAAACTCCACGCCGCCGTAGCCCAGGGTGTGGCAGTAGGTGCACGCCCGGGCGCGCAGTTCCTCCACCATGCCGGCGCGGTGCGCCACCACCAGCCAGCCGTCGGGCTGCGGGTCGCATTCGATGGCCTCGTCGCGGATCAGGGCGCGTACCGTCTCCACCGCCTCCAACCCGAGACGGACGGACTGGCGGGCAGCCTCCAGGCCCCACTGGCGGATGCGCGCCTCCAGCCCCAGCTTGCCCACCGAGATGAGGGCGAAGCCGCTGTTGCGGCCGCTCGCGCCCCATCCCACGTGGTGGGACTCGAGCAGTGCCACCCGCGCGCCGTGCACGGACGCAAGCCGAAGCGCGGCCGCGAGCCCCGTGTAGCCACCGCCGATCACAGCCACGTCCACGGCTAGATCGCCGGCGAGGGGCGCGCCGGGCGCCGGGGCAGGCCCGGCCGTTTGCTCCCAGTACGGCGATGCGGAAACGCTCAAGCTCTGCCCCCTGCGCACGATCGAGTCAGCGGATCAGCCACCCGTTGAAGCGCCGGGTGAGCACGGTGCCGCTGCACTCCCACCCTTCGTTGCTGGCCTTGGCCGCCCGCCGCTAAGTGCGTGAAGAGCAGCTCACAGATGGTCACGGGCTGCGCCTCACGGCTGCAGCGCGGGCGCGGCGTTGCAGCCGGCCTCAGCGTCCCGGCACAGCGGTGATCTGCCCGGCATCACCTGCCAGGCAGGGCCCGCGACGCGCGCCAATGGTCGAGGCCGGAGGATCGCGTTACCGGCGTAACCGGCGGACGACGCCACAGCCTCGATGGTGCTGCCAGACAGAGCCATCGAGGTGTCGCGCATGGTCGGTTTCCGTGCAGGGTAGTCTTAGGCAGCAACGAACGGGCTCGGCGCGGCATTGGTGCTGCCGGGCGCACGATCAGGCAGCCCCGCACGCCGCGGCGAACCCGGAATGGGCCCAACGCAGCGGGCGTGCTAGCCGCCGCATGCCAGCGCCGGGAACATGGTGCGGGTTCCGGCCGCCGGCCTGGGCCGCGCGCGAGCGGCGCACGAAGGGTAACAACAACTGGGGCACAACGGCGCGGAATCCGCCACGCGTTACCATTCGCCCCTCAAGACCGAAAGGTGTCCAAGGTGATCGTTCGTTTCGACAGCGCGGTTGGGCAGTTCCTGATGAATGCCGACGTGGCCGTGGCGCTGCTGCGCCACATGGGGCACTCGGGCACGGTGCCCGGCGCGCTGCTTGCCGCCGACCTGCCTGCCGCCATCGCGCGCCTGGAAGCGGCGGTGAGCCACCTGCCGCCCTCGGGGGTCCAGGATGAGGCCACCGGCGAGCCGAGCGTCAACCTGCGCCAGCGCGCCCATCCCATGCTGGAACTGCTGCGACGGGCCGCAAGCAAGGGTTGCGACGTCCTCTGGGACAAGGCTTGAGGGCCTTGGCCAACCCCTGCGGGTGGTGTGTGGCGCTGCCGACGCCGCCCTCGCCGCCTTCTCGCGGCCAGCCGGGCGCGGCGCTGGCCAGGCGCGGCGCGCAAGCCATCCTGGCCGCCCTAGCCCTTGGCCTTGCCGCCCCCCCAGGCGCCCTTTCCCAGGCGCCCGGGCCGCAGCCACTCTCCGCCCAGGCGCGCGCGGTGTTCGATGCGGCCCGGGACAAGCTGCTGCAGATCCGCATCGTGGAGCGCAGCACCCAGGCCCAGGCCACCATCGGCTCGGGCTGGCTGGCGGGCGCTGACGGGCGCGTGGTGACCAACTATCACGTGGTGTCGCGCTTCGTCACCGAGCCCGAGCGCTATCGCGTGGAGTACGTGCGCGGCGACGGGTCGGTGGGGCCTCTGGAGGTGCTGGCGGTGGACGTGGTGGAGGACCTGGCGGTGGCGAGCATGGGCGCGCGCGGCCTGCCGGCCTTCGCCCTTGCCGAGAGCGAGCTGCGCAAGGGCGACCGCGGTTTCGCCATGGGCAATCCCCACGACCTCGGCCTCACCATCGTGGAGGGTACCCACAACGGCTTGGTGGAGAACACGCTGGCCGAGCGCTTCCACTTCACCGGCGCCATCAACGAGGGCATGAGCGGCGGCCCGGCGGTAACTCCCGAGGGTCGTGTGTACGGCGTGAACGTGGCCAAGATGCGCGACAACAACCTGGTGAGCTTCCTGGTGCCGGCGCGCTTCGTGGCCGCGCTGCTGGCGCGTGCCCCGGTGGCGCCGCCGCCAGCCGAGGCGCTGCGCACCAGCGTGGCGCGCCAGGTGCTCGAGCGCCAGGAGCGGGTGCTGGCGGACATTTTCCTGAAGCCTGTTCCGGCCAGCCCCATGGGCCGCTACAGCGTCCCCGATTCGCTCGGCAGCTTCATGCGCTGCTGGGGGGACACCACCACCGAGCGCAGCAAGCCTTACGTGAGCACCTACAAGGTGTGCGATGCCCAGGCTTCGCTGTTCCTGAGCGATGAGCTGGACACGGGCGGCCTCGCCTTCGGCCACGTGCTGCTGAGCGCCCCGAAGCTCGATGCGCTGCGCTTCTCTTCCCTCCTGGAGCAGACCTGGTCGAACGTGCCCTCGGCCAGCGGCACGGGCACCAGCGAAGATCTCACACCCATGCGCTGCCGCGAGCGCTTCGTGCAGTCGGCCAGCGGCACGCTGCGCGCCGCCCTGTGCCTGCGCGCCTACCGGCGTCTGGAAGGCATCTACGACCTGCGGCTGAAGCTGGTGACGCTGGAGCCGCGGCGCGAGGCGCTGGTGAGCTGGTTGAGCGCCGACGGGCTGTCCATGAAGAACGCGCTCGAATTGGCCCGGCGCTACATGGATGCGGTGCGATGGAAACCGTGATCCTGGTGGAGCTGCTCGGGCGCGGCGGCGAGGCGCTGCACCGCATACGCCTGCCCGGCCTGCCCGCTACCGTGGGGCGTGCGCTCGATAACGACGTGGTGGTGGACGACCCCACGGTGGCCGCGCACCACCTGCGCATCGAGCGCGACGAGCATGGCCGGCTGCGCGCCATGGACCTGGGCAGCCGCAATGGATTGTTCGCGGGAAGGAACCGCACCGCGGAAGCGCTGTTAGGCCCGGCGGCGCGCCTGCGCATCGGGCACACCACCCTGCGGGTGCGCAGCTCCGAAGACCCGTTGCCGCCAGAACTACCCGTGGATGCCGACAGCCGCTGGGGTTCGCCCAGGGTGTTCACCGCGGCGCTGGCGGCCTACATCACCATGCTGGGCTTCACCGCCTTCGTGACCGCCTTCGATGGTTTCGAGCCGGCGCGTCTGGTGGCCTCCCTGCCCGCGGCCCTGCTCGCGCCCGCGTTGTGGGCTGGCCTGTGGGCCGCCACGGGCCGAGTGGCTGGGGGCCACGCCCAGTTCTGGGCACACGCCGCCCTCACCCTAGCGGCCGGGGCGGCCGCTCTGGTGCTGGGCGCGGCGCTGGAACTGTGTGCCTTCGCGTTCTCCTTGCCGGAGCTGTCTGATCAATCCACACTGGCGATCGCGCTGGCCTTCGGCGCGCTGCTCTACGGACAACTGCGGCTGGTGACCCGCCAGCCCCGCGCCATGCTGCTGTTGGCCTCCGTGGCGGTGTCGCTGCTGGCGCTCATGGCCGCGCAGCTCTCCGACTGGCTGGCCAACCGCGATGACGTGGATCAGCTGCCCGTGATGAACACCCTCGCACCGCCCGCCTTGCGCGTGGCGCCGGGGGTGAGCGGCGAGGCGCTGGTGGACGAGGCCCGCGCCATCGAAGCGCAACTTGAGCGCCTGCGCGACGAGGCGCCGTGACGCTTAGCGCCCGGCGGTGCGATCGCCCGGAACCGGCTCGCCCCATCCTCCGCCCAGTGCGCGGATGAGCGCCACGGTGCCCTGAGCCTGGGCGCCGAGCACCCGGTTGGCCTGGCGCTCGGCGTCGAGCTGGCTGCGCTGGGCATCTATCACATCCAGGTAACCCACGGCACCCGCGTCGTATCGCGCCTGGGCGATGCGGGTGGCTCGCCGAACGGCATCCACCGCCTCGGACAGGGCGCGGGCCTGGCCATCGAGCGAGCGCAGACCGGCGAGGCTGTCCTCCACGTCACCGAAGGCCACCAGGACCTGCTGGCGGTAGTTGGCCACCGCCTCCTCGTACTGGGCGCGCACGCGCGCGAGATTGGCGCGGTTGCGCCCGCCGTCGAAAATCGGCACGGAGATCAGCGGCCCGAAAAACGGCCCGAGAATCCAGGTACGGCTGTTCCACTTGAGCACATCGCCCAGTTCGTCGGCCTCGAAGCCGCCGATGGCGGTGAGCCTCACCTGGGGGAAGAAGGCCGCCTTCGCCACGCCGATGCGCGCATTGACTGCCTCTAGCGCCGCCTGGGCGGCCACCACGTCCGGGCGCCGCTCCAGCAGCGAGGAGGGCAAGCCCGCCGGAATGCCCGGAATGCGCGGGCCGGACGCCATGACGTCCACGGCCAGTGACGAGGGGGGGCGCCCCACCAGCACGGCGAGGGCTGTCTCCAGCCGCTCGCGCACCCCGCGCACCGCCTGCAGCTCCGCCGCGGTCACCGCCAGCTCCGCCTGAGCGCGCGCCACGTCCAGCTCCGCGATGGCCCCCGCTTCGCGACGCGCCCGCAGCAGCCGCAGCGTTGCCTGGCGCAACCGCAGCCCCTCCGCGAGCAGCTCGATGTCGCGGTCGGTCTCGCGAAGTTCGAAGTAGGTGCGCGCGATGTCGGCGTGCAGCGCGAGGCTCACGGAGCGGAAGGCGGCCTCCTGTCCGGCGAGGTCCTTCCTCGAAGCTGCGATGCTGGAGGACACCCGGCCGAAGAGATCGAACTCGTAGGACAGGGCGCCCTGGGCGCGCCACACCGTGCGCGAAGGCATGGCCGTGTCCTGGGGGAGCCCCTGGGACGAGGGCGAGAAACGCGAATTGAAGAAGCCCACGCCCGCGCTCAGTTCGGGGGTCCGGTCGGCCCTCGAGATGCCGAGCAGGGCGCGGGCCTGGGTCACTCGGCTGGCGGCTGCGGCCAGCGCCGGGCTGGCGACGATGGCGTCGGCCATGAGCTGATCGAGCACCGGGTCGTTGAAGGCCCTCCACCACTCGCCCCTGGGCTGCGCCTCGGCGGGCTCGGCGAGCTTCCAGGAGCCGCGCTCCTCCGGCGGCAGTTCCAGGGCCGCCTGCCTGAACCCGCCCGGCACTTCCACGGCGGGCTGCTGGAACTTAGGCGTGAGATTGCAACCCGTGAGCAGCAGGGCGCAGACCGCCACGATGAGCCGGTCAGTCATGGGAGTCTCCTTCCCCGGCCAGGGGCGAGGGCTGATCGCCCGCGGGCCGTGCCAGCGGCCGGCGGCCGCGCACCAGCACGTAGAACACCGGCGTGAGGAACAGGCCGAACAGTGTCACGCCCAGCATGCCGAAGAACACCGCGATGCCGATGGCCTGGCGCATCTCGGCCCCCGCGCCGCTGGCCAGCACCAAGGGCAGCACGCCCATGATGAAGGCAAAGGAGGTCATGAGGATGGGCCGCAGCCGCAGCCGGCAGGCCTCCAGCGCCGCCTGCACGGTGCTGCGCCCGGCCAGCTCCAGGTCGCGGGCGAACTCCACGATCAGGATGGCGTTCTTGCACGCCAGCCCCGCCAGCACGATGAAGGCGATCTGCGTGAAGATGTTGTTGTCACCCTGGGGGAAGTTGGCCCCGAGGATGGCCAGCGCGATGCCCACCACCGTGGTCTCTCCCACCGTGAGCCACACCCCGAGGATGGCGAACAGCAAGCACAGGGGCACGATGAGGATCACCGCCAGCGGCAGGCGCAGGCTCTCGTACTGCGCCGCCAGCACCAGGAAGGCCAGCAGCACGCACAGCGGGAACACGAACACCATGGTGTTGCCGGCCAGGATCTCCTGGTAGGTGAGGTCGGTCCACTCGTAGCCCACGCCCTTGGGCAGGGTCTCGGCGAGGATGCGCTTCATGGCGTCCTGGGCCTGGCCCGAGGAGAAGCCCGGCGCCGGCCCGCCGTTCACGTCGGCGGTGACGTAGGTGTTGTAGCGCTGCACCCGGTCGGGGCCGAAGGAGTTGCGCGGCGTGAGCAGCGAGGAGAGCTGCACCATCTGGCCGTTGGCGCCGCGAATCTTGATGCGGCCGATGTCCTCGGCATGCAGGCGGTAGGCGGCATCGGCCTGCACGATCACCTGGTAGGTGCGGCCGAAGCGGTTGAAGTCGTTCACGTACAGCGAGCCCAGGTTCACCTGCAGCGCGGCGAAGATCTCCTCCAGGCCAATGCCCATGCGCTTGGCCTTCTCGCGGTCCACGTCGGCGAAAATCTGCGGCACGTTGATGGTGTAGCTGGAGAACACCCCGGCCAGCTCCTTGCTGCCGTAGGCCTTGGCCAGGGTGGCCTGGAGAGCCTCGTTGAGCGCCTGGAAGCACACGTTGGCCTAGTCCTCGATCTGCAGGCGGAAGCCGCCGATGGTGCCCAGCACCTCCACCGGCGGCGGCGGGAACACCATCACGAAGGCGTCCTGGATGCCGCCCAGTTCCTCGTTGAGCTTGAGAAAGGTGCCCCAGAGCGAGGTCTCGAAACCCTTGCGCTCGGCGAAGGGCTTCAGGCCGAAGAAGGCAATGCCCTCGTTGGGGTTGTTGGTGAACCCGTTGATGGACAGCCCCGGGAAGGCCACCGAGTCGGACACGGCCGGGTGCTTCAGGCCGATCTCGCCCATGCGCTTGATCACCGCCTCGGTGCGGTCGAGGGAGGCGCCGTCGGGCAGCTTGGCGAAGCCCACCAGGTACTGCTTGTCCTGGGTGGGTACGAAGCCCTTGGGCACTTCCTGGAACAGCACCACGGTGAGACCGATGAGCCCGGCGTACATCAACATCACCAGGCTCTTCACGTTCAGCAGCCGGCCAACGCGCCGCTCGTAGCGCGCCGCGGCGCGCCCGAAGAAGCGGTTGAAGGGCCGGAAAAACCAGCCAAGCAGCGCGTCGATTCCCCGTTGCAGGAGGTCGGGCTTCGCGCCGTGGGGCTTGAGCAGCACCGCGGCCAGCGCCGGCGAGAGCGTGAGCGAGTTCACCATGGAGATCACGGTCGAGATGGCGATGGTGAGGGCGAACTGGTTGTAGAACTGGCCCGACAGCCCCGAGACGAAGGCCGTGGGCACGAACACCGCGCACAGCACCAGCGTGGTGGCCACGATGGGGCCGCTCACCTCCTTCATGGCCTGGTGGGTGGCCGCCAGGGGGGCGAGCCCGCGCTCGATGTTGCGCTCCACGTTCTCCACCACCACGATGGCGTCGTCCACCACGATGCCGATGGCCAGCACCAGGCCGAACAGGGTGAGGGTGTTGATGGAGAATCCGAACAGCATCAGCAGCGCGAAGGTGCCGACGATGGACACGGGCACGGCGATGAGCGGGATGACCGAGGCGCGCCAGGTCTGCAGGAACACGATCACCACCAGCACCACCAGCGCCACCGCCTCGAACAGCGTAGTCACCACGGCCTTGATGGAGGCGCGCACGAACTGGGTGGGGTCGTAGACGAGCTTGTAATCCAGCCCCGGCGGGAAGTCGCGCTTGAGTTCTTCCATGGCCTCGCGCACCTGGCTGGAGAGCTCCAGGGCGTTGGCCTTGGGCGACTGCCACACCGCCACGCCGATGGAGGGCTTGTTGTCGAGCAGGCTGCGCAGCGAGTAGGTGTTGGCGCCCAGTTCGATGCGCGCCACGTCCTTGAGGCGCACCATGCCGGCGGGCGAGGAGCGCACGATGATCTCGCCGAACTCCGACTCGTCCACCAGCCGCCCCCGGGCGTTCACGTTGAGCTGAAAGGCCGCCGCGCCGTTGGCCGGCGGCGCGCCCAGCCCGACGGCGGCCCCCTGCACGTTCAGCACCAGCAGCGCGCGCGCC
>DAIPHN010000144.1:0-9433 GCA_036771335.1 Burkholderiales bacterium
CCCGCGCCGATCACCACCACCGGGTCGGTCTCGATGCGCGCGCCCAGCTTCTTCAGTGCGCTGTAGGTGGTGACGCCGGCGCAGGCCAGCGGGGCCGCCTCGGCAGCGTCCAGGCCCTCGATGTCCGCCAGGTAGCGCGGGTGCGGCACGATCACATATTCGGCAAATCCGCCCGGCCGCACCACGCCCAGCGACTGCGGCTTGATGCAGATGTTCTCTTCGCCGCGCTTGCAGGCGGCGCACTCACCGCAGCCTATCCACGGGTGCACCAGCGCCACGCGCTCGGCCCCCACGGTGCCGGCCTGCGCGCCTGCGGACACCACTTCACCCACGATCTCGTGGCTCAGCGTGATGGGGGGCTTCAATCTTTCGCTCCCGCCGCCGCCCCGACCATGGAACTGCTTGGCCGCATCCAGCAACACTTCTCCGATAGTGCCCAGCTCAAGCTGGCCTGCGCGCAATCCCTCGCCGCGCCCCTTCAGCGGGCAGCGGGCCTGATGGTTCAATGCCTCATGGACGACGGCAAGATCCTCGCCTGCGGCAACGGCGGGTCAGCCGCCGATGCGCAGCACTTCAGCGCCGAGCTGCTCAATCGCTTCGAGATGGAACGCCCCGGCCTAGCTGCCGTGGCGCTCACTACCGACACATCGACCCTCACCTCCATCGCCAACGACTACGACTTCGTGCAGGTGTTCTCCAAGCAGGTGCGGGCCCTGGGGCGCCCCGGCGACGTGCTGCTCGCCATCTCCACCAGCGGCAACTCGCCCAACGTGCTCGCCGCCATCGAGGCCGCGCACGAGAAGCAGATGACGGTGGTGGCGCTCACCGGTAAGGACGGCGGGCGCATGGCGCCCCTGCTGCGGCCCCAGGACGTGCACCTCAACGTTGCGTCGGCCGTGACGGCGCGCATCCAGGAGGTCCACATCCTGTGCCTGCACTGCCTGTGCGACGCCATCGACGTACAACTGCTGGGGGTCGAATGAAATCCGTGATCGCTCTGTGGCTGCCTCTGGTCGCGCTGGTTCCCGCGCTGCAAGGCTGCGTGCCCGTGGTGGCAGGCACGGCCGTGGGCGCGGGCGTGCTGCTGGCCGAAGACCGCCGCTCCGGTGGCACCTATCTGGACGACCAGGGCATCGAGCTGAAGGCAACCGCCCGCGTCAGCGAAAAGCTGCCAGCTGCCCACGTGAACGTGACCAGCTTCAACCGCATTGCGCTGCTTACGGGAGAGGCGCCCACGGAGCCGGCGAAGACCGAGATTGGTGCTATCGCGCAGGCGGTCGCCGGGGTGCGTGCGGTACAGAACGAACTTTCGGTCAGGCCCAACAGTTCCGCGGGCGCCCGGGCCAACGACGCGGCCATCACCGCCAACGTGAAGGCGCGGTTCGTCCAGGCAGGCAAGTTCCAGGTGAACCACGTCAAGGTGGTCACCGAGGCGAACGTGGTCTACCTGATGGGACTGGTGAAGCGCGCCGAGGCGGCCGACGCCGCCAATGTGGCCGCGCGCTCCAGGGGTGTTTCCAAGGTGGTCCAGGTCTTCGAGTTCATCGACTGAGACCGGCTCAAGCCGGCCCCGGCGCGGCGGGCGGTGCCGCGGCGCCAGGCGGCGCACCCTCCAGCGCCAGCAGCGCCGCCTTGCGGCGCAGCCCCCCCGCATATCCCGTGAGCGCGCCCTTCGCGCCGATGGCGCGGTGGCAGGGCACCACGATGGAAAGGGGATTGCGCCCGTTGGCCGCGCCCACCGCGCGCGCCGCCCCCGGCGTGCCAAGGCGCGCGGCCATGGCGCCATAGGTGGTGGTGGTGCCGTAGGGAATCTCCCGCAGCAGCTCCCACACGCGCCGCTGGTAGGGCGTGCCGCGCGGCCGCAGCGGCAGATCGAAGGTGCGCCGCGATCCAGCGAAATACTCGTCCAGCTGCACGCGCGCGGCGCGCAGCACCGGTAAGCCGGGATCGAGCACCCAGTCGGGCGCGAGGCGCGGCGCGTGCGCCTCGCCGGTGAAGTGCAGGCCCGTGAGGTGACTGCCATCGGCCGTGGCGATTAAGGTGCCCAGGGGCGTGGTGATCATGTGGTAGTGCATGGCGTGGCCTCCTGCGGATGGAGCGAATTCCAGAGATGCATCACAGCGTAGGCGCGCCAGGGCCGCCAGGCCTGGGCGAGCGCCGTTGCCGCGCGCGGCTGCCGCACGCCCAGCGCCTTCATCACGCCATGGTCGGCGGCGGGAAAAGCATCGGGCCAGGCAAGCGCCCGCATGGCCACGTACTGCGCCGTCCAGTCGCCCACGCCGGGCAGGGCCTGCAGGCGCGCCAGCGTGGCTTCCACGGGGGCGTCCGGCCGCAATTCCAGCTCGCCGGCGGCCACCGCCGCCGCCGCGGCCCGCAGCGTACCAGCGCGCCGGCCGATGATGCCCAGCGCGGCGATGGCATCGCGCGATTGCGCGGCGACGCATGCCGGCGAAGGAAACAGCCGCGTAATGTCCGGGAAAGGCGTGTGCACCGGCTCGCCGAAGGCCTCCACGAAGCGGCGCGCCAGCGTGCGCGCCGCCCGCACCGTCACCTGCTGGCCCAGCACCGCGCGCACCAGCACCTCGAAGCCGTCCACGGCGCCGGGCAGCCGCAGGCCGGGGCGCGGCGCCGCCAGCGGGCCGAGGGCCTGGGCCACCGCCAGCGGATCGCCGTCGGTGTCGAACAGGTGCTTCGCCCGCGCCAGCACCGCCGGCAGCACCGGGACGAGAGTGGCCGACACCCGCAGCGCCAGCAACGCACGGCCGGGCACGGGCTTGACTTCGATCCACCCCGCGTGGCGCAACGTATCCGCCACGATGACCATGCTGCGGCGGTAGGCACCGCCCTGCACCGACTCCACCCCGGCCAGGCCCCTGTACCCCAGGAAGGCAAGCTGCCTCTCCCAGTCGTAGGGCGGGCGATACGCCAGCTCCAGGTCCACGGCGTCCGGGGGTGCTGCCGCGGGCGTGCCCCGGCGCAGTTCGGAGGGCGAAAGGCGGTAGCGCGCGCGAAACAACGCATGGAAACGCCGCAGGCTGCCAAAGCCGCTGGCCAACGCCACTTCGGTCACGGGCAGGGTGGTGTCGGTGAGCAGCCGCTTGGCGAGCAGCAGACGCTGGGTCTGGGCGAAGGCCACGGGCGAGACCCCGAACTGCGCGCCGAAGGCCCGGCGCAGGTGGCGCGGGCTCACGCCCAGGCGCCGCGCCACGGCATCGATGCCGCCACCGGCACGCGGCAGTTCCTCCAGCAGGCTCGCCGCGCGCCGCGCCAGCCGCGCCCGCGCTTCCACCGTGGACAGGCCGGGCGCAAGCTCCGGACGGCAGCGCAGGCAGGGGCGGAAACCCGCCGCCTCGGCCGCAGCCGCCGAGCGGTGGAAGGTGCAGTGCTCGGGCCTGGGCGGACGGCCGCTGCACACCGGCCGGCAGTAGATGCCGGTGGTGGTGACACCCACGAAGAACCGCCCGTCGAAGCGCGCGTCATGACTGCGCAGCGCCGCGAGGCATTGGCCGGGGTCGAGGTCCATGGGCCGCGATCATAGGCGCCGCGCGCCGCCGGGGCTGGCCGTTTGCGGACCTGGCATCGCGGCGCCCCCACATCGCGCCACGGCAGGGCGCAGCGGCTTGCCCCTTCGCCACGGCCGACCACCCGCAAAGGCCGCCAGCAAACCCCGGCAAGAGGGCCAAAACGGCCTCGCCCCGCTCGCTGCCCCTTTCCACGCCCGCGGTGCGCGGCCGGAATACGGCCGTTCATCCAGTTTTCGTTCAACGTCATTCAGGGTCAACAGGCATGGCCAACGAGTTGGTCGGCGAGCTGAGGCAACTCATTCTCCAGGCGGTGCCCGAAGACGGTTCGGCCATGGGGAATCAGGCGCTGCGCGAGCGGGTGCCCTCTGGCGCCGCCAGCGAAGGGCTCGAGTTTTCCGATACCGCCTTCGACCAGGCCCGCGATGCGCTGCTGGATGAGGGCTCCCTGCAGCGTGGCAAGGGCCGCGGGGGCTCGGTGCGGCTGGCCCAGCCCCGTGGCGGGGAATTCGCGCTCCGCCCCGCCGACGCGCCGGACGAAACCCAAGCGACCGACAAACCGGACACACTTACGCGCGCCCACCCTGCCGCGCGCCGCGCCGCCGGCAAGTCCACCAGCGACCCCGACGCCACGGTGATGAGCTACCGCCACACCGATAAGCGCAAGAACAACCCCGAAGTCGGGCTGGTGAGCGAAAAGAACCAGCCGCCCGAACCCAAAGCCCAATGGGCCTACGACCCGCACCTGGACCCCGCATTGCAATTCGACGTGGGCCGGGCGCGCATCGAGCGCCTCATCGACGACGCCCTCGAAAGCGGCGAAGCTTTCTCCCGCCGGGTGCTGGGCAAGCTGGCGGCGCACCGCGACCCCATGGTGATCAACGACGAGGCGCACCACGCCTACCGCCAGCCGGCTGATGTAGAGGTCAGCAAGCGCGAGGCCGAGGCGCTGGGGTTCGACCTCGATGAAGCTACGCGCTGGATCGAGGGACTGGACCGCATCCATGGTAGCCGGCGAATCAATCGCTGCTTCGATCTTTCGGCCACCCCGTTCGCACCCACGGGCCGGGCCAACAGCGAAGCGGGGTTGTTTGGCTGGATCGTCAGCGACTTCGGGTTGAACGACGCCATCGAGGCAGGGCTGGTCAAGACACCGCGCGTGGTGGTGCGCGATAACGCACTGCCCGATGCCAAGACACTCAAGCCGAAGCTGTATCACCTCTACCGCGACCCCAGCGTGAGGGAGGACCTGAACCGCCGGGGCGCGGAGCCGCACGAGGCGTTGCCGAAGCTCGTGCAGGACGCCTACACCATTCTGGGTGCGGACTGGAAGGCGACGCTTGAGCAGTGGCAGGGCCACAGTTCACCACCGGTGATGCTCACGGTTTGCAACCGGACCGAGACGGCCGCACGCATCGAGCACTTCTTCACGCAGGCCGATGCCTATTGGCCCGAGCTACAGGCGCCGGAGCGCACGCTGCGGGTGGACTCCAAGGTGCTCGAGAAGGCCGAGATGGGCGAGACCGCCACGGCGGACAAGGCCTACGAGGATCGATTACGGCAAATCGTGGCCGCCGTGCCGGATCTGCCCAAGGATCAGGTGGATCGCCTGGATGCGATGAAGAAGGAGGAACTGCTGCGCGAGATCGTCGATACGGTGGGCAAGCGGGGCCGCGCGGGGCAGGGTCTGCAGAACGTGATCTCGGTGGCGATGCTGTCCGAGGGCTGGGATGCCAAGAACGTGACCCACATCCTGGGGCTGCGTGCGTTCACCAGCCAATTGCTGTGCGAGCAGGTGATCGGCCGCGGGCTGCGGCGCGTCAGCTATGAAACCGACGACAACGGCTACTTCGTGCCGGAGTACGTCAACGTGTTCGGTGTGCCACTGTCGGTGTTCCAGGACGGGTCCGAAGGCGGCGAGGCGCCGCCACCGCCCAAGCCCAGCACACAGATCGAATCGCTGGCGAGCCGCGCCGATTTCGAGATCAAGTGGCCGAACATCCTGCGCGTCGACAGCCTCGTTCAACCGCGCCTCGTCGCGGACTGGGATCGGGTACCCGAACTGCGCCTGGATCCGGCTCTCACCGCGATCGGCGTGGAGATTGGCCCGGCGGTTGGTGGAGTGGCCAATCTCGCGCAAGTGACCAGGATCGACCTGGAGCGCTTGCCGGAGGAATTCCGGCAGCAGCGCATCGTGCTCAAGGCGGCGCGCAAGGCGTTCAACTCGATGCAGGGGCATTTCAACGGCGGGCGTGAATATCTTGTCTTCCAGTTGATCCGGCTGGTGGAGCAATACCTGGCGAGCGGGCGGATCGACATTCCCACCTTGTTCCACCAGGAGCCGCTGCGCCGGCGCATCCTCTACGCGCTGAACATGGACGAGATCGTCCAGCACCTGGTGCGGCACGTCGGGCAGCAGAACATCCAGCGGCTGGAGCCGGTGTTCGACGAGGAGCACCCGATCGGCTCCACCCGCCATATGCGAACCTGGTACACGACCCGGCCGGTGGAGCCGACCCAGCGCTCTCAGATCAGCCATATCGCGGTGGACAGCGCCTGGGAAAAATACGCCGCCAACCTGCTAGAAACGAGCCCGCTCGTGGCAGCGTACGCGCGCAATGAGCGGTTGGGCTTCCAGATCATCTATCTGTTCGGCGGATCGCGGCGCCGCTACCTGCCGGACTTCATTGTCCGGCTCAACAACGGGTTGAACCTCGTGCTGGAGATCAAAGGCGTGGACTCTCCGCAGGACCAGGCCAAGCGCGAAGCAGTACGGCAGTGGACCGCCGCGGTGAACGAGAAGGGGGGCTTCGGTCGCTGGGCCTTCGATGTGGCGTTCGAGCCTGCAAAGGTGCACGACATCTTGGCTCGGCACGCAGGTTCAGAAACGCTGCGCGAGGAGCGTATTCAGGGGCTTGATCAGTGAGCGAATTAGGGACACGCCGCTCGATCACCACCCATGCGCCAAGGCCCCGCCGCGGCATCGCGGTCGACGTCAGTAAGCCTGTTGCTGTCTAGGAAGCACCCCGCCCCACGCATTCAGTGATGCCGCTCGCTCGCATTTCAACGCGAAAATGCGCTCTTGCAGCTCCTGCGTGGCATCGCGGCGCCGCGGCGCTTGATCCAGGTCAAGCAGGCCGCCGCCGCCAGCGGGCACGCTGCGCGGGCTTGCTTCTCCATGCTAGCGTCGCCACGCGGACCGCGCGTTTTGCCGGCCCTTGACCCTCGACCCCCGAACATCCCCACCGCACCCGCCACCATGCCCCGTGACTTCAGCCTCGAATCCGCCCTTGCCCTGTGCGCTGGCGCCGCCTGCGTCCTGACCCTCGCCACGGTTTCGGCGGACGCCGCCGAAACCTCCGCCGCCCGCGTGCTGCGCGACTGCCCCGCCTGCCCCGAGATGGTGGTGATCCCCGCGGGCGAGTTCATGATGGGATCGGAGTTCGCCGAATCCGGCCATCCCGATGAAAAACCCCGCCACAAGGTGGTCATCGCCAAAGCCTTCGCCCTGTCGCGCACAGAGGTGACTTTCGACCAGTGGGCCGCCTGCGTGGCCGAGGGCAAGTGCCGCGAGCCCTCCGACGACGATCTTGGCCGGGGCGACCGGCCGGTGATCAATGTCACCTGGCAGGAGGCGCGCGACTTCGCCGCCTGGCTGTCGGCCAAGACCGGGCAGCGCTACCGCCTGCCCACCGAGGCCGAGTGGGAGTACGCCGCCCGCGGCGGCACCGCCACCCCCTGGTTCTGGGGCACGGCCGAGAGCAGCTTCGGCTCACACCTGGCCTGCGAATACGCCAACACCCACGACGAGACGGGCAAGGAAGCCCATCCCATGTACGTCTGGTCGAACCACCCCTGCGCCGACGGCTTTCCCGAGACGGCGCCCACGGGGCGCTTCAAGCCCAACGCCTTCGGCCTGCACGACATGCTGGGCAACGTGCGCGAGTGGGTGCTCGACTGCCACAAGCCCGGCTACGAGGGCGCGCCCACCGATGGCTCGGCCGTGGATGCCGAGGCCTGCGAAAAGCGCATCGTGCGCGGCGGCGCCTGGATCGACGGCGCTTCCACCACCCGTGCGGCCTACCGTCATCCCGAGAAGCCCGACTCGGCTACATACCAGATCGGCGTGCGCCTGCTGCGGGAGATGTAGCGCGCGCCAGCCGCGCGGGAGCGGACGCTGGCTCCCCGGCGCCTCGACGCCACCGGCCGGGCGTGGCTGATCCGCGTCTGCCAGGTCTCCAGCCCGGGGGCGGTGACTGCACGCCTGGCGCACATGGACGTCGTCGACGCGAAGCTCGTCGCCGTGGTGCGGCGCGTGGCCAGAGACCCCGTGTCGGCCGCGGATGCCGCCGACACCGCGCGC
Source organism: Burkholderiales bacterium (assembly GCA_036771335.1). GTDB lineage: Bacteria > Pseudomonadota > Gammaproteobacteria > Burkholderiales. The sequence goes on from DAIPHN010000144.1 coordinate 7,885, forward strand.
GCCCGCGGCGAGCTGCACGGCGTCCCCTTCACGTTGAAAACCAACACCCACCATCGCGGCCACCCCGCGCCACGGCGGTGCGGCATTCATCGGCCGCACCCATGCGCCCGCATTCTCAAGGCGCATCTTCTCCGGCAATGCGCCCCACGGGCCCTACTCCCACAGCGTACGAGCTGCGAGGCTCGCCCTGCGGGTGATGATGCGCGGCGATGCCGACGTGGTCACCTCGCTGTGCCACTGGATCGCCCTGTCACCGCGCCCCGATGCGCACGCAGCGCTCGAGGCCTGCGCCCGACGCGACCGGCTGCCGCCGTGGCTGGCGCTCTTATTGCACCATCCGCTGGTTATCATGCGGACTCTGTGCGACCTGCCGCCACGGCAGGCGCTGGATGCCGGCAAGGTCATCCAGGCGGCATAGGGCGTGGTGGAAACCATCGACTCGCTGTAATGAGAGCGGGCTTGCCGCGGCACGGACTCGGCTGGCGCGGTCATCGTGAGGAGAGTACCGTGAAGGAATCCGCGTCTGGTGCGTGGAGAATCGCAGCCATGATGGCCACGCTGGTGCTGGGGGCTGTGTGGGCGCCGAGGCCTCGCGGGGACAAGGGCGACGCCGACCCGCGCCTGGCGGCACGCAGGGGCAAGCCTCACTCGGCGGTACCAGGTGGCCGCAGCCGGGCGGCCGCCATGGCCGTCTGTCTGCTGGGCGGTTGCGCGTCGGTGCATCCTCTGGGCGAAAGCGGTGTGCCAGACGAAGCCAAGGCAGCTTCCTGCGCGCGGGGCAAGCAGGACTTAGGCGTGGTTCTGCTCGATGCGCGATGGGCGCGGCAATGGAAGTGCGGCGAGTACGAAAACGCCCAGCTGGTGAGTTTTTCGTTCGACAAGATCCCGCTCTCGCCACGGCCGGATGAAGCGCCAGCCGAGGTTGTCATCGGCACCACCAGCCTGCTGGCGCCGAGCCCGCGCTTCGAGAGCTACGCACTGCTCGTTCAACCAGGGGAATACGCCCTTAGCAACTTCAGGATAAAGGTGGCCCGGTCGACTCGGGAAGTGGATTACTGGGTGGCCGGGCGTTCGCAGCTCATCAAGAACGGCAAGCCCCTCGGAGGGACATTCCGGGTCGCGCGGGGCGAAGCGGTCTACGTCGGCAACTTCGCGCTGGACTGCACGCTGGGCCCGACCCTGTGACGCTATCACGCCAAGGGGCGCGACGCGTTCAATCAGCAGCTTGCTCACTACCAGTCCAAGTACCGGTTCCTGGATCTGACCAAAGTTGCCTTTCGGCTTTTCGATACCGACACCATCGGTCGCCCCTACAGCCTCGAATGACTGATCAACATCACCGTCCCGGGTCTGCCTCCGGAGAAGGTGCGGATTGCCCGGAGCATGAGGACGGAGCGGGGAAACGCGGCGGCGCGCCGCGCGCCCAGAGCCCTCCAGCCCCATGAGCGGGGCGGGCGGGCGGCTGCGTATCGGCGAGTGGCTGTGGGCGGCGCGTTTCTTCAAGACACGCGCACTCGCCGCCGATGCGGTGGAGGGGGGCAAGGTGCTG
>DAIPHN010000145.1:0-9431 GCA_036771335.1 Burkholderiales bacterium
TCTCGGCCAACAGACCGCGCTGAATGTCGGTGGCGTCAGAGTCGGCCAGCAATGCACCAGGCGCGGCGAGGCCGGCTGTCAGCAGCACAGCGGCGGTAAGGCGGCGGAAGCGGAGGGAAAGCATGGAACGCAGGGCGAGGAGCATTGGCGGCGCGCAGTGTCGCACGGAACCAGCGCTGTCTGTTCGTGCCTGGCGTTGCGGGCGTTACCGCGAACGGGTGCGCACGGGCCGCGGCGTTGCGCCCGCGGCCGCCCGGCCCGGCAGCGGCAGCGCGGTTTGGTATGTCACCTGCTTGAGGGCGAAGCTCGACTGGATGTTGCCCACGCCTGGCACGCGCGAAAGGAAGTTGACGATGAAGTCCTGCAGGGCGGGGATGTCCGGCACCACCACCCGCAGGAAGTAGTCGGAGTCGCCGGTCATCAGGTAGCACTCCATGACCTCGGGCCGCTCCAGCATGGCGCTTTCGAATTGCTCCAGCGCCGACTCCGTTTGTCGCTCCAGCCGAACGCGAATGAACACGCTCACCTGTAGGCCCAGGCGGGCCGGGGCGAGCAGCGTCACGTAGCGGGCGATCAGGCCGGCCTCTTCCAGGGCGCGTACCCTGGCGAGGCAAGGTGAGGGAGACAGATGCACGGCGCGGGCCAGTTCCACGTTGGTGATGCGGGCATCGCGCTGCAAGCGCTCAAGGATGCGCCAATCAATCTGGTCGAGCGTCAGCCGATTGTGCTGTTGGGAAGTCATGGGGCGCAATCTCCTGCGGAATACAGTGCCTCTCCGCAGGATAATCGAAACCCCGTGCTCCGCCCGGCGCACTACCATGTCGTCCTCTTTCCACGGCTCGCAGGCTCGCATCGTCCCGCCGAACCGGCCGTCTCCCTGGAGCACCCCATGAGCGACCTCTCCGATCTGTCCGAGTTCGACGCCGCGGGCCTGTGGCGCGTCATTCCCAGGGATGCCGATCCCGTGGAGACGCGCGAGTGGCTCGATGCGCTCGAGATGCTGGTGGAGTCGGAGGGCCGCGGCCGCGCCACCTTTGTGCTGCGCAAGCTCCTCGACCACGCGCGGACCCTGCGGGTGCCCATGCCGCCGGTGCTCAACACGCCCTACACCAACACCATCGGGCTGGCGGAGCAGCCGCAATTCCCCGGCAACCTGGATCTGGAGCAGCGCCTCATCGCCCTGGTGCGCTGGAACGCGCTAGCCATGGTGGTGCGCGCTAACCGCGCCCACGCCGAACTGGGCGGCCACATCGCCAGCTACGCCTCGGCGGCCGAGCTGTTCGAGGTGGGCTTCAATCACTTCTTTCGCGCGGGCGGGGGCGGCGACCTGGTGTACTTCCAGCCCCACTCGGCGCCGGGGGTGTACGCCCGCGCCTTCCTCGAAGGCCGCCTGTCGGCCGACCAGCTCGATCACTACCGCCGCGAAACCGCCGGCCGCGGCTTGTCGAGCTATTGCCACCCCTATCTCATGCCGGAGTTCTGGCAGTTCCCCACGGGCTCCATGGGCCTTGGGCCGCTCACGGCCATCTACCAGGCGCGCTTCATGCGGTACCTGCGCGACCGGGGCCTGCTGGACAGCGCCGGGCGCAAGGTGTGGTCCTTCGTGGGCGACGGCGAAATGGACGAGCCCGAGTCATTGGCCGGCCTGTCGCTGGCAGCGCGCGAAGGGCTGGACAACCTCATCATGGTCGTGAACTGCAACCTGCAGCGCCTCGATGGTCCGGTGCGGGGCAACGGCTCTGTGGTGCAGGAGCTGGAGGGGCTGTTCGCCGGCGCCGGGTGGCACGTGATCAAGCTCATGTGGGGCAGCGACTGGGACGCGCTGTTCGCCCGCGACCACGACCAGGTGATCCTCAAGCGCTTGCACGAAATGGTGGACGGCGAGCTGCAAAGCTACGCCGCGCACGACGGCCGCTTCAACCGCGAGCACGTGTTTAACAAGTACCCCGAGCTGCAGGCGCTGGTGGCGCACCTGTCCGACGAGGACATCGACCGCCTCAAGCGCGGCGGCCACGATCCGGTGAAGATCTACGCCGCCTACCATGCCGCCGTTTCCCACAGGGGCCAGCCGGTGGTGATCCTGGCGCAGACCAAGAAGGGCTTCGGCATGGGACAGGCGGGGCAGGGCCGCATGACCACCCACCAGCAGAAGAAGCTCGACGACGAATCGCTGCGCGCCTTCCGCGACCGCTTCAGCCTGCCGCTGTCGGACGAGCAGGTGACCTCGGTGGCCTTCCATCGCCCCGCCGAAGACAGCCCGGAGATGAAGTACCTGCACGCGCGCCGCCAGGCGCTGGGCGGCTACCTGCCCCAGCGCGCGGGCCGCGGCCCGCAGTTGCCGGTGCCGCCCCGCGAGTCCATCGCCAAGTACCTGGAAGGCACGGGCGGGCGCGAGCAGTCCACCACCATGATCTTCGTGCAGCTGCTATCCCAGTGGCTGAAGGACCCGCACATCGGCCGCCACCTGGTGCCCATCGTGGCCGATGAAGCTCGGACCTTCGGCATGCAGGCGCTGTTCCGCCAGGTCGCCATTTACTCCTCCGTGGGCCAGCTCTACGAGCCGGAGGACAAGGACGAACTGCTCTACTACAAGGAAGCCAAGGACGGGCAGATCCTGGAGGAAGGCATTAGCGAGGCGGGCGCCATCTCTTCGTGGATTGCAGCGGCCACCAGCTACAGCGTGCATGGCGTGCCCATGCTGCCCTTCTACATCTTCTATTCCTGCTTTGGATTCCAGCGCATCGGCGACCTGGTGTGGGCCGCTGGCGACTCGCGGGCACGGGGCTTCCTGCTGGGAGCCACGGCCGGACGTACCACGCTCTCGGGCGAAGGCCTGCAGCACGAGGACGGATCGAGCCACCTGCTCTTCGCCACCGTGCCCAACTGCGTGGCCTACGACCCTGCCTTCGGCTACGAGGTGGCGCTGATCGTGCGCGATGGCGCACGGCGCATGCTGGAGGAGCAGCAGGACGTCTTCTACTACGTGACGGTGATGAACGAGAACTATGCCCACCCCGGCATGCCCGAGGGTGCGGAGGAGGGTATCCTGCGGGGCATGTACCGGCTGCGGCCCTCTGCCCTGGCCATGGATGCGCCGCGTGCCCAGTTGCTCGGCTCGGGGACCATCCTGCGCGAGGTGTTGGCAGCGGCCGATTTGCTGGAGAGGCACTGGGGCGTGGCGGCCGACACCTGGAGCGTCACCAGCTTTACCGAATTGCGCCGCGAAGGGCTATCGGTGGAGCGCGCCAACCGCCTGCGCACCGGCGGCAGTGCGGCCACCACCTGGGTGCAGCAGTGCCTCGAACCCACCTCGGGGCCCGTGATCGCCGCCACCGACTACATGCGTGCCCTGCCCGATTCCATCCGCGCCTGGGTGCCGCGCCGCTTCGTGACCCTGGGCACCGACGGTTCTGGCCGCAGCGATACCCGTGCCGCGCTGCGCGATTTCTTCGAAGTTGACCGCCACCACGTGGCCGTGGCCGCGCTGCGCGCGCTCGCCGACGAAGGCAGCCTCGCGCCCGAGCGGGTGGCCGAGGCGATCGAGCGCTACGGGATCGACACGGCCCGGCCTGACCCCTGGGCAGCCTGAGAGCACCCAAGCGTCAACCGCCCGCGCCCCAGCTTACGCTCCCGCCGCAAGGACGGCAGCCCCGGGTCACCGCGCTCGCCCATCAAGGCAAGGCGCGCCAGCAGCGCCAGCACACCGCAGACAGCGATGATGGCTGCCATGGGCGTGGCAGTACCGTCGTGCAGACGCCCAACCGCCGCGCCCGCAACGGCTGCGGCACCGAACTGCAACGTGCCCAGCAGCGCCGAGGCGCTGCCGGCATTGTGGCCGAAAGGGGCCATGGCGGGAGCAGCGGCGTTGGCATGACTGAACCCGAGGCTTGCCACGTAGCCGAACAGCGGCACAAGCTGCAGGGGCAGGCTGTCAGGGAGGCTCCGGGCCGCCGCCAGCGCTGCCAGCGCCCAGCCTGCCGTGATGCCATTGGCTACCCGCAGGATGCGCGCGGCGCCATGGCGGCGCAGCAGCCAGCGGTTGAGGTGCAATCCGCCGATGATGCCCAGGGCGTTGAGACTGAAGAGCCGGCCACAGTGCTGCGCGGCCACGCCCTGCACTTCGATGAACACGAAGGGCGAACCGGAGATGTAGGCGAACATGCCCGCTTGCGCCAGCGCGCCCGTGAGCGCTGGGCTGAGAAAGCGGCGATCGCGGGCCAGGACAGCGAACAGCCGCAGGCTCGCCGCCAGATCGAGGCGCTGGGTGTGCGCCAGCCGGGTTTCGGCGAGCCCCGCGGCCACGGCTACCAGGCAGGCCATGCCGAACAGCGCCAGGGTCACGAAGATCCAGCGCCTGCCCAGGCACACCAGAATCGCCCCCCGCGAGGGGTGCCAGGATGGGTGCCCCCCATCACCAGCATGAGCAGGGAGAGCAAGCCGGCCGCCTCCCGGGGCTCGAACAGATCGCGCACCACGGCGCACGCGATCACCACGCTGGCGCAGCCGCCCATGGCCTGCAGGAAGCGCAGCGCGGTAAGCGCCTCGATGGACGGGGCCAGCGCGCAAACCAGGCTCGCCGCCACATAAAGCGCGATGCCGGCGAGCAGCGGCGGTCAGCGGCCGTGGCGATCGGCCAGCGGACCGTACAAGGCCTGACCCGCAGCGAGGCCGAGAAAGAACGCCGACAGGGTGAGTCGAGCCGCTGCCGTGCCAGATCCGAAATCGCGCTGCAGCGCGGGCAGGCTCGGCAAATACATCTCAGTGGACATGAGTGCGAAGGCCCGCGGCGCGCCCGGGATGAGGGTCAGACTAAGGGGGCGGTCCTTCATGGCTGCGCGCCAGGGGCTGCCAGCCAGCGCGGTTTAGCGCCCGAGCAGTTGGCGCACCCGCTTCGCATCCTCGCCGCTAAGCATTTCCACGGCCTCGGCGCTGACCCGGCGGCGGCGGGCGAGATGCACGAACAGCGCCGTTACGGCCACCAGCAGCAGCACAAAGGGCCCGACCCACAGCAGCACGGTGGTGGCCTTGACCGGCGGGCGGTAGAGCACGAAGTCGCCATAGCGGGCGGTCATGAAGGCCTTCACATCGGCCTCGGACTGGCCGGCAGCGAGCATCTCGCGCACCTGATTGCGCAGATCGACGGCCAGATCAGCATGCGAATCGGCCAGTGACTGGTTCTGGCACACCAGGCAACGTAGTTCCCCCGACAAGGCCATGACGCGTTTTTCGAGGACGGGATCGGCGGCCGCGGGCTGCGCCGTGTCCGCCGCCCGGATTGAGGAGGAAACCGCCAGCAGCAGGGCTACGATAAGGCGCGTCATCATCACCCCTTGAGCTTCTTCACCATGGGCAGGATATGTTCCTGCAGCACCTTGGGCGTGACCGGGCCGATCTGCTTGAAGCGGATGGTGCCCTCCCGGTCGATCAGATAGGTCTCGGGCACGCCGTAGACACCGTAGTCGATGCCCACGCGCCCGTCGGCATCCATGGCCGAAACCTCGTAGGGGTTGCCCAGGCGATCCAGCCACGCCAGGGCATCCTCGCGCCGGTCCTTGTAGTTCAGGCCGACGATGGGCACCACCCCGGCCTTGCCCAGTTCCACCAGCAGCGGGTGCTCCTCGCGGCAAGACACGCACCACGAGGCCCATACATTGAGCAGCCACACCTGACCCTTCATGTCGGCAGCGGCGATGCGCGCGCCCGGCTGGTGAAGCTGCTCCAGGCTGAAGGCGGGGGCGGGCTTGTCCACCAGCGGCGAGGGCACCGCCCGTGGGTCGAGCCGAAGGCCCAGAGCGAGAAAGCCCACCAGCACCACGAACAGCGCCAGGGGCAGAAGCAGGCGAGCCCGCATCGTCAAGCAGCGGCCGCCGCCGAGGCCGTCCGCAGCGCTGCCGCCTCGCGGCGCGCCGCGCGGTAGCGACGGTCTGTGAGGGCCAGCAGCCCGCCCAGCGCCATCATGAAACAACCTCCCCAGATCCAGTCGATAAAGGGCTTGTGATAGACGCGCACCACCCAGGCTCCGTCGCCCACCGGCTCGCCCAGCGAGACATACAGATCACGCGTCAGGCCGGAGTCCATGTCCGCCTCGGTCATGGGCATGTTTGTCACGTGGTAGAGGCGCTTCTCGGGGCGCAGTACGAGCTTCTCGCGGCCCTTTTCGAGGACGGCGATCGTACCTACGGTGGAATCGAAGTTCGGGCCATCGCGGCGCGAGAAGCCCTCGAGGCGAAAGCCGTAACCGCCCACCTCCACCACGTCGCCAGGCTTCATCTTCACGTCCTTCTCGGTCTCGTAGCCGCGCACCAGCGTGACACCGATCACGAACACGGCCACGCCGCAGTGGGCCAGCAGCATGCCCCAATAACCGCGCGGCTGGGCCGCCAGGGCCCGCCCGGTGCTCAGGCCACCGGCGCTTTTGATCTGGGCCACCCGTTCGCGCACGTTCACCACCGTGGTGGCCAGGATCCAGAAGGCGAGCGCAAGCCCCAGGAACACCAGCAGGGAGAAACGGCCCATGACAAACGGCACCGCCACGGCGCCCGCCAGCGAGGCCGCCGCCGCCCAGCGCAGCCGCACGGCAAGCTCGGGCAGCTCGGCCTTTTTCCAACGCGCCACGGGCCCCACTCCCATGAGGAAAAGCGCCGGCGCCATGAGTGGCACGAACACCAGTTCGAAGTACGGCGGGCCCACGGAAATCTTGCCCAGGTCCAGGGCATCCAGGAATAGCGGGTAGAGCGTGCCCAGCATCACCGATCCCGCCGCCGTGAGCAGCAGCACGTTGTTGGTGAGCAACGCAGACTCCCGAGACACCACGTCGAACTTACCGCCCAATCCCACCCGCGGCGCACGCCAGGCAAACAACGCCAGCGAGCTGCCCACCACCAGGGCGAGAAAGCCGAGAATGAAGATGCCGCGCTTGGGATCGGTGGCGAAGGCATGCACGGAGGTAAGCACGCCCGAACGCACCAGGAAGGTCCCCAGCAGGCTCATGCTGAAGGCGAGGATGGCCAGCAGCACGGTCCAGACCTTGAAGCCGCCGCGTTTCTCCGTGACCGCAAGGGAGTGCATGAGCGCGGTCCCCACGAGCCACGGCATGAAGGAGGCGTTCTCCACCGGATCCCAGAACCACCAGCCGCCCCAGCCCAGCTCGTAGTAGGCCCAAGCGCTGCCCAGGCAGATGCCAATGGTGAGGAACATCCACGCCGCCGTGGTCCAGGGGCGCGACCAGCGCGCCCAGGTGGCATCCAGCTGTCCACCCAGCAGCGCGGCGATGGCGAAGGCGAAGCACACCGAGAACCCCACGTAGCCCATGTAGAGCATGGGCGGGTGGATCACCATGCCAGGATCCTGCAGCAGCGGGTTGAGGTCGCGCCCGTCGTCGGCCATGGGCAGCAGGCGCTCGAAGGGATTTGAGGTGATCAGCATGAAGGCGAGAAAGCCCACGCTGATGAGCGCCATCACCGCCAGGATGCGCGCCGCCATGGCCTCGGGCAGGTGGCGACTGCCCAGCGACACCGCCATCATCCACCCCGTGAGCATGAGCACCCACAGCAGCATGGAGCCCTCGTGGCTACCCCAGGTGGCGGCGAAGCGGTAATGCACCGGCAGCGTGGAGTTGGAATTACTCGCCACGTTGAGCACCGAGAAATCATTGTTCACGAACGACCAGGCGAGGCAGCAAAACGCCAGCGCCACGCACAGGAACTGGGCCTGTGCGGCGGGGCGCGCCAGCGCCATGAGCCGCAGCTCGCCGCGGGCCGCGCCCACCAGCGGCACGGCACCCTGCACCAGCGCGATGAACAGCGCCACGATCAGGGCGAAGTGCCCCAGTTCCGGAATCATTTCGCCGCCTCCCCGCCCGCGGGCCGGTCCATTACCAGTGTTTTCTGAGACTCTGATTCCGCCTTGTGCGCCCTCTCCAGCGCCGTCGCAGCCTCGGGCGGCATGTAGTTCTCGTCGTGCTTGGCCAGCACCTGGGTGGCATGGAACACGCCATCGGCTTCCAGTCGGCCCTGGGCCACCACGCCCTTGCCCTCCTTGAAGAGGTCGGGAAGGATACCCTTGTAGGTTACGAGGATCGCCCGTGCGGTGTCGGTGACCGCGAAGCGAACCGTCACACCGTCCTCGGCCCGCTTCACGCTGCCCTCCTCCACCAGCCCGCCGATGCGGAAGTTGCGGCTCAGCGGCGCCTCGCCCGCCACCACCTGGGTGGGGCTGAAGAACAACTGGATGTTGCTCTCGAAGGCCACCAGGATCAGGCCCACAGCCGCAGCTACGGCGGCCGCACACGATCCCACCAGAATGAAGCGCTTGTGCCGGGGCTTCACGGTTCGGTCTCCGCGAGCGCCAGCGCACGGCGAGCGCCGTGGTGACGCCTGACCAGCAACATCACCTCCACGGCCAGCAGCAAGGCCGTGAGTCCGTAGGAACCCCACACGTAGGCGCCGCGACCGCCCATACTGATGAAGTCTTGCACGCTACCCCATTCCATGGTTACGAAGCCCCCCCAAGGTCGGCTGCTCCGCCAGTTGCCTGACCCAGCCAGCGTGGCGTTCTCGTTCAAGAATGATGCTGCGCACCCGCATCAGCGCCGCGGCAATGCAGTACATCCAGAAAGCCAGCGCCATGAGCAGCATGCCTGCGAGCATGTCGCTCGCCATACTGGGCGCGCGGGTGACACTCACCGAGGCACCTTGGTGCAGCGTGTTCCACCACTTCACCGAAAAGTAGATGATGGGCACGTTGACCACACCCACCATGGCCAGGATGGCGCCAGCCTTGTCGGCACGACGCGGGTCGTCGATTGATGCCCGCAAGGCCATGAAGCCCAGGTAGAGGAACAACAGGATCAGTTCAGAGGTGAGCCGCGCATCCCATACCCACCAGGTGCCCCAGGTGGGGCGCCCCCACAGCGCGCCGGTCCACAGGGCGATGAAGGTCATGAGCGCGCCCGTGGGTGCCAGCGCCTGGGCCATCATGGATGAAAGCCGCGTGTTGAGCACAAGCCCCACCGCTGCCCAGCTGGCCATCACCAAATAGATGAACATGGACATCCATGCCGCCGGCACGTGAATGAAGATGATGCGGTACACCTCGCCCTGCTGGAAATCGGTGGGCGCAACGAAGAAACCCGTGTACAACCCCGCCGCGCCGAACAGCACCCCCAGCACCCAGAACAGCGGGATCAGTCGCCCGGCGAGGGGGTAGAAGGTCTGCGGCGAGGCGAGCTGGAAAATGGAAATTGCCACGGTGAGTTTCTGCCTAGGACACTATTCGAGCGCCACGCGCACGGCGGCCGCAGTGGCCCAGGGCGTGAGCGCCAAGGCGAGCAACAGCCCGGCGCCCAGCAGAGACAGGTAGGCGCCGGGAGCGGTTCCCGCTTCCCAGGCCTCCACCGCACCGGCGCCCAAGCTCAGCACCGGGATGTACAC
>DAIPHN010000146.1:0-9383 GCA_036771335.1 Burkholderiales bacterium
AGCGCGTGCCGCACGAAAGCGTGGAGTTCTTCGTGGCGGGCCAAGGGTCGGGAAGAGGGTCAGGCGACCGGGTTGTCCGGACTAGGCTATCGTGCGGATTTTACGTTGTCCGTCGCGTAACTTTCCGATGATATTTCTCCTGCGCCTGCTCGCCGCTTTGGCCCTCGCCGGCCCGCTGCTGGCTCTGGCGCAGCAGCCTGGCCTGAAGCTCAAGCCCCAGACTTTCCTCTTGCCCTCGCCGCTGGAGGACGCGAGCGCCGATCCGGTCCTGTTCCTGGAGGCTGACACGCTCTCCGGCAGAACCGACGAGCGGATGGACGCTCAGGGACAGGTTAAGCTGCGCAGCCGCGGGCGCGTGCTGTCGGCGGACGCATTGACCTACGACTCGCGCAGCGATCGGGTCGAAGCCACCGGTAGCGTGCGCCTCGACCGCCGGGGCGACGTGCTCGAGACCGAGCGCCTGGTTTTCGATTTGCGCGAGGAACGGGGTACCGCCGAGTCGCCAGAGTACTTTTTCCGCGATCTCAAGGCGCGCGGGCGTGCCGACAAGCTCTGGCTCGACAGCCGCACCCGCTATCGCGCCGAGGGGGCCACCTACAGCACCTGCGAACTCCCCGACAAGCAGTGGTATCTCAAGCTGCGCAAGCTACGCATCGACCGAGACGAGGAGAAGGGAACCGCCCGCGGCGCTACGCTGCGCGTGCACGAGGTTCCAGTGTTGTACATCCCGTGGGTGGAGTTCCCCTTGTCGGATGCCCGCAAGACCGGGCTGCTAAGCCCTTTCTGGGGCACGTCCGGGCGCAGCGGGTTCGAGTTCACGCAACCCATCTACCTCAACCTTGCGCCCAATTACGACGCCACCATCTCGCCGCGGTTGCTCGCCAAGCGCGGCCTGATGCTCAACAGTGAGGTGCGCTACATCGGGCAGGGGTTCGGCGGCATGTTCATGGGTCAGTACTTGGAGAACGACCGGGAACGCCAGGGAGACGCCCGCTACGGGTTGTCTTTCCGGCACAACCATGCCCTTACGCCGAGGCTCAATTTTTCCACGAACCTGCAGAAGGTGTCGGACGACAGTTACTTCGTGGACTTGTCCAACCGGCTGACGGTTACGGCCCAGCGGAACCTGCCCCGGGATGGGACGCTCAGTTACAGCGGTGGCTGGTGGAACGCGCTGTTGCGCACCCAGACTTTCCAGACCTTGCAGGACCCCAAGGCGCCCATTACCCCGCCTTACTTCCGGCTGCCGCAACTCGCCTTCAACGCCCAGGGCAGCAACGTGCGAGGCCTGGACCTGGCGCTTCAGACCGAGTACGTGGACTTCGCGCACCCGACTCTGCTCACCGGCCAGCGTGCCATCGCCTACCCGAGCGTTAGTTACCCGCTGCAGAGTTCGTTCGTAACCGTGGTGCCCAAGGCCGGGCTTCATTACACGTCCTATAACCTGGCGGGCCAGTCGGTATCCGACGCGACCCGCACCCTGCCCATAGTCAGCCTCGATAGCACCGTCACCTTCGAGCGCACCACGCGCCTTAATGGCAGCGCCTACACCCAGACCCTCGAACCACGGCTGTACTACGTCTACATTCCCTTCCGGGACCAGAGCCGGCTACCGGTGTTCGACACCGGGGTGGCCGACTTCAACATCGCCCAGATCTTCACCGAGAACCAGTTCGTGGGCGGCGATCGCATCAACGACGCTAACCAGGTCACCGCCGCGTTGTCCTCGCGCTTCATCGATCCCACCAATGGGCAGGAGCGCCTCAAGGCCACCGTGGCGCAACGCTTCTATCTGTCGCCCCAGCGGGTTACGCTGGACAGCGTGCTCCCAGGCTCCTTGGGGGTTGGTATGCCACGCACGGCCACCACCACGCAAAATCGATCGGACTTGCTCCTGGCCGCAAACGGCCGGTTGTCGGAGGCCTGGTACGTGGACGCAGCCGTGAGGCTGGACGTCAACGACAACCGTCCGGACCGGCAGTCCTACACCGCGCGCTACAACCCCAGGCCAGGAGCGACGCTCAACATGGGCTACCGGTTCCTGCGCGGCAGCTATGAGCAGGTTGACGTATCCGGCCAGTGGCCCATCACCGAGCGCTGGTACGGTGTGGGCCGCTACACCTATTCGCTGCTGGACCAGCGCGCCGTTACCACCGTCGCCGGCCTCGAATACAATGCAGATTGTTGGCTGGGACGGATCGTGATGCAGGAATTCGCAACTTTCACCGGCGTGTCGAACCGTGCCATCTACTTCCAGATCGAATTGGGCGGTTTGACGCGCATCGGCTCCAACCCCTTGGGCGTGCTGCGCCAGAACGTGATCGGCTACCAGCGCGTCAACACCCTCAACCAGGGGCAGTACCAGGACGACTACTACCCTGTGCAGTGATCGCGAGCCGCCACTCACCATGAAACCATGTTTTCTCAGCGCCGCTGGCGCGCTTCTCGCCGCCTTGGCGACCCTAGTTCACGCCGCTGATCCCCAGCGCCTCGACCGCGTCGTGGCGGTGGTGAACAACGAGGTGATTACCCGGCTGGAACTCGACGAGCAGCTGCGCATCGCCACGCGGCAATTGCTCCGCCAGGGTACCCCGCTGCCTCAGCAGCAGTTGCTCGAACGGCAAATGCTGGAGCGCATGGTCACCACCCGGATCCTCAACCAGGCGGGCCGCGACACCGGGGTGCGTGTGGATGACACTCAGCTCGACCGGGCCGTGGCTCGCCTTGCCCAGGAAAACCGTATGTCCGCGGCGGAGTTTCGCTCCGCCCGCGAGCAGGACGGCCTGGAGTACTCGGTATTCCGCGAGCAGGTGCGCGCCGATATCGTTGCATCACGGCTGCGTGATCGTGAGGTGGAGGGCCGCGGCACGGTATCGGATGCCGAGGTGGGGGGTTACCTGCGCAGCCAGGCTCTGGGGGGCGGGAGCGATGAATTCAACCTGCTGCACATTCTCGTCACCGTTCCCGAGGCCGCCGGGCCCGAGGTCATCCAGACCCGCCGGGGGCGTGCCGAGGATGCCATGGCGCGGCTTCGAAAGGGGGAAGACTTCAAGCAGGTGTCGGCCTCCTATTCCGACGCCCCCAATGCGCTGCAGGGCGGCGATCTGGGCTGGCGCACCGCTGGGCGGCTGCCGAACATCTTCGCTCAGGCTGTGGTTGGCATGAAGCCAGGAGAACTCTCCCCCGTGCTGCGCAGCCCCAACGGCTTTCACATCCTGAAGCTCGTGGATCGACGGGGCAGCATTGACCAGGTGGTGGTGGAGCGCACGCGCGCGCGCCATATCCTCATCCGCCTGAACGAAGTTGTTGCCGAGGCTGATGCCGTGCGCCGCTTGCAGCAGATGCGCGACCGTATCCTGCAGGGCGGGGATTTCGCCGAGCAGGCCCGCGCCAGTTCGGAGGACGGGTCGGCCTCGCGCGGCGGTGATCTGGGCTGGCTTTCCCCGGGGGACACGGTGCCCGAGTTCGAACAGGCCATGAACGCCCTCAAGCCTGGCGAGCTGAGCCAACCGGTGCAATCGCCTTTTGGCTGGCACCTCATCCAGGTGGTGGAGCGACGCACCGAGGACCTCACGGCCGAGCGGCAGCGCCAGATGGCCCGCCAGGCCATCAAGGCGCGCAAGACCGACGAAGCCTTCACCGAGTGGGTGCGCCAGCAGCGCGACCGCGCCTACGTGGACCTGCGCCTGGAAGAGCGTTGAGGCGTGCGCCGATTGCGCTGACCGCCGGGGAGCCGGCAGGCATCGGTCCGGAACTGTGTGCAGCGATGGCTGCGCAGGGTCTGCCGGTTGTCCTGGTGGGCGACCGGGCGCTCTTCGAGTCGCGCGCCGGGAGTCGCGGCGTTGCGATCGACCTGCCCGATTGGCGAGAAGGTGGTCCGGCACCCGCGATCCTGCACCTGCCGATGGCCTCGCCCAGCGTCGCGGGCCGCCCGGATTCTGCCAATGCCCCTTGGGTGGTGTCGCTGCTCGACCGGGCCCTGGATGGGTGCGTCCGTGGCGAGTTCGCCGCGCTGGTGACCGGGCCGGTGCAGAAGTCCGTGATCGCCGAGGCGGGGATCGCCTTTTCCGGCCATACCGAATATCTGGCTCGCCGCCTCGGCGTGGGTCGAGTAGTGATGCTGCTTGTCGGCGGCGGCCTGCGGGTGGCGCTGGCCACCACCCACCTGCCGCTGCGCGCCGTGGCCGATGCCATCGATCAGGATGTCCTCGAACAGACGCTTCGCATCCTCCACGGGGGGTTGAGTGAACGCTTCGGCATCCCAGCCCCGCGCATCCTGGTGACGGGGCTCAATCCCCATGCCGGCGAGTCGGGCCACCTGGGGCGCGAGGAGATCGAGGTGATCGCGCCGGTGGTCGAGCGGTTGCGCGGCGAGGGCATGCACCTGGAGGGTCCATTGTCGGCAGATTCCTTGTTTCAGCCGCGCCACCTTGGGCGCGCCGACGCGGTTCTCGCCATGTACCACGACCAGGGCTTGCCGGTTCTCAAGCATGCGAGCTTTGGTGCGGGCGTGAACGTGACTCTCGGCCTTCCCGTCATCCGCACTTCCCCGGATCATGGCACCGCCCTGGATATCGCAGGCATGGGCCGTGCCGATGCCGGCAGTCTTCTGGCGGCCGTGCGCATGGCCATGAACATGGTGGGTCGCGCCCCGTGACAGCGCATGTGGCGCGCAAGCGCTTCGGCCAGCACTTCCTGGCTGACGAGGCCTGCGTACGCCGCATCGTCGAGGCCGTGGCGCCGCGGCCTGGCGAGCGGCTGGTGGAAATCGGGCCCGGGCTGGGTGCGCTGACGGCGCCATTGCTCGACCGCGTGGAGACGCTGCACGTGGTGGAGATCGACCGCGACATCGTGGCGCGGCTGCGAGAGCTCTGGCCGCCCGAGAGGCTAGTGGTTCATCAGGCGGATGCGCTGGAGTTCGACTTCGCCGCTCTGGGCGGGCGCCTCAGGCTGGTGGGCAACCTGCCCTACAACATCTCCACGCCGCTGCTGTTTCGCGTAGCTGCACTGGGGGATCGCATCACCGACGCCCACTTTATGCTGCAGAAGGAGGTGGTGGACCGGATGGTGGCTCCGCCCGGCGGCGGGGAATACGGCCGGCTTTCGGTGATGCTGCAATACCGCTTTGCCATGAACAAGCTCTTCGAGGTTGCGCCGCAGGCCTTCCGCCCGCCCCCCAAGGTGGATTCTGCGGTGGTACGCATGCGCCCGCTGGACCCCGTGCCCGAGGAGCTGGCTGATCCTGCGTTGTTCGCTCAGATGGTCACGCGCGCGTTCACACAGAGGCGAAAGACGCTGCGCAACGCTCTGGCGGGTCTGATGGACGTGCGGCAGATGGTGTCACTGGGCATCGACCCGGGCGCTCGCCCGGAAACCTTGCCGGTGGCGGCCTGGGTGGCGGCGGCCAACTGGCTCAGTCGACTCGATTCTTCTTCTGGATGAATTCGATCTTGTAGCCGTCCGGGTCTTCCACGAAGGCGATCACCGTGGTTCCGTGCTTCATAGGGCCCGCCTCGCGAGTGACCCGTCCGCCGCGCTTCTTCACTTCGTCGCAGGCCTTGTAGGCGTCGTCCACTTCCAGGGCCACGTGGCCGTACCCGGTGCCCAGGTCATACTTGGGCGTGTCCCAGTTGTGGGTGAGTTCGAGCACCGCCTCCTGGTCCTCGCTGCCATAGCCCACGAAGGCGAGGGTGAAGCGGCCATCAGGGTAGTCCCTGCGGCGCAGCACCTGCATGCCGAGGACGTTGGTGTAGAAGTCGATGGAGCGGTCGAGATCGCCGACGCGCAGCATGGTGTGAAGGATTCTCATGGGCGAGGGCCTCGGGACGTTTCAGATTTCCACCAGTTCGAAGTCTTCCTTGCGAGCGCCGCACTCGGGGCACACCCAGTTCATGGGCACATCCTCCCATCGCGTGCCTGCGGGGATGCCCTCCTCGGCCAGCCGCGCGGCCTCGTCGTAGATGAAGCCGCAGATCAGGCACATGTAGGTCTTGTGGGGCGCGTCGGTCGAGGACATGGAGCAGTAACGATGGGCTAGAAATGTTGGACGCAGTGGAGAGTCGAGAGAAAATCGAATCCGTGGAGAGCGGTATCGCTCGTTGCGCACACGCTGCTCAAGCCGCCAGACGCGGGCCGTTTGCTTCGCGCATCACTCACGACATTCCGATTCTAACGGCAAACCGCTCGCGTGCCACGTCTGCTTGCCCAGGTCCTCACCGTTGCTTTCACTCCGCGCGTCATGATGCCGATCGAGGGGCTCTATGCCATTACCCCGGAAGACGCGGATACCGAGCGCCTGGTGAAGCGCGTGGGCCGCGTTCTGGATGGCGGCTGCCGGCTGGTGCAGTACCGCTGCAAGGTCTACGGGGCGGTGAAGCGACTGTCCCAGGCGGAGGCGCTTGCGCAACTGTGCAGGCGTGCCGGAGCCGCCCTGATCGTCAATGACGACGCCCGGCTCGCGGCGCACGTGGGGGCTGCAGGGGTACACATCGGGCGCGATGACGGGGGTGTGGACGAGGCTCGCGCCCTGTTGCCGGATGGTGTGGTGGGCGTATCCTGCTACGACAGCCTGGAGCGTGCGTTGCAGCTGCGCTCCTCGGGGGCGGATTATGTGGCTTTCGGCAGTTTCTTTCCCTCGGCAGTGAAGCCTGGGGCCGTACGCACGCCACTTTCCCTGCTCGGCGAGGCCCGTGAAGCGCTCGATTGCGCCGTGGTGGCAATCGGAGGGGTGACGCGCGCGCGCGCGCCGCAGCTGCTGGCCGCGGGTGCCCACGCCTTCGCCGTCATCAGCGACCTGTTCGAGGCCGAGGACCCCGCGATGCGTGCCGCTGAATTCGTCGAAGTGTTTCAGGCCGCAAGGCGCGGCCATTCAACGCTGGTGCCCTGACCATGACATCTCGCAACGAAGCGCTGTTCGAGCAATCTCAACGCGTCATTCCCGGGGGCGTGAATTCCCCTGTGCGCGCTTTCCGCTCCGTGGGCGGCACACCGCGTTTCTTTCGCCGGGGCCATGGCGCCTGGCTCTGGGACGAGGACGGCAAGCCGTACATCGACTACGTGGGGTCGTGGGGTCCGATGATCCTCGGTCACTGCCACCCGGAGGTGGTGCGCGCCGTGCAGGAGGCCGCGGCCGAGGGCCTGTCGTTCGGCGCGCCCACGGCAATTGAACTGGAAATGGCCCAGACTCTGGTGCGGCTGATGCCTTCTCTCGAGATGGTCCGCCTGGTGAGTTCGGGCACCGAGGCCACCATGACCGCGATTCGCGCGGCGCGTGGCTTCACGGGGCGAGATGTGGTGGTCAAGTTCGAGGGCTGTTATCACGGGCATGCCGACGCGCTACTGGTGAAGGCGGGCTCGGGCCTCCTGACCTTCGGCCAGCCAAGTTCCGCAGGCGTCCCTGCCGACACCACCCGCCACACGCTGGTTCTCGACTACAACGATGTGGAGGGTCTGGAAAAGAGCTTCGCCGCACGCGGCGACGAGATCGCTGCCGTTATCTTGGAGCCCGTCGTGGGAAACATGAATTTCGTGCGGCCCAGCGCGGCGTTCCTGCGCACCCTGCGGGCGCTCACCGAGAAGCACGGCTCGGTGCTGATCTTCGACGAGGTGATGACGGGATTTCGCGTGGGGCCGCAGGGCGCCCAGGGGCTGTTCGGCGTTCGCCCCGATCTGACCACGCTGGGCAAAGTGGTGGGCGGCGGCCTGCCGCTGGGCGCCTTCGGCGGACGCCGTGACATCATGGAGAAACTCGCGCCACTGGGCCCCGTCTACCAGGCTGGCACGCTGTCTGGAAACCCGGTCGCGGTGGCCGCCGGGCTGGCTACGCTTCGCCTGGTGAGCGCGCCTGGGTTCTTCGAACAGCTTGCCACCACCACCCGTGCTCTGGTGGATGGCATGATGGCCGAGGCTCGCCGGAATGCCGTGCCGTTTTCGGCAGATTCCCTCGGCGGCATGTTCGGGGTGTTTTTCCGAGACCGCGCCCCGGAGTCCTACGCCCAGGTGATGCAGAGCGATCGCGACGCATTCAACCGCTTCTTCCATTTGATGCTGGAGCAGGGCGTGTATCTGGCTCCGTCGGCCTTCGAAGCCGGATTTGTCTCCGCCGCCCACGGCGAGGAAGAAATCCGCAAAACCGTGGAGGCCGCCAGTCTGGCCTTCCAGAGGATGACTGCGTGACCCGCTTCACCCGAAAGGGCCTTACCGGAGCCTCCGCGCCGCGGCGGGAAAAGGAATCAGCGCACCGCGGCGAGAAACTCTGCCAGCGCTGCCATCTCCGCGTCGGTGAGCTTGGCGGCAATGGAGCGCATCATGGCGGCGTTGTCGTTGGCGCGTTCGCCTGCGCGGAACGCCCTGAGTTGGGCAACCGTGTAATCCTGGTGCTGGCCCGCAAGCCTCGGGTACTGGGCCGGGATGCCGGCACCGCTGGGAGAGTGGCAGCCGGAGCAGGCAGGCAGCCCGCGGGCGGCATCGCCGCCGCGGTAGAGGGCTCGCCCCCGCTCCACGAGAGAGGAGTCTCGCGCGGGAGCGGGGCGCAGCTTCTGGCTGCCATACCACGCTCCGAGGTGGCCCATGTCTTCAGCGGTAAGGCCTGCCGCCATGCCGGCCATGATGGCGTTCGCGCGGGCGCCGCTCTTGAAGTTGGCAAGCTGTTTGGCGATGTAGGCCGGGTGTTGCTGAGCGAGACTGGGATTCAGCGGGATGGCGCTGTTTCCGTCGGCGCCGTGGCAGGCGGCGCAGGCGACCGACAAGGCCTGCCCCTTGGCAGCATCGGGTTTGGCGGATTCGGCGTGCGCCAGGACCGCCATGAACAGCGAAAGCGCCAAGGCGGCCGACATCGGACGAGACATCTCAGACTCCTGGTGAACGGGTGAATGAGCCTGCGGACTCCCCGCGCGTCATTGCGTCCGCCACCCCGGCGCAGGGACCATGCACGAGAATCACTGCAAGCAAGCGAGGCCATGATTCTATCGGAATCGCGCTCAACGGGCAGCGCTGTGCGTGCTCCTGCGCTGGCGCACTAGCGAGGGGGTCTATCTCTTGAGGCATAACCCCTTCCGCAGTGCACGCTACGTGGCCAGCGCCCACGGCTTGGGCGAACTGCCGTCGGACATGGGTTCGGAAGCAGCGTTCGCGGGTCGCTCCAACGCGGGCAAGTCGAGCGCCATCAACGCGCTCACCGACCAGCGTCGCCTTGCTTTCTCCAGCAAAACACCGGGGCGCACGCAACTGATCAACTTCTTCGAAGTGGAGTCCGGCCGAAGGCTCGTGGATTTGCCCGGTTACGGCTACGCTGCGGTCCCGGAACGGGAGCGCCGCCGCTGGGGCGAGGCGGTGGCTGCCTATCTGGCCGGGCGAGGCTCGCTGGTGGGGCTGGTGACCATCAT
>DAIPHN010000147.1:0-9295 GCA_036771335.1 Burkholderiales bacterium
CCTATGCCGGCAAAACCGTGCTCACCGCGGACGTGGATTCCTCGCTGTCTGACAACCCCAGCTTCCGTTTCTTCTTCGTGCCCGGGCAGCAGGGTGAGCTGGAGGCCGTGGTTGAGGACACCCACGACAAGGTCTACGTGCACCGTATGACTATCGTGGAGGGTGTTCCCCTGCCGGGCGGCTGACCGGTTGTCGGGCGGGGCGGGCGGCAATTGACCCGCGGGGGAGGCATCCCGCACAATCCAAGGGTTTTTGCTCTCGAAAAAGGTTCGAAATGACGAGGTCTGGTGGGATAAAGGCAGGGGTGAAATCAAGCGCGCTCGCTAGGATCGTGTTGGCTGCCGCCCTGCTGGCGGCGGCATGCACGGGGCCGGCGGTCGCCGCTGAGGGTGACGCCACGGTGGGCGCGAAAAAGATCCAGATGTGCCAGGGTTGCCATGGCATTCCCGGTTTTCGAACGGCTTATCCCGACGTGTACCACGTGCCCCGCCTCGGCGGCCAGAGCCCGGCCTACATCGTCGCAGCCCTCAAGGCCTACAAGGCTGGCGATCGCAACCATCCCACCATGCGCGGCATCGCCGCCAGCCTGAGCGATCAGGACATGGCCGACCTGGCAGCCTATTACGCGGGAGCGGGCAAATGAGCGTCAACTTCTTCCTGAAAGCACCGCTGGCCGCACGTATTCTGCCCGCCTTGCTGGGCATGGCGGCTCTGGCGGCCAGTTCACAGGTGAGTGCCGGCGGAAATGTCGCTGCGGGCGAAAAGAAAGCCGAAACCTGTGCCGCATGCCATGGTCCTGGCGGCGCCAAGCCCGCCACGCCCGATTACCCGGTTCTGGCCGGCCAGCATCCTGACTACCTGCGTCACGCGCTCACCGCCTATCAGAAGGGCAAGCGCAAGAACGCCATCATGAGCGGGATGGCAGCACCGTTGTCGAAACAGGACATCGCAGATCTGGCGGCTTACTTCGCCAGCCAGAAGGGTCTGACGGACAAGTACTGAGGCGTGGCTGGGGCCTGGTGACGCCTCCCCAGCGCTCACTTCAGCCCCGCGCGCCGACGGGCGCAGTCCAGGTAGGATTCGGTATCAAGGGCGCCCCCTTGACGCTGGGCGCGCCACAGGGTCTCTCCCAGACACTCCAGCAGCATGTGGCGCGCTTCGTGATCATCGCCGCGGGCGGTGATGAGGGCCTCGAACACTTCGCGCAGGCCGAAGGGCTGGCCGATGGCGAGCTGCTCCTCGATGGCCAGATGCAGCGAGAGGTGCAGGAAGGGGTTGGCCTCGCCGCTGTCCGGCCCCCACTGCCGGTCGAGATTGCGCTCCGGATCGTCCAGTAGCGGCTGATATTCGGGGTGCAGCAGCATTACCTCCAGGGCCGTGCGGGCTGCACCCCGCAGCGGCTCACCCAGCCGGTAGCATCGCCACGCATCGAAGAAGAAACGCCTCGCCTGATCTCGGGTGGGATTGAACACGGCCGGGCTTCACAGGGCGCGGCGCCGTCCGGAGGGCGCCGATGGCGCCTCGGCCTCATCGCGAGTCTTGTGGCGGTACTCGCACAGATCACGGATGATGCACTTCGGACAGTCGGGTTTGCGGGCCTTGCAGACATAACGCCCGTGCAGGATCAGCCAGTGGTGGGCGTCCTGGAGGAACTCGCCTGGCACCACCTTGAGGAGCTTGCGTTCCACGGCCAGCACGTCCTTGCCGGGCGCGAGGTTCAGGCGGTTGGCGAGACGGAAGATGTGGGTGTCCACCGCCATGGTGGGCTCGCCGAAGGCCGTGTTGAGTACCACGTTGGCGGTCTTTCGGCCCACCCCGGGTAGCGCCTCGAGAGCTTCACGGCTGCGTGGCACCTCGCCGCCGTGGTGCTCCAGTAGCTGCTGGCACAGCGCGATTACATTCCTGGCTTTGGTGCGGAACAGGCCGATGGTCTGGATGAATGGCAGCAATCCTTCCTCGCCGAGCGCCAGGATCGCCGCCGGGGTGCCCGCCGCCGGAAAG
This sequence comes from Burkholderiales bacterium, assembly GCA_036771335.1. GTDB lineage: Bacteria > Pseudomonadota > Gammaproteobacteria > Burkholderiales. Next base: position 2,002 of record DAIPHN010000147.1, read on the forward strand.
AGTTTCGCGGTGGCGAGGTTGACGCTGCGGTCCGTGGCCTGGGCGGACAGCACCACTGCCACCAGCAGCTGGAAGGGGGACGAGAACTGCAGTTCCGTGCGCGGTTCCGGGTTGGCCGCCCGCAGGCGCGCGAAGATTTCGTGGCGCTTGGCGGGATTCATCGCGGCTCTCCCGCGCCTTGCCCGCGCCGCGCCCGGGCTCGCGCTAGGGCTGCTTCCACCACGGCGCGCTTGCGCGCCACCGCGGGGTCTTCAGGTGCCAGGCTGGCGAGCTTTCGGGCGGCCTTGTCTTCCAGCCGCTGTTCCTGCTCGGTCTTTGCGCCGGCGAGCCGCTCACGGCGGGCCTCGAAGCGACTGCGCCACTGGTGGGCGCGCTGCGCCCACTGCCGCTCGGGACGATCGGGCAGGGCGTGGCCAAGGGCGCGGGCTTTGTCGAGGGTAATCATGGCGATGCAGTCCACCGGGCAGTGCGGCACGCAGAGATCGCAGCCGCTGCACTGTTCGCCAAGAACCGTGTGCATGCGCTTAGCCGAGCCCACGATAGCGTCTACCGGACAGGCCTGGATGCACAGCGTGCAGCCGATGCACAGCGCCTCGTCGATGAGCGCCACGCGCGCCACCCCGGGCGCACCGCGGGTGTTGTCCACCGCCTGCGGTTGCCGACCCAGCAGTCCCGCCAGGCGCGCGACGCCGGCATCACCGCCCGGCGGGCAGCGGTCGATACTCGCCTCGCCGGCGGCGATCGCCTCGGCATAGGGGCGGCAACCGGAGAACCCGCACTTGGTGCACTGCGTCTGTGGCAACAAGGCATCGATGTGCCCGGCAAGTGCTGCATCCGAAGGAATCACATCAGCGTCGCCATCCGGCCAAGAGCCTTCCGCAGCGGCCACGCCTGTTCATGACCCCGGCCTTACGGGGTCGAGGTTGGTGAGGCAGTGACCGATCCACTGGGCGGTGAGCTTTTCCTGGACGGCGTTCTGGCCGAGTCGCGCCGCCAGGGCGGGGAAGTCCACGCGGTCCAGGGGCTGGTCCTGGTTGAAGCAGGAGAACACCACTGAGCGCTCGCCGGTCCGGGGATCCACGTGCGGTTGCAGGCACTGGGCGCAGATCTCCTTCATCATGCACTGCATGGGCGAGTTGATGGACCCCACAGCAAAGTGGTGCGGCTTGAGATGCGGCTGCAACACCCCGTGGCGGGCTGCGGCCACGGCGGCCATCATGCGATCCGACCCTATGGCCACTATGCGGTCGCAGTCGGCGAAGGCGATGGCCTGGGCGCCAAGGGCGCCCTCGGCATAGCTGCGCATGGCCTGCACGATGTTGCCCACGAAGCTGCGATCGTCGGGCCGCCCAAGAGGAAAGCCTGGCCCCTCGTCGCAGCACCACACCACCACGTCCGAGGCCGCCTCGATTTCCTCCACCTTGTAGCGGTCGATCATCTTCTTGTAGCCGGCGAAGTAGAGCACGCGCGAACCGGCGCGCCGCAGCGCCTGGCCGATGGAAAACAGCACGGCGTTGCCCAGGCCGCCGCCCGCCAGCACCACGGTCTCGCCGCCCGGGATTTCCGTGGGCGCGCCCGTAGGCCCCATGAGCACCACGGGTTCGCCGGGCCTGAGACGTGCGCACAGATCCGAGGAGCCGCCCATCTCCAGCACGATGGTGGACACCAGCCCTTGCTGCGTATCCACCCAGGCGCCCGTGAGCGCGAGCCCTTCCATGGCGAGCCGCGTGCCCTGGGTGACGGCGGCCAGGGTCTCGTAGTTCTGCAGCCGGTAAAACTGTCCCGGCTGGAAATTGCGCGCTGCCTGGGGGGCGTGCACCACCACTTCCACGATGGTCGGGGTGAGGCGGATGACTTCCCGCACCACGGCCCGCAGGGCGTGGTCGAGCCGCGCGAAGAAGGCGCTGCGGTCGAGCGTGCTGGCCGACGGTACGCCCGCCAGCGCGCGCGATACCACAGGATAGCCCCGCTTGGCGCTGCCCATGGCCTTCACAACGTTGCCGAAGAAGGAGGGATGAAGGTCGCCGAAAAAGCTCACAAACCGCCCGTCGGACTGCCGCGACATTAGCACCCGCGCGGTGGCCGGTTTGGCGGAGCGCTCGGGGGTGACCGGCTGCCCCTGTTCGTCCAGGGCCTGGAAGTAACGTCCGTCGAGGTGGAAGTGCGCCGGGTCTTCCCGGGCTGCCACCGTGTTGGGCTGGGTGCCGGCAGCCACCAGGATGGTGCGCGCAGCCAGGTCTACGGTGAGGCGCTGTTCGCCGCCGTCGGCGGCCGTGCTGCGCGCCTGCACGGTGAGTGCGCGTGCATGGCCGTGTTCGTCCACCTGCACGGCGGCTGGCGTGAGGTTCTCGGCGAACTCGATGCCTTCCTCGAGCGCCTTGGCCACTTCCTCGTGATTCAGGGTGTAGGAGGGGCTGTCCACCAGCCGCTTGCGATAGGCGATGGTGATGCCTCCCCACGCGCGCAGCATCTCCGCCACGCGCGCCGGGCGACCTTCTACCTGAGCGGCGGCACGCTCGGCGCGAAGCGCGCGGCCGTGATGGATGAACTCGTCGGCGACGGCGGCTTCTTCAGGGCTCCAGCGGGTCCGCACCGCCGCCTCGCCGGAGGCTTCGCACAACGCTTCGTAGCGGGTGAGAAACTTGTCCACCTGCAGGGGATAGTAGGCGGCGCATTCCGTGGCGGTGTCGATGGCCGTGAGGCCGCCACCCACCACCACCACGGGAAGTTGCAGCTGCATGTTGGCGATGGAGTCGGGCTTGGCCGCGCCGGTGAGCTGCAGCGACATGAGGAAATCCGAGGCGGTGCGAACGCCCTTTGCCAGGCCATTGGGAAGGTCGAGGATGGTGGGCTTGCCTGCGCCGGCGCACAGGGCCACGTGATCGAAGCCCAGCGCGAAGGCGTCCTCCAGCGTGAGAGTGCCGCCGAAGCGCACCCCGCCATACAGGCCGAACTCGCGCCGCCGCTCAATCAGCAGGCGGATGAGCTTGAGGAAGTTCTTGTCCCAGCGCACCGTGATGCCGTATTCGGCCACTCCGCCGAAGCCGGCCATCACGCGGCTGCCCAGCGCCTCGCGCAGCGTGTCGATATCGCACACGGGCTCGAAGGGCACCCGGGCGCCGCTCGCTTCGACACCCGACAGCGAGGGCGGCAGGGGCTCGATCTTCAGGCCGTCGATGCCGGCCACCTCGTGGCCGTCATTCATCAGGTGGTGGGCGAGCGTGAAGCCGGCCGGCCCCATGCCCACCACCAGCACCCGCCGCCCCGAGGGCGGTTTCGGAAAGGGCCGCCGCAGGTCGAGCGGGTTCCAGCGCGTGAGCAGCGAATAGATTTCGAAGCCCCAGGGCAGCTCGAGCACGTCCTTGAGGGTGCGGGTCTCAGACTGGGGGATGTCCACCGGGTCCTGCTTCTGAAAGATGCACGACTTCATGCAGTCGTTGCAGATGCGGTGGCCGGTGGCGGCCGCCATGGGGTTGTCCACGGCGATCATGGCCAGCGCCGCCACGGCATTGCCCTTGCTCTTGAGCTGATGGAACTCGGAGATGCGCTCATCGAGCGGGCAGCCCGCCAGCGGCACGCCGAAGGGCGACTTCCGGAAGCCGGCCGCCGGGTCCTTTTCCTTCAGGCCGTGGGAGCATGAGTCCCGGCCCTGCTCATGGCACCAGATACAGTAGTTGGCCTGGTCGAGCGCGCCCTTCAGGTCGGTGCCAGGGTCGGTGAGGGCGAAGCCCTCGCGACGCCGCAGGTGCGAAAGGCGGTGCCGAACGACACCATCGTGGTGCGTGCTTTGTACAGGCACCAGCCGCAGCGGGTCGAGCTTGTGCGGCGTGCGAAACAGCACATCGCCAGCGTGGGCCGACTGCCCCGCCGGCGTATGGGCCGCCCAGGCGCAGTAGCGCAGCGCTGTGTCGAGGATGTCCGCGTGGGCCGTCTCGTCGGCCAGCCAGGTGGTGACGGCACGAGCAAAGGCGGTCTCTTCGAAGGACTGGCCCAGGGCGCGTTCGATCCCGGTGCGCAGGGCGGCGCTGTCAAAGCTGGCGGCCGCCTCTGCCTTGTGGGTGTTCATGGCCTTGCGCTGCACGAACTGGCGCTTCACGGCGTACAGCGGTGCGAGCGCGTGGTGTCGGGCCGCCAGCGCGGCCATCTGCGCCTCGATGCCGAACAGGCGGGCGAGGAAATCCTCCAGGTGCGGCCCCACGGCGATCAGCAGATCCGACTCCGCCCGGCGACCCAGCGCGTCGGGATCGGCTCGGGCGGCGGCAAGGCGCTCGGCCAGGGCCGCGTCAGTTGCGCTTAGTTCGCGCAGGAAAGCGGCGTCCAGGCGCGCCAGGGTGGAGTTGTCGTAGAGCTCGGCGAAGTGAAAGCCGAAAGCAAGGCGCAGCGGTTCGGAGGGAGCGTTCATCGGTTGGGATTGGGCGACCTTCGCAAATGGTGGGCGTTTGACGAGGATTATAGGGACCTGCCCGAGGGAGATCAGGCCCGTTCGAGCGCGCGCACGGCCTCGCGTACCAGCCCCGGTCCGCGGTACACCAGCCCGGTGTATATCTGCACCAGCGTGGCACCCGCGTCGCGCTTTTCCCGGGCGTCGTCCCCGGACAGGATGCCGCCCACGCCCACCAGAACGACCCGGTCTTGCAGGACGGCGTGGAGCCGCTTTAGCACGGCGGTGGCCCTCATCCGCAGCGGTGCGCCGGACAGGCCGCCGGCTTCGTGCCCGTGGGGAAGTCCTTCCACCCCGGCCCGCGAGAGGGTGGTGTTGGTGGCGATCACCGCGTCCACGCGGTGGCGCAGGCAGGCGTCGGCTGCGGCGTCGATACCCGCCTCATCCAGGTCGGGCGCGAGCTTCACTGCCAGCGGCACGCGCCGACCGGAGCGGGCGTCGAGCGCATCGCGCTCTGCCACGAGGCTGCCGAGCAGCGCGCCGAGAGCGTCGCCGGCCTGCAGGGCGCGCAGGTTGGCGGTGTTGGGCGAGGAGATGTTCACCGTCACGTAGTCTGCGTGCGGGTGCACCTTGCGCAGGCAGAGAAGGTAGTCATCGGCGGCGCGCTCCATGGGCGTGTCGAAGTTCTTGCCGATGTTGATACCCAGCACGCCGCGATAGCGGCGTTTTGCCACGTTCGCCACGAGAGTATCCACGCCCAGGTTGTTGAAGCCGAAGCGGTTGATGACGGCGCGGGCTTCGGGCAGGCGGAATAGCCTCGGGCGCGGATTGCCTGGCTGCGGGCGCGGCGTTACCGTGCCCACTTCGATGAAGCCAAAACCGAAGCTGGCCAGCGCATCCACGAAAGCACCATTCTTGTCCAGGCCGGCAGCCAGCCCGACGGGATTGGAAAATTCCAGGCCCATGGTTCGTATCGCCCTGCCCGGCAACGCGCCAGGCGCGGGCGTCAGGCCCAGGGCGCGGGCGCGATCGAGGGCGCGCAGCGCGAGGTCATGGGAGCGTTCGCCGTCGAGCCTGAACAGCAACGGCCGCGCCAGGGCGTAGAGCAAGCGTTCAGCGTCCTGTGAAGCGGCCCGGCCGGCGTTCGAGGAGGGCCCGCAGTCCTTCGCGGGCATCGTCGCTGGCCAGAAGCGGCAGCATGTCCGGAAGCAGGCGGGCCACGGCGGCAGCCTCGGCCGCGTCTCGCTGCAGCCATGCCGAGTGCAACGTGGCACGCACCGCCAGCGGCGCTTGTGCCGCGATGGTCTTCGCGATGCTCAGCGCCGCCCCGAATTGCTCGCCGTGGGGCACCACCGACTGGACGAGTCCGATGCGCAGCGCTTCCGCCGCGTCAACGCCCTCGCCCGTGAGAAGCCAGCGCATAGCGTTGCCCCAGCCCGCCTCCTGCACCAGGCGCAGGGTGGCGCCGCCGATGGGGTAGATGCCGCGGGCCACTTCGATCTGCGCGAAGCGTGCGCTGTCCGCCGCCACGCGCACGTCGGCCGCCAGCAGCAGCTCGATACCCAGGGTGTAGCAGTAGCCCTGCACCGCCATCACCAGCGGTTTGGAACGGGTGCGCGCCGGGTCAAGGCCGCAGGGGTCGATCCCGCCCTCGGGCAGCGGTGCCGATCTTCCCGCCCGGAAATGGGGCAGCCACTGGGGCAGGTCGATGCCGCCAGTGAAGTGCTCGCCGTGGGCGAACAGCAGTGTGCAGCGAATGGCCTGGTCGCGTTCGGCCTCGCCCAGGGCCGCCGACAGGGCGTTATACATCTCGAGATTGAAGGCGTTGCGCTTCGCGACCCGGTTCAAGCCCAGGCAGAAGACGGCGCCGAGACGCTCCGCAGTGAGCTGGGGCGCCGCGGAATCGGTCAAGGCGCCGGCCGGCCGTGGCGGTCAAGAGCCCGCCAGCGGCCGTCCATGAGGCCCTCCATGGGCTGGAAATTCACCTTGTAGGCCATCTTGCGGCTTTCGTGAATCCAGTAGCCGAGGTACAGGTGAGCAAGACGCAGCTCGCGGCACAACTGCAGTTGCCAGAGCACGTTGTAGGTGCCCAGGCTGGCGCCGGGAAGGTCGGGTTCAAAGAAGGTGTACACGGAGGAGATGCCGTCCGCGAGGCGGTCGATGATGCTCACCATGCGCAGCAGGCCGTCCTCGCGGAACTCCACGAGGTTGGATCGCACGTTGCTCTGCAGCAGGAAGTGGCGGTACTGCTCCCGGGAGTCGTGATCCATGCCGCCGCCGAAGTGGCGTGCGGACTGGTAGCGCAGGTACAGGGCGTAGTGCTCGGGGCTGTATTTCAGGTCCAGCAGCCGGGCTTCGAGGTTGCCGTGGCGTGAGGCCGAGCGGCGCTGAGACCGGTTTGGAGCAAAGTCGTTGACGATCACGCGCACGGGCACGCAGGCGCTGCAGTTGTCGCAATGCGGCCGGTAGGTGAAGGCGCCGCTGCGGCGGAAGCCGGCCCGCACCAGTTCACCGTATACGTGGGCGTCGATGGCATGGCTCGGTGTGGCCACCTGTGAGCGCGCCAGGCGATCGGCAAGATAGCTGCACGGGTAGGGCGCAGTCGCGTAGAACTGCAGCACCGAAAAGGGGAGATCGTTCAGCTGGGTCATGGACGGGAACCGGCCGTAGTCCAAGGCTCCGGAGGCGAGGGGTAGTGTACCAAGTCGCCAACGCTGCGGAGGAATTGGGCCCGCGGGATCTCGCGGGCGCCCATGGATGCGAGGTGGGGCGTTGACATCTGGCAGTCGATCAGACCGAAGCCTGCGGCTTCCAGGCGTTGCGCCAGATGGAACAGGGCCATCTTGGAAGCGTCGCGGGCGCGGCTGAACATGGACTCGCCGAAGAACACCCGGCCCAGTGCCACGCCGTACA
>DAIPHN010000148.1:0-9196 GCA_036771335.1 Burkholderiales bacterium
GCCCGGGCGGTACGCGCCGCACAGGCGCAGGGGCGCGATCTGGCCGAGCTGCCCCTCGAGACGCTGCGCGCCTTCTCGCCGCTTGTGGATGCGGACGTTTACGCCGTGCTCACACTCGAAGGCTCGGTGGCGAGCCGCACGGTGGCTGGCGGCACCGCGCCGGCCCAGGTGCGCGCCGCCGTGGCCGGGGCCCGCCGCCGCCTGGCGGGCGCGGCGGACGGGCAGGCATGAATACGCCGCTGGGCGAGCTGTTCTCGCTGCACGGCCGCGTGGCAGTGGTCACCGGCGGCAGTTCCGGGCTGGGCCGCACCATCGCCCTCACCCTGGCGGAGGCGGGCGCCCACATCACCCTGGTGGCGCGCGACCGGGCGCGGCTCGAGGAGGCTGCCGCCGCCGTCGAGGCGCTGGGCCGGCGCGCCGCCTGGCTCGAAGCGGACGTGGCCGACACCGCGAGACTGCCGGAGGTGGCACGGCAGGCCGCCGCTGCTCTGGGCGCGCCCGACATCGTGGTGCACGCCGCCGGCATCAACCGCCGCCCGCCGCTGGACGCCCTCACGCCCGAGGACTGGGATGTCACCCTGGCGGTGAACCTCACGGCGCCCCACCGCCTGTCGCAAGCCTTCGCGCCCGCCATGGTGGCGCGTGGCTGGGGGCGGTTCATCCATCTCGCCTCGCTGCAATCGGTGCGCGCCCTGGGCAACAGCGGCGCCTACGGGGTGTCGAAGGCGGGCATCGCCCAGCTCGCCCGGGTGCAAGCCGAGGCGTGGTCGCGGCACGGCGTGAACAGCAACGCCATCGCGCCGGGCTTCTTTCCCACCCCCCTCACGCGCGCCGTGTTCGACGATCCGGCCCGCGCCGCCGCCCTGGCGGCACGCACCCTGATCGGCCGCAACGGCGCCCTGGAGGACATCCGCGGCGCGGCGCTGTTCCTGGCCTCGCGGGCGAGCGACTACGTCACCGGCCAGTTGCTGTTCGTTGACGGCGGCTTCAGCGCCGGCTGAGCGGGCGGGCGACCGCTGTTCCTTGTCGGGGCGGTCGCGCCCCTGCTATCTTCGCCGCCCGCGCTTCGCAGCCGGCCGCCGGCCGGAAGCCAGCCGTGGCAAGGGGGGAAGAAAACCATGATCAAGGCCATGAAGCCGTCGCGACTCGCCGCCGCCGCCACCGCCATCGTGCTCGCCATGGGCGCACCGGTGCTCATGGCGCAGCAGAAAACCAGCATCAAGGTGGGCTTCGTCACCTTCCTGTCCGGGCCGGCCGCGGGCCCGTTCGGCGTGCCCGCCCGGCAGGCCGCGGAGGCCATCGTGGAGTCCCTCAATGCCGGCAGAGCGCCCGCGCCATATCAGATCAAGGGCATCGGCGGCCTGCCCCTCGAGCTGGTGGTCATCGACGAGGCCGGCGGCGCCACCAAGCAGGTGAGCGAATACCGAACCCTGGTGCAGCGCCAGGAGGTGGACTTCGTGATCGGCTACATCGGCAGCGGCGACTGCCTGGCCATCGCGCCGGTGGCCGAGGAGCTGAAGAAGCTCACGGTGTTCTTCGACTGCGGCACGCCGCGGCTCTTCGAGGAAGCCTCCTACAAGTACGTGTTTCGCACCCGCCCCCACGCCACCATGGACGCCGTGGCGGCCACGCTCTACCTGCTGGACAACCGCCCCGCGGTGAAACGCATCGCCGGCATCAACCAGAACTACGCATTCGGCCAGGATTCCTGGAACGATTTCGAGGCCACCATCAAGGTGCTCAAGCCCGAGGTGGAGATGGTCACTTCCCAGATGCCGAAGTTCGGCGCCGGGCAGTACGGCGCCGAGATCTCCGCCCTGGCGGGCGCCAACCCCGACGTGATCCACTCCAGCCTGTGGGGCGGCGACCTGGAGGCCTTCATGCTCCAGGCCCAGCCCCGCGAGCTGTTCAAGAAGAACATCCTGGTGCTGGTGGCGGGCGAGCCCTACCTGCACCGCCTCCCGGGCAGGATTCCCGACGGCACCATCGTGGGCGCCCGCGGCATCAACGGCGTCTTCGCCCCGGACTCCGCCCTCAAGCGCTGGCTCGTGGACCTCTACAAGGCCAAGGCGGGCATTGAGCCCAACTACCCCGCCTACAGCGTCGCCAACGCCCTCCTGGGCGTCAAGGCCGCGTGGGAGAGGGCGGCAGCCAAGAAGGTGAGTTCGGCCATCCCCATGGGCGCCAACAAGAACGTCAAGGAAGAGATGGAGAAGGCCTACGCCCCGCCCACCCAGGAGGAGGTGATCGCCATGTTCGAGAAGCTCTCCTTCGACACGCCCTCGGGCAAGGTGCAGATGTCGCTTGGCAAGGGCCACCAGGCCGTCACCGGCACCGCCTATGGCACCACCCGCTTCGAGAACGGCGTAGTGAAGGTGGGCAACATCAAGTACTACCCCGCCGAGCGGGTCAACCCGCCCGAGGGCGTCAGCTCGCTCGACTGGATCAAGTCGGGCTTCCGCGCCACCGCCAAGTGACCGCCAGGCACTTGGCCTTCCGCACCGCACGCGCAGCCCCATGAGCCAGATTCCCGCCGTCCTCGCCGACGCCGTCGTCTATGCCTCGTGGCTGTTCGTGATTGCCGTGGGCCTCACGCTCATCTACGGGGTGATGAAGATCCTCAACATCGCCCATGGCAGCCTGTACGCGCTGGGCGCCTACAGCGCCGTGACGCTCGCCGGCGGCTGGCTCGCCAGGGGTTACGCGCCCCTGGGCAGCTATGCCATGCTGGCCCTGGCGGCGCTGCTGGTGGGGCTCATCGCGGGCCCGGTCATCGAGCGCGGCCTGCTGCGATTCCTGTACGCCAAGGACGAGATCGTGCTGGTGCTTGTCACCTACGCCCTGTTTCTCATCCTCGAGGACGCCATCAAGCTCACCTGGGGCGTGGACCCGATGTTCGTGGCCGAGCCCTACGGGCTGCTGGGCAATTTCGAGATCGCCGGCCTCACCTATCCCACCTACACGCTGGTGCTGGTGGCCGTGGCCATTGCCGTGGGGCTGGTGCTGTGGTGGGCGCTCGGCTTCACCCGCTCCGGCAAGATGCTGCTGGCAGTGATCCACGATCGCGAGATGAGCGCGGCCATGGGCGTGAACGTGGGGCTCACCTACTTCGTCACCTTCACCATCGGCGCCTTTCTCGCCGCGCTGGGCGGGGCGCTCACTGCGCCCACCATCTCGGTGGTCACGGGCATGGGCGCGGAGGTCATCGTCACTGCCTTTGCCGTGGTGGTGATCGGCGGGCTGGGCAGCCTCGGGGGCGCGGCGCTGGGGGCGGTGATCGTGGGCCTGGTGCGCTCGGCGGCGGTGCACTACCAGCCCGAGCTGGAACTGTTCAGCATCTACCTCGTGATGGCGGCGGTGCTGATCGCCCGGCCCAAGGGCCTGTTCAGCGGCGCGGAGGTGCGCAAGATATGAGCCTCGACCGCACCTCGCTCGGACTGGTGGCGGCGGCGGCGGCGCTGCTGGCGCTCGGGCCGGTGATTCCCAGCTGGGCAGTGTCGCTGGTGAACGTGTCGCTGGGTATCGGCGTGGTGGTGCTGGGCATGATGGTGCTCATGCGCACCGGGCTGGTGTCCTTCGGCCACGGGCTCTACTACTGCCTGGGCGCCTACGCCGCGGGCCTGGCGAGCAACCGCCTGGGCGCGCCCGACATGCTGGTCATGGTGGCCGGCGGCGCCCTGGTGACGCTGCTGGTGTCGGCAGTGCTCGGGCTGCTGCTGGCCAAGTACCGCGAGATCTTCTTCGCCATGCTGTCGCTCGCCTTCTCCATGATCCTCTACGGCCTGCTGGTGAAGAGCGCCAATCTCGGCTCCACGGACGGCTTCAACGTGCACGCCAGGTCCATCGCCGGCATCGCCGTGGAAGGCGATACCCACCGCCTCACCGTGTTCTCGGTGATCGTGGTCACGGCGGCGCTGTGCGCGCTGCTGCTCAACGCCTACCTGCGTTCCCACCGCGGCCGGCTGGCCGAGGCCATCCGCGACAACGAGCTGCGGGTGGAATACATGGGCGCCTCGGTGTTCGCCACCGTGCATGTCAACTACGTGATCTCGGCCGTGCTGGCCGGCATCGGCGGCTCGCTCATGGCCATTCATATCGGCCACATCGACCCGGAGATGACCTACTGGCCCCAGTCCGGCGAGTTCGTGTTCATCGGCATCCTGTCGGGCACCGGCAGCGTGTTCGCGCCGCTGCTGGGCTCGGTGGTGTTCGAGACGGTGCGCTCCTTCGCCTACGAGAAGTCCCCCGACACCTGGCAGATGGTGCTCGGGGTCACCATGCTGATCGTGATCGTGTTCCTGCCGGGCGGGCTGTGGTCGCTCGTGAGCCGGCTGCGCGCCCGGCCCGGCGGCGCCCGGGCAGGCGGTTGACGCCATGGCCGTGATCCTCGACGCGCGCGGTCTCGAGAAGCGCTTCGGCGCCGTGACCGCCGCCAGCAACATCAACGTGTCGGTGGAGCAGGGCTCCATCGTGGGGTTGATCGGCTCCAACGGCGCCGGCAAGACCACCTTCCTCAACATGGTCACCGGCTATCTTCGGCCCGACGCAGGCAGCATCCTGTTCGACGGCCGCGACATCACCGGCCAGAAGCCGCGCCGCATCACCCAGCAGGGCATCTGCCGGTCCTTCCAGATCCCGCAGCTCTTCAACAGCATGAGCGTGGCGGAGAACCTCATGGTCGGGGTGGGCATCGTGGCCTCGGGCGGACGGGGCTGGGCCGCCTCCAACGCCCTGGAGGGAACGCCCGAGCAGGCCGTGAACCGTATGCTCGAGCAGTTCGGCCTCGCCGAGCTGCGCCACCAGCAGGCGGGGCTGCTGCCCGAAGGTACGCGCAAGCTCCTGGACATCGCCATGGCCATGGTGGTGCGCCCGCGGGTGCTCCTGCTGGACGAGCCCACTAGCGGCGTTTCGGCCGACGAGAAGTTCAGCCTCATGGACATGGTCATGGCGGCGGTGCGCGCCATGCGGGTGACCGTGCTGTTCGTGGAGCACGACATGGAAGTGGTGGAGCGCTACGTGCAGCGCATCCTCGCCTTCTACGAGGGCCGCATCATCGCCGACGGCCCGCCTGCGGAGGTGCTGCGCGACGTGGAGGTGCGCCGCTTCGTGATCGGCGAACAAGACCCCCCGGGGGGAGCCAGCCATGCTTGAGATTTCCGGCCTCGACGTCTCCATCGGCTCCGTGGGCATCCTGCGCGGCGTCGAGATGCGCGTGGCGGAGGGCCAGTTCGCGGGCCTGATCGGCCGCAACGGCGCCGGCAAGACCACGCTGGTGCGCGCCATCATGGGCATCCTGCCGCCGCGCGCCGGGATGATGCGCTTCGAGGGCCGCCCGCTGGCCGGCGTTCCCACCCACCGCCGCGCCCGCGCCGGCATGGGCTACATGCCCGAGGACCGGCGGCTGGTGCCCACCCTCACCGTGGAGGAGAACGTGCTGCTGCCTGCCTGGGCGGGTTCGCGCCCCGATGCCACCGCCCGGCTGGAGAGCGTCTACCGGATGATCCCGGAGGTGGAGACCTTCCGCGCCCGCAAGGGCCTGCAACTGTCGGGGGGCCAGCAGAAGCTGGTGGCCCTGGCGCGGGCGCTCATGTCCGGTACCCGCCTGCTGCTGCTGGACGAACCCTTCGAGGGGGTAGCGCCGGTGCTGGCCCGGCGGCTGGCGGAGGTGATCGGCGGGCTCAGGCAGGCGGGCGTATCCATCGTGCTCACCGAGTCGGACCTGTCCCACTCCCGGGACATGCTGGACACCGTCTACCGCATCGACCGGGGCCAGGTGCGCGCAGGCTGAACCGGACGGCCCGGCCCCGGGCCACAAGAGGTGCGGCGGTAGGCCAACCCACCCCGCCCCGGTCGGGCATCATGCCGTCACCCCGCGTGTAAACTCCGCTCCCCCGACGCTGCCAGGAGTCCGCCATGCCCACGCGAGGCCTGCTCGACCTCATCGGCAACACGCCGATGGTGGAGATCACGCGCATGGACACGGGCCCCTGCCGCCTGTTCGTGAAGCTCGAGTGCCAGAACCCCGGCGGTTCCATCAAGGACCGCATCGGCCTGTCCATGATCGAGGGCGCGGAGCGCGAGGGGCGCCTCCGGCCCGGCGGCACCCTGGTGGAGGCCACGGCGGGCAACACCGGCCTGGGGCTGGCGCTGGTGGCGGCGGCCAAGGGCTACCACCTGATCCTGGTGGTACCCGACAAGATGGCCCGCGAGAAGATCTTCCACCTGCGTGCCATGGGCGCCGAGGTGCGCCTCACCCGCAGCGACGTGGGCAAGGGCCACCCGGAGTACTACCAGGACATGGCCAGCCGCATCGCCAGCGAAACCCCGGGCGCGGTATTCATCAACCAGTTCGGCAACCCCCACAACCCGAGCGCCCACGAAACCGGCACGGGCCCGGAGATCCTGGCGCAGCTGGACGGCAACCTGGACGCCATGGTGTGCGGTGTGGGCTCCGCGGGCACCATCACCGGCTTGTCGCGGTTCTTCGCCAAGGCCTCGCCCGGAACCGAGATGGTGCTCGCCGATCCGGTGGGCTCGGTGCTGGTGGACTACATCACCAGGGGCAGCTTCGGTGAGGCCGGCAGCTGGGTGGTGGAAGGCATCGGCGAGGATTTCATCCCACCCATCGCCGACTTCTCCCGCGTGCACAGGGGCTACTCCATCCCCGACGCCGAGAGCTGCAACACCGCCCGAGAGCTGCTTCGCAAGGAAGGCATCCTGGGCGGCTCCTCGAGCGGGACGCTGGTGGCGGCGGCGCTGCGCTACTGCCGGGAACAAACCGCCCCCAAGCGCGTCTGCACCTTCATCTGCGACAGCGGCAACAAGTACCTCTCCAAGGTGTACAACGACTACTGGATGATCGATCAGGGCTTCCTGGAGCGCCCCCGCCACGGTGACCTGCGCGATCTCATCACCCGCCGCTTCGACGAGGGCGCCACCGTCACCATCGGCCCCGGCGACCTGCTCACCACCGCCTACGCGCGCATGAAACTCTACGACGTGTCGCAACTGCCGGTGATGGAGGACGACCGCGTGGTGGGCCTGCTGGACGAGTGGGACCTGCTGCACCATGTGCAAAGCGCCCCCGGACGTTTCACCGACCCGGTGCGCACCGCCATGTCCCAGAAGCTTGAAACTGTCGACCTGAACACCCCCGCCCACAGGCTCATGGAAACCTTCGACAAGGGCCACGTGGCCATCGTGGTGGAGAAGGGCCACTTCCACGGCCTGATCACCCGCATCGACGCCCTCAACCACCTGCGCCGCACCGTGGCGCTCTGAGACCCCCATGGACCACCCATCCCCCGGCTTCTCGACCCGCGCCATCCACGCCGGCCAGTCCCCCGACCCGGTCACCGGCGCGGTGATGCCGCCCATCTACGCCACCTCCACCTACAAGCAGCGCTCGCCCGGCGACCACACCGGCTTCGAGTACGCCCGCACCCAGAACCCCACGCGCATGGCCTTTGAGCGCTGCGTCGCCGATCTCGAATCGGGCGTCCAGGCGTGGGGCTTCGCCTCCGGCCTGGCGGCCATGGCCACGGTGCTCGAGCTGCTGCCCGCCGGCAGCCACATGGTGGCGGTGGACGATCTCTACGGCGGCAGCTGGCGGCTGTTCGAACGCGTGCGCGGCCATTCCATGGGCCTCAAGGTGAGCTACGCCGACCCGGACGTGCCCGGCGCCCTGGAGTCGGCGCTGCGCCCCGACACCCGTCTGATCTGGGTGGAAACGCCCTCCAATCCGCTGCTCAAGCTCACCGACCTGGCCGCCGTGGCCACTCTGGCGCGCGCCCGCGGCATCCTCACGGTCTGCGACAACACCTTTGCCTCCCCCTGGGTGCAGCGCCCGCTGGAACACGGTTTCGACATCGTGCTGCACTCCGTCACCAAGTACATCAACGGCCACTCCGACGCCGTGGGCGGCATCGTGGTGGTGGGCGACAACGCCAGCCTGCGCGAGCGCTTCTCCTTCATGCAGAACGCCATCGGATCCATCATGGACCCCTTCACCAGCTTCCTGGCGCTGCGCGGCGTGAAGACGCTGCCCCTGCGCATGGAGCGCCACAACGCCAACGCCCTGGCGCTGGCACGCTGGCTGGAAAGCGAGCCCCGGGCTGGTGAAGTGATCTATCCCGGCCTGGCCTCGCACCCCCAGCACGCCATCGCCAGGCGCCAGATGAACGGCTTCGGCGGCATGATCACCCTGCGCCTGCCCACCGACCTGGCGGGCACCCGGCGCTTCCTGGAAGCCTGCGAACTGTTCACCCTGGCCGAGAGCCTGGGCGGCGTGGAGAGCCTGGTGGGCCACGCCGGCCTCATGAGCCACGCCTCGGTGCCGCCCGAGCGGCGCGCGCAACTGCGCATCGGTGACAACCTGGTGCGCCTGTCCGTGGGCATCGAAGACCTGGCCGACCTGCAGTCCGACCTGCGGGGCGCCCTGGCCGCCATCTGAGCGCCCCCGCCACCGTGAATCCCCGATCCCTGCTGCGGCCGCGCTGGCTCATGGCCGTGGCCTTCGCCGGCTGCGCGGGCCTGATCGGTTTCGGGTTGTACCTGCAGCACGCCCTGGGCCTGGAACCCTGCCCGCTGTGCATCCTGCAACGCTACGCCTTCGTGGCGGCGGGATTGGTGGGCCTGGTGGCGGCGCTGCATGGGCCCGGCAGCCGCGCCGGGCAGCGCGCCTACGCCGTGCTCCTGGCCGTGATGGCGCTGGCGGGGCTGGGCGTGGCGGCGCGCCAGGTGTGGCTGCAGCACAACCCGCCGCCCGTGGCCGAGTGCGGCCCGGGACTGGAGTACATGCTCGAGTCCTTCCCGCTCACCCAGTTGCTGCCGGCGCTGTTCCAGGGCTCGGGGGACTGCGCCAAGGTGGTGTGGACCTTCCTCGGCCTGTCCATCCCGGAATGGTCGCTGGCCTGCTTCCTGGGTCTCGCCGGCCTCGGGGTGCTGGCTTTCCTGCGGGCCGCGCCCAGCCGGGCCTGAGGCCGGGGGCGCCACCGCTTCAGGCGGGCGCGCGGGCCTCGGCCACGCCGATCATGGCGTCGCGCGTCACCAGGGCAGCCAGTTGCGGCTCGCTCCACCCCTCGGTGCCCGGCGGCCGCCTGGGCGCCACCAGAAAACACAAGAAGGCGGGGGAGTCGTGAACCCGCGCGGTGAAGGCCACCGGCAGCCGGAGGCCGAAGAACAGCCGCACCGCGCG
>DAIPHN010000149.1:0-9094 GCA_036771335.1 Burkholderiales bacterium
CGCGCGCCGGCGCCTGCCGCAGCACCTCGAAGGCCACATGGCCGCCCATGAAAAAGCCCGCCAGGGCGAAGCGCTCGAAGGGCGTCTCGGCCAGCACCCGCGCCGCCATGGCAGCGATGGAATCGTCGCGGGTGACGTCGGCCACGCGAACGTCGGCCACGCCGGCCAGGCCGTCGAGCTGGGCCCGCCAGACGGCCCGGTCGCACAGCAGGCCGGGAATCAGGACGAGAGGTGTCACGGCC
Organism: Burkholderiales bacterium; assembly: GCA_036771335.1. Classification (GTDB taxonomy): domain Bacteria; phylum Pseudomonadota; class Gammaproteobacteria; order Burkholderiales. The sequence continues at coordinate 243 of DAIPHN010000149.1, forward strand.
CGATGGTACCGGCCCCGCCCCGTCAGGTGCAGCACCGCTGCCGGCCGCGTCGCCCTGCGGCTAGAATGCGGGCCGACTTCCCAACAAGGTATCTCCCATGGAAAAGAACCTGCAGGTCCTGCTCGCGCGCCGCCCCGAAGGCTGGGTGCAGGAATCCGACTTCAGCATCGTGGAGACCGACATCCCCCGCCCCGCGCCTGGCCAGGTGCTGGTGCGCGGCCACTGGATGTCGCTGGACCCCTACATGCGCGGGCGCATGAACGCCGGCAAGTCCTACGCCGCCTCGGTGGAGATCGGCGACGTGATGACTGCCGGCGTGGTGGGGCAGATCGTGGAGTCCCAGCACCCGCGCCTGAAGGCCGGGCAGTTCGTGGTGGGCTCGCTGGGCTGGCAGACCCACGCCGTGGCCGATGCCGCCGCCGTGACCGTGGTGGACCCGGACAAGGTGCCGCTGCAGGCCTACCTGGGCGCGGTGGGCATGCCCGGCGCCACCGCCTGGATCGGGCTGCTGGAGCACTGCACCCCCAGGACCGGCGAGACCGTGGTGGTGTCGGCGGCCTCGGGCGCCGTGGGCGCCATCGTGGGCCAGCTCGCCAAGCTGCAGGGCTGCCGCGCGGTGGGCATCGCTGGCGGGGCGGCCAAGTGCGACTACGTGGTGAAGGAGCTGGGCTTCGACGCCTGCGTGGACTACAAGGCCGGGCGGCTGTTCGAGGACCTGCGCGCCGCCTGCCCTTCGGGCATCGACTGCTACTTCGAGAACGTGGGCGGGGTGGTGATGGACACCGTGTTTCGCCTGCTCAACTCCTTCTCGCGCGTGGCGCTGTGCGGCCTCATCTCCGAGTACAACACCGAGCCCTACGGCGTGACCATGATGCGTTCGCTGCTGGTGAACCGTGTGAAACTGCAGGGCTTCATCGTCTCCGACCGCATGGATCTCTACACCCGCGCCATCGGCCAGCTGGCGGGTCTGGTGGCCTCGGGCCGGCTGCGCTACCGCGAGACCGTGGCCGAAGGGCTGCGCAGCGCGCCGCGCGCCTTCATCGGCATGCTGCGCGGCGAGAACTTCGGCAAGCAGCTGGTCAGGCTGCTGTAACGCGGCGGCGCGGCGCGCGTCCGCGCTGGCCTCGCCGGGCACGCATCGCCGCGGGCGGCATGGCACCGGGCCGCCGCGCACCGCACTTCACGCAATCCGCCAATCCCCAGAAAGGAAATGCCCATGAACATCCTCGTCACCGGCACCAGCAGCGGCTTCGGCCGCCTCACCGCCGAGAGCCTCGCCAGGGCGGGCCACACCGTGTTCGCCGCCATGCGCGATACGGCCGGACGTAACGCCAAGGGCGCCCAGGCCCTGGGCGCCATGGCCAACGTGCACGTGGTGGAGATGGATGTCACCAGCGACGCCTCGGTGGAGGCTGCCATGGCGAAGATCGCTGGCCACGGCCCCCTGCACGGCGTGGTGAACAACGCGGGGCGCTTCTCCATGGGTGTGCAGGAGGCCTTCACGCTCGACGAGGTGAAGTCGCTGTTCGAGACCAACGTGTTCGGCGTCTTGCGCGTCAACCGCGCCGCCCTGCCCCTGCTGCGAAAGCAGCGCGGCGGCGCCATCGTCAACCTCTCCAGCATCGTGGGGCGCTTCTCGCTGCCCACCCTGGGCACCTACGCGGCCACCAAGTTCGCCGTCGAGGCGCTGGCCGAGGCCCAGCGCGACGAACTGAAGGGCCTGGGCATCGACGTCACCCTGGTGCAGCCGGGCGCCTTTCCCACCGAAGTGGGCAACAACGGCCTGTACGCCGCCGCCGCGGCGCGCGCCGAGGCCTACGGTCCGGTGGCGCAGATCCCCCAGAAAATGGGCGCGGGCCTCGCCCAGCTGTTTGGCGGCCCCATGGCGCCCAAGCCCCAGGACGTGGCAGACGCCATCGTGCGGATCTTCGCCACGCCGGCGGGCCAGCGCCCGGCGCGGGTGCTGGTGGACGCCCTCACCGGCGGCCCCGTGCAAGCGCTCAACGAGGCCCACGAAAAGCTGCGCCACGAGATGATGGCGTCCTTCGGCCTGGCCTGAGGGCCGGCGTTTGCCCCATGGCCGCCTTACCCGAACCGGACTCGAAACCATGTCCTGGAAGATCGCCTACCGTTCGCTCTACTACGCGGACATGCCCGAGCCCGACGACCTGGTGCTGCCGCGGGCCCACACCGCGCTGCTGGTGATCGACGTGCAGAACACCTACGTGGAGCGGCCCGAGCGCGACTCGCTCGATGCCGCTGGCCGCGCCGCCTACGACCGGTGGACGCCGTTCCACGAGCGCATGCACCGCGTGGTGATCCCCAACACCGCCGCCGTGATGGCCGCCTTCCGCGGCGCGGCCGCGGAAGTGATGTTCGCGCGCATCGCCTGCCAGACCATGGATGGCCGCGACCGCTCGCTGTCGCAGAAGAAGCCCGGCTTCAACAACCTGCTGCTGCCCAAGGACGAGCACGCCTCGCAGATCGTCCCGGCGCTCGCGCCGCGCGGCGACGAGGTCGTGGTGACCAAGACCACCGACAGCGCCCTCACCGGCACCAGCCTGCGGCTGATGCTGCACAACGTGGGCATCCGCCACGTGGTGGTGGCGGGCATCTTCACCGACCAGTGCGTGTCCTCCACGGTGCGCTCGCTGGCCGACGAGAGCTTCGACGTGGTGGTGCTGGAGGACTGCTGCGCCGCGGCCACTGACGAGCTGCACCGCAAGGAGCTGGAGATCATCAACAACATCTACTGCCACGTGATGAGCACGGCGGAGCTGCAGGCGATGATGGGCATCGGCTGAGCAACCGCGGCTTCGCACGGCGGCGCAGCCGCGCCTTGCTCAGCGCTTCAGGTCCGCCGCCCCCAGGAAGATGCGGTTCCAGGTGGGGCTGATGAGGATCTCGTTGATGCACACGTGGGCAGGCATCTCGGCGATGAAGCGGATGGTGCGGCCCAGGTCCTCGGGCTGCAGCATGCGTGCCCGGTCCTCGGCGGAGGGCTTCACGGGGCGCTTCTCCATGATGGGTGTATTCACCTCGGCGGGACACAGGGCGCAGGCGCGGATGCCGTTGACGCACTCCTCCTGGTTGAGGTGCGCCGTCATGGCCACCACGCCATGCTTGGCGGCGTTGTAGGCCGGGCCGGTGAGGTAGGTGTCGAACTTGCCCGACCACGACGAGACGTTGATCACCAGCCCGTCGCGCCGCGCGCGCATGCCGGGCAGCACCGCGGCGATGCAGTAGTAGGTGCCGTCGAGGTTGACGCGGATCACCTCGTTCCAGCCGGGCGTGGTCTGGTTTTTCCAGAAGCGCGTGGGCACGTTCAGGCCGGCGGAGTTGACGAGGATGTCCACGCGCCCGTGACGAGCGTGGATGCCCTCGGCCACCGCCTGCACGGCCCGGGCGTCCATCACGTCCAGCGGCGCCGTTTCCACATTACCTCCGGCGGCGCGGATGGCCGCCGCCTCCTGCTCCAGCACCTCGGGGCGCCGGCCCGACATCACCACCGCGCAGCCCGCCTGGGCCAGCGCCTGGGCGCCCGCCAGGCCGATGCCGGTTCCCGCGCCCGTAATCCAGGCGATCTTTCCCTCGAGGCCCATGTGCGCTTTCTCCTTGCTTGTTGGCGGGCTATCCGGCCCGGAATCAGGATTCCCGCGGTGCGGCTGTGCCGAAGGCCTGGCGCAGGGCCGCGGCGGACTGTTCCACCGCCTGGCGCGCCGCATCGAGGGCGCCAAGCATGATGAAAAAGCCGTGGATCATGCCCTCGTAATTCACCAGCGTGACGCGGTTGCCGGCCTCGATCAGCCGGGCGGCGTACCGCACGCCCTCGTCGCGCAGCGGGTCGTAGCCCGCCACCAGCACGAAGGCCGGGGCCAGGCGCGACAGGTCCTGCGCCACCAGCGGCGCGAAGCGGAAATCCTGCGTGTCCTTCGATGAGCGCAGGTACTGCTTGTAGAACCAGGTGATGGTGGTGCGCGTGAGCAGGTGGCCCTCGGCGAAGGCCCGGTGCGAGGCGGTTTCCGGCTCGGGTGCGGTGGCCGGGTAGATGAGCAGTTGCAGCGCGAGCGAGGGAAAGCCCTCGTCGCGGGCCAGCAGGGCGCACACCGCCGCCAGGTTGCCCCCGGCGCTGTCGCCCCCCACGGCGATGCGCGCGGGGTCTGCGCCGATGCGGCTGCCGTGCAGGGCCACCCAGCGCAGCGCCGCCATGGCATCGTCCACCGCCGCGGGGAAGCGGTGCTCGGGCGCCAGCCGGTATTCCACCGCCACCACCAGGCACTGCCCCAGGCGCGACAACCGCCGGCAGGCCGAGTCGTGGGTGTCCAGGTCGCCGATCACGAAACCGCCGCCGTGGTACCACACCAGCACCGGCAGTTGCTCGCCGATCATGAGTTCGCGCGGCCGGTACACGCGTATGCGCAGCGCGCGGTCGGCCACGTCGATGCGCAGCGTCTCGGCCGAGTGGATGGGCTCGTCGCGCACGTCCAGGCGCCGCACCCGCAGCGCGTACTGCTCGCGCGCCTGGCCGGGGGTGAGCTGCCACAGCTCGGGCAGCGCCGCCTTGCGCACCGCGTCGAGGATGGCCTGGGCCTGGGGATCGAGCGCCATGTCAGGACCCCGCTGCCGGCAGACGCAGCTTGAAGGTGCCCGTGGCCTTGGCCAGCAGCTGGCCGGTGGCGTCGCGCACCTCGCCCTCCACGAACACCAGCGAACGTCCGGCGCGCAGGGCCTGGCCTACGGCCACCAGCTCGCCGGTAGCGGCAGCGAGGAAGTTCACCTTGAGCTCCACGGTGGTGGCGCCGGTGGCCTGGGGGTCAAGGGACCGGGCGCTCATGCCGCAGGTCACGTCGAGCAGGGACATGATCGCGCCGCCGTGGGCCACGTGCCAGCTGTTGGTCAGCTCCGGGCCGATGGTGAGCCCCGCGGTGACGCGGCCCGGCGCCTCAGCGATGCAGCGGATGCCCAGGTGGTCGGCGTAGGGAATGGTGATGTTGAAGCCGCCGGTGCCCATGGTGGTGCTCAGATGGCGGCGAAGCCGCCGTCCACCGGGATGCAGGCGCCGGTCATGAAGTCGGAGGCCTTCGAGGCCAGCAGCAGCGCGGCGCCCTTCAGGTCGTGGTCGGAGCCCATGCGCTTGAGGGGCGTGTGGTCGAGGATGTACTGCTCGGCGCGGTCGATCATGCCGGCGGACATCTTGCTGGGGAACACCCCGGGGGCGATGGCGTTGACGTGGATGTTGTAGGGCGCCCACTCGGCCGCCAGCGACTTGGTGAAGTTGATCACGCCCGCCTTGCTGGTGTTGTAGCCGATGGTGGGCATGAAGTGCGGGTCGGTGCCCGACAGGCCGGCGATGGAGGCGATGTTGATGATCTTGCCGCGCTTGCGCGGGATCATGCTGGCCACGCCCACGGCCTGGGAGAGCACGAAGATGGCGGTGAGGTTGAGGTTGATCACCTTGTTCCACGCCTCGAGCGGGTGGCTCTCCATGGGCGCGCCCCAGCTGGCGCCGGCGTTGTTCACCAGGATGTCGATGGCGCCCCAGCGCGCCAGCACCGCCTCCACCAGCGGCTTCGCGGCGGCTGGCTCCTGCAAGTCGCACGGGTGCACCAGCACTTCGATGCCCATGCGTTCAAGATGAGCCCTGGCCTCGGCCAGCTCGCCCGCCTTGCGGGCGGTGATGGCCACCTTCGCCCCCGCCTCGCCGAGGGCCTCGGCCATCTGCAGGCCCAGCCCGCGGGAACCGCCGGTGATCAGGGCCACCTGGCCATCGATGCGGAACAGATCGAATACGGACATGCTGCCTCCCGGGAACACGCGGCGCAGCACCGCCACCGCTGCGAAAAAATCGGGATGCTACGCCGAGTTCGCGCTCGCGGCGCCGGGCCACGCGCTCACCAGCGCCGCTGCCAGCAGCACCGGCGCGCCCCGCGCCGGCGCCCGCGCGAGGATCAGAACCACCCGTCCTGCATTTCCAGGCAGGTGGGATCCATCTCCGCCACCAGCCTGTACCAGTGCGCCGTCTTCGGCAGCTCCCAGCGGAAGAAGTACTGGCAGGCCTGCAGCTTGCCCTGGTAGAAATCCTTGTCCGCGGGCGTGGCCTCGGGCAGCTTCTGCACCGCCACCAGCGCCTGCCTGAGCCACAGCCATGCCACCACCACGTGGCCGGTCATCTCCAGGAAGGCGTGGGCGTTGGCGAGCGCCAGTTCGGCGTGGCCCTTGTCGGTGGCGCACAGGTTGTTGCGCACCACCTCCATCACGTTGGCCAGCGCATCCGCGAGCGCTTCGCCGCAGCGGTTGATCTCGGGGGAGTCGGCGCGTTTCGCCGCCCGCGCGGTGGTGTCAATCTCGCGTGCCAGCAGCTGGATGGCGGCGCCATCCTGCAGGCGCACCTTACGGCCCAGCAGGTCGAGCGCCTGGATGCCGTTGGTGCCCTCGTGGATGGGATTGAGGCGGTTGTCGCGCCAGAGCTGCTCCACGGGATAGTCGCGCGTGTAGCCGTAGCCGCCATGGACCTGGATGGCCAGGTCGTTGGCCGCCAGGCACCACTGGGAGGGCCAAGCCTTCACGATGGGTGTGAGCACCTCCAGCAGCAGCTTCGCCTCGCGCTGCTGGCGGGCATCGCCGGTGCGCTCATCGTCCACCAGGCGCGCAGCCGTGAGGCACAGCGCCAGGCCGCCCTCCACGTAGGACTTCTGCGCGAGCAGCATCCGCCGCACGTCGGGATGCTCCACCAGCTTCACGGGCGCCCGGGCCGGGTCCTTGTCCAGCACCGGCCGACCCTGGGTGCGTTCGCGCGCGTAGGCCAGCGCGTGCAGGTAGCCCGCATAGCCCAGCATCACGGCGCCCAGGCCCACGCCCACACGGGCCTCGTTCATCATGTGGAACATGCACGCCAGGCCCTGGTGCTCGGGGCCCACCAGCGTGCCCACGGCGCCACCCTGCTCGCCGAAGGACATGACGCAGTTGGTGGTGCCGCGGTAGCCCATCTTGTGGTTCAACCCGGCCAGCGCCACGTCGTTGCGCTCGCCCAGGGAGCCGTCGTCGTTCACCAGAAACTTCGGCACCGCGAACAGCGAAACGCCCTTGACCCCCGGCGGCCCGCCGGGGGTCCTGGCCAGCACCAGGTGGACGATGTTCTCGGCCAGCTCGTGCTCGCCGCCCGAGATCCACATCTTCTGCCCAAACAGCCGGTAGCTGCCGTCGGCCTGGGGCTCGGCGCGGGTGCGGATGTCCGCCAGCGACGAGCCGGCGTGCGGCTCGGACAGGCACATGGTGCCGAAGAACCGCCCGGCCACCAGGTGCGGCAGGTAGCGCCGCTTCTGGTCTTCGCTGCCGAAGGCCGCCAGCAGGTTGGCGTTGGCGATGGTGAGGAAGGGATAGGCGGCCGTGGAGACGTTGGCGCCGTTGAACAGCGCGAAGGCCGCCTGCGCCACGGTGACCGGCAGCTGCATGCCGCCGAGCCCTGCATCGAAGCTCGCGCCGATGAAGCCCGCCTCGATGAAGGCATCCAGCGCCTGCTTCACCTCGGGGATCATCTCCACGCGGCCGTCCACGAACCGCGGCTCGTGCTCGTCGGCCTTGCGGGTGTGGGGGGCGAACTCCTCCTCCGCCAGGCGGTGGGCGGCCTCGATGACGGCCTCGTAGGCGTCGCGCGAGTGCTCCGCGTGACGAGCCCGCTGGGTGAGCGCCTCGGTGTCGAGCAGCTCGTAGAGGACGAAGTCGAGGTCGCGGCGGTTGACGATGCGGGCGTTCACGCCTGGCTCCCAGGGTAAGTCGCGGTCGAGGCGAGCCAGCCCTCGAGGAAACCGGTGTCGAAGGCGGCCTCGCGAAAGCGGGGCTCGTCCAGAAGACGCAGGTGCAGGTCGCGGGTGCTCCTGACGCCCTCCACGCGCAGCTCGCGCAGCGCGCGCCTCATGCGCGCGATGGCCGCCTCGCGGTTCTCCGCGTGCACCACCACCTTGGCCAGCAGCGAGTCGTAGAACGGCGATACGACGCAACCCGGGTAGAGCATGGTGTCGACGCGCACACCGGGCCCCCCGGGGAGGACAAGATCCGCGATGCGGCCGGGGCTCGGCATGAAGTCGCGCTCTGGATCCTCGGCGTTGATGCGCGCCTCCATGGCCGCACCGCGCACCTCGACTTCATCCTGCCGGATCGACAGGGGCTGACCGCCGGCGATGCGGAGCATCTCGCGAACCAGGTCGATGCCCGTGATCATCTCGGTGATGGGGTGCTCCACCTGGATGCGGGTGTTCATTTCGATGAAGAAGAACTCGCCGGACTCGTCGTCGAACAGGTATTCGAGCGTCCCCGCCCCCCGGTAACCCACCGCGCGCGCCAGCGCCACCGCGGAGCCGCACAGGCGTTCGCGGGTGCCCTGGGGCAGCGCCGGAGAGGGCGCCTCCTCGAAGATCTTCTGGCGCCGCCGCTGCAACGAGCACTCGCGCTCCCAGCAGTGAATCACGTCACGGCCGTCGCCGAGCACCTGGACCTCCACGTGCCGGGCGCGACGGATGCACCGCTCCAGGTACACCGACCGGTCCCCGAATGCGGCCTGCGCCTCGGCTTGCGCAACCTCCATCTGACCGGCGAGCTCGGCTTCGTCCTGCGCCACCCGGATGCCACGGCCGCCGCCACCGGCCGCCGCCTTGATCATCACCGGGAACCCGATGGCCGCGGCCACCGCCACCGCCTGCTCCACCGTCTCGACCACCCCCTCGCTGCCCGGTACGCAGGGCACCCCCGCGCGCGCGGCCGCCTCACGCGCGGCGGCCTTGTCGCCCATGATGCGAATCGACTCGGGCGCCGGCCCCACGAAGACCAGCCCCGCACGCTCCGCCGCCTCCGCGAAC
>DAIPHN010000150.1:0-9046 GCA_036771335.1 Burkholderiales bacterium
CGGAGTGCACCGCCACGGTCTTGATGCCCATTTCCCGGCAGGCGCGCTGGATGCGAAGCGCGATCTCGCCGCGATTGGCGATCAGGATCTTCTCGAACACTCGGGGTTCTCCTGGGGGCCTGTTTCAGCGCAGGGCGGTAAGCGGCTGCCTGTAAACGCTTCAGCCGATCACGAACAACGGTTCGCCGTACTCCACCGGCTGGCCGTTCTCTACCAGGATGGCCTTAACCACCCCTGCCTTGTCGGACTCGATCTCGTTGAGCAGCTTCATTGCCTCGATGATGCACAGCGTATCGCCCGCGCTCACCGTCTGCCCCACCTCCACGAACGGCTTGGCGCCAGGGCTGGCGGCGCGGTAGAAGGTACCCACCATGGGCGAGTTGATGGCGTGGCCGTCGGGCTCCGCAGCCGCGGCAGCGGCCGGGGCATCTCCGGCTGCCGGCGGCTGCGCGGGTGTCACCGGAAGCATCGCCGGAGGGGCCGCCGCCACAGCCATCACCGGCGCGCCAGGCGCGCCGTGGCGGGTGATGCGCACACGCTCCTCGCCTTCGGCAATCTCCAGCTCGGCGATGCCGGATTTCTCCACCAGATCGATCAGGGCCTTCACCTTGCGCAGATCCACGAACGCGTCCCCCTAGAAAAAATGAACCCGCACTGTCAGGGCTGCGCCAGCGCCCGTTCCAGGGCCAGCAGATAGCCCTGGGGGCCCAGACCGCAAATCATCCCTACCGCCAGGTCGGTGAAATAGGAATGGTGGCGAAAGGGCTCCCGGGCGAAAACATTGGACAAGTGCACTTCGATGAAGGGCACCTTGACGGCAGCCAGCGCGTCGCGCAGGGCGACGCTGGTGTGGGTGAAGGCCGCCGGGTTGATGATCACGAAGTCCACGGGCTGGTCCAGCAACGCCTGGACACGGGCCACCAGTTCGGCCTCACTGTTGCTCTGGAAACTCTGCAGTTGCGCGCCGGCAGCCTCAGCCCGCTGGCGCAGCCCGGCTTCGATGTCGGCAAGGGTCGTGCTCCCGTAGACACGCGGTTCGCGCCGTCCCAGCAAATTGAGATTGGGTCCATGCAGGACAAGGATCTGCCGGGCCATCGCAGCCAGCTCCGTCATCGGCACCGGGTTCCAGCAGGACGCGGAACCTTCAGGTCTGCCTTGTATTCGACTCAGTTTGCTGCGGATCGGCGCATTTTGTCCAGCAAAGGGTGGAAAACCCCGCTCTGCCACCACTGCTGGACTGTGTCAGAAGCAACGGCGACGCTCGGCGCCTTGTCATGGAGCACAAGACCGGCGCCCGCGCCCAGATCGCCTCCAGGATTGGTCAGAAATCAACCGTTTTCGGCGCCGATAGCCGCAGTAACCCCTGCTTTCTTCAAAGAAGAGGTGCAATGACAGCTTCCAGCCGGGACTCTGTGGTGGCACCCAGGACGGTCTGCACCACCCGCCCGGACCGATCCACCACCACCGTGAAAGGCAGCGCGCCCATGTCGTTGCCAAGACTGCGTGCCAGTTCCAGAGCATCGAGCTGGCCCACCAGGGTGGGGTAGTTCACACCCAGGTCGCGGAGATATGGCCGGACGGCCGCCATCTCGTCCACGGCCACCCCCACGAACTGCAGGCCCTGCCCCCCGAGCCGCTGCTGCAGGCGTACGAAATCCGGGATCTCCTTGCGGCAGGGGGCGCACCACGTCGCCCAGAAATTCACCACCATCACCTTGCCCTTCCAGGTGGCGAGACTGCCCTTGCCGCCCTCTGGCGTGGCAAGACTCACTGCCATGAAGCCCGCCGGCGTGACCGCAGATCCTGGCCGGGGCTCGCGCGGGCCCGGATTGAAGTAGAGCCCCGCAGCCAGTGCGAGCAGGGCAACGGCGACAAACACAAAAGCCTGACGGGTTTGCGACATGGTCGATCCGGAAAATGGACATGGGGTAAGTCAGCGTGCCTGCGCCGGCTCCCGCACCGGGTCCGGGGGAGCGCCGGGCGCCGCACTTGTGGCCGCCGTCTCCGGCCGACCCCGCTCCAGAGCGAGACGCTGCTCCCGGGGCGTGTAGCAGACACCGGCGTCGGCGCAGCCCTGGAATCGCACCACGAGGGTCAGACCGGTGGCTCCGGCAGGCAGTCGCTGCACGGCCACGCGCGCCTCCACCTCGCCTCGATACACGCGCACTCGGCCGAAAAACTCGTCCTCTATTTCCTGGCCTGCGGGAAGGCGCGGTTCACCAAGGCTCACGCCGGCCGTTTCGGCGAAGAAGCGCAGCTTGTCCCGGTACAGGTAATGGCCCGGCGCTGCGCGCAGCCGCACCAGGATTTGTCCATCGTTACTCAGGAGCCCGGAAACCCGGAACGCCTGATCCACCGGCAGCGCCGCAGCGCTGGCGGGAACCTGACCAGCCAGAGCCAGGCAGGCGAGTGACGCTGCAACAAAGTTCAGGGGCGTCATGGCAGGGAACGGGTTTCCTCGCGGACCCAGTCAAGATAGCCGGGCAAGCCTCGCTCGGCAGGGACAGCCACGATCTCGGGGAGTTCGTATGGATGCCCGAGCCGCAGGATGCGCTCTACCTCCGCGTAACGCGCCGCGGTGGTCTTCACCAGCACCGGGTGCTCGCGGGCCTGCTCCACGACGCCGCGCCAGCGGTACACGGAGAGGCAGGCGGGCAGTATGTTCACGCAGGCTGCCGCGCGCGCGTCGAGCAGCGCGGCGGCCGCAGCGCGGGCGGTACCCTCGTCGGGGAAGTTGGAGATCACCACCAGCACCGGGTCCGCCAAAGATCAACCCCTCACGCCGCCGGCGCCATGGCCCGCAGCGCCTGCAGCACGGTCGGGTGGCGCAGCCGCACCTTGAGTTCGTGCCGCACCCGGTTGTTCGCGAGTCGGCGCGACTCGCGCATGAACGACATGAGCGCCTCGGGGATAAGGCCCGGCGCCCGGTCCCGGCTCACCCGCGGCGGACAGGGCAAACCGAAACGCCGCGCCACCAGGTCGAACCATTCGCCCATGCGCAGTTCGCTGTCGTCGCAGGCGTTGTACACACGGCCGGCGCGGCCGCGTGCCAGCGCGGCGGACACCATCTCCGCCAGGTCATCGGCATGGACGTGGTTGGTGTAAGGGTCAGCCGCCGGTTCCAGCACCGGCGTGCCCGCCCGTAACCGGTCCAGGGGCAGCCGCTCGGCGCTGTAGATGCCGGGCACTCGCAGGATGGCCACGCTGACGCCGCTTGACCGGCCCCAGGCGCGCAGCTGGCGCTCGGCATCCACCCGCCGGGCGGCGCGGGCGCTGGCAGGCCGTACCGGCCGGGTTTCGGCCACGATATCCCCGCCGCAATCGCCATAAACACCGCTGGTGCTGATGTACACCAGTCGCTGTGGTAGTCTCGCGCCCCGCGCGAGCGTTCTTATCAGATGCGACGTGCGGGTATCGCGCGCGCCCTGAGAGGGCGGCGGCGCCAGATGCACCACCTCGCACGCAAGGCCGGCGATGCGATGCAGCGATGCGGCGTCGTCCAGGTCGCCAGGCACCGGAGTCACACCAAGCTCCCGCAGCAGTTGGAGGCGCTCGGGATTGCGGATGAGGGCGAACAGGCGTCGGCGCCCCGCCAGCAGACGCGCCACGCGAAGCCCCACGTCACCACAACCCACGATCAGCAGACTTTTCATCCCGACGATTCTAGAGGAACGCCACGGCACGCCCGCGGCGCTGTCACAGGTCCAGCCATGCCCTTCCGTGTAACCCTATCGAAAAGCGGCCGCGCCTTCGACGTGCCCGACGGCGACACGGTACTCGCCGCGGCGCTGGCGGCCGGATACACCCTGCCCTACGGCTGTCGCAACGGCGCCTGCGGCGCCTGCAAGGCGCGCATCCTGGAAGGCACGGTGGACTACGGTGAGCATCAGCCCTACACCCTGACCCCAGGCGAGAAGCAGGCGGGTCTGGCGCTGTTATGCAGCGCCAGGCCGCTTTCGGAGCTGGTGATCGACGTCCGCGAAGTGAGCGGGCTGGGGGACATTCCCGTCCGAAAGCTGCCCGCCCGCGTGCTGTCGCTCGAGAAGCCCGCGCCAGACGTGGCCATTCTTCGGCTCAAGCTGCCGGCCAACGAGCGGCTGCAATTCCTCGCCGGTCAGTACGTGGAGATACTGCTCAAGGACGGCCGCCGCCGCGCCTACTCCATGGCCAATGCGCCCCACGTGGACGAGTTCGTTGAACTGCACCTGCGCCACATGCCCGACGGCGCGTTCACCAGCCACGTGTTCGGCGCGATGAAGGAGAAGGATATCCTTCGCTTCGAGGGCCCCATAGGCACATTTTTCTTGCGCGAAGACTCCGACAAGCCCATCGTGTTCGTGGCCAGTGGCACGGGCTTCGCGCCTATCAAGGCCATCGTGGAACACGCCTTCCATGCCGGCATCACCCGGCCCATGGTGCTCTACTGGGGCGGTCGCCGCCCACGCGACCTGTACCTGGGGGCGCTATGCGAGCGCTGGCAGGAAGAACATCCGTTCTTCAGCTACGTACCGGTGGTCTCGGACGCCCGGCCCGAGGATGCCTGGACGGGTCGCACCGGTTTCGTGCATGCCGCGGCCATGGCCGACTTTCCCGATCTTTCGGGCTACCAGGTGTACGCCTGCGGAGCACCCGTGGTGGTGGAGTCCGCCAGACGCGACTTTACCAGCCGGTGCGGCCTGCCCGAGGACGAATTCTTCTCCGACGCCTTCACGGCGTCGGTGGATGCGCCAGTCCCGCCGCCGGCAGGCTGAAGACACCCCGGGGCGCGGCTACGGCCAGCTGCGCCGCGCGCCGGACTAGAGGGCCTCCCGCCGCCGCCCTCCGGTGCTGTCTCGCAACTGCGCCAGGACGAATTGCAAGGCTGCTTCCCGGTGGCGGGCCACGTCCGCATCCCGCCCCTCCCGGGCTGCCAGCGCGGCCAGCTCGAGCTGCGCCGAATGGCTCGGCTCCACCGCCGCGCTCGCCTCCAGGTAGTTGCGCGCCTTGCCCCAGAGCGCCGCTCGGGCGCAGAGGCGCCCAAGGGTGAGCAGCAGCGCCGGGTCGCGCGGCTGCTGGCGCAGCCAGCCCTCGGCCTTCTGCAGCAGCGACCGCGGCTCCTCACCCACGCACTCGGCGTAGAGCGCGGCGAGCGGGCTGTCCCAGCGGGATTCGATTGCTTCCTCCACGATTCTCCGGGCCTCGCCGACACCGCCTGCCGACAGGAAGCAGCGTGCCGCCGTACGCGCCACCAGCGCGTCACGGCGCAGTTCCGCGGCGACCCGTTCCCATGCGCTCCTCAGGGATGCCAGATCCACGGCTGCTTCTCGCAGCGCCTCGGCCGTGGCCGAGCGTCGCAGGTGCGCCATGGTCAGATCGTCGAACACCTGCTTGTTCTCCAGCTGCGGCAACAGTGCAAGCACGCGGTCCCAGTTGCGCGCCTGGCGCATGGCTTCGAGTTCGAGGCGCAGGGCGCTCGTGTGACGGTGCCCGATACGGCCCAGCACGGCCAGCGCGTCGTGGTGCCGCCGCTCGGAGAGCAGCAGCTCGGCCTGAGTGATCTGGCGCAGGTATTCGTCGCGCGGATCGCCATCGCCGTCCGCCAGATAGGCGTCGCGTCGCGAGAAGGCGCGCAGCTCGTGGGCGGCCCGGGCGGCAATCACCGCCGACAGGCCGGACAGCACGCCGCTGCGGGCTGCCGTGGCGGCAGCGCGCTCGGCGCGCCCGTGACGGCCTTCGAAATACGCCCGCAACGCCTCATCGAAGGCGGCTCGCCCCGCTTCCTGCCGGCGCTGCTCGCGGAAGGCGTGCGCCCGCGCCGGGAGATCGAAGGCGAGGGTCGCCGCACGCAGCAGCAGGGCGCCGGCCACCACGGCCAACACCAGCAGCAGCAGCGCCAGATTGAGCGACAGCTCCACCCGCGCGCCGTGGAGGGACAACAGGACATAGCCGGTGTTGGCGCGCGCGAACAACACCAGCCCGGTGGCGCCGGCGAACAGCCCGATTGCCCAAAGAAGGATGCGCACGGCTCCTCAACGCACCGCGCGCTCTCGGGCCAGGCGCAGCGAGCGCGCGGCCTCGAGACTGTCGGCGATGTCGGGCAGTTGTATGGCCAGCTCGGACCGGGCCAGCTGATCGCGCGCGGCCGCAACGGCCGCACCTGGTTTGCCGCGGGTATCGAAATGGTCCGCGAGCCACCCCGCGGCCACACGCACGTCGGTGCGAAAGGTGGCCTCGTCGCGGGCCAGCAGCGCCAGGCGGGCCGAGAGCAGCTTGAGCTTGAGGTTCTCGCGCAGAAAGTACGCCTGCTCGGGCGCGAGCAGCGGGGCCTGGGGAGCATCCGCCACGCGGATGCGCACCAGATCGCGCAGGTCCCGCCACACCTCCGCGCCCAGGCGCGACCACCAGCCCCCCCGGGGCGATTCGGATTGCGGCGCGGCCAGGGCGGCGGAGGGCAGGTTCTCCGAGGCGAGCGGCAACTTGTCCACCGCGGCCACCACCGCATCGAGGCGGAAGGTAAGCGCCGGCACGTCCGCCACCGGAAGGGCGCGCAGCCGTTGGATGTCGCGGTCGATGAGGCGGCGCAGGGGGATGAGGTGGGGCCGGTCGGCGCGCTCCAGCCGCTTGTCGGCCGCCTCCAGGGCGATCAGCGCCGCGCGCACATTGCCGCTGAGCTGCAGTTGCTGGCTAGCCGTGACCAGGATGCTTTCCACTTCCGCGAGCACCCACTCATCGCGGTTGCGCGCCA
Source organism: Burkholderiales bacterium (assembly GCA_036771335.1). Lineage (GTDB taxonomy): Bacteria > Pseudomonadota > Gammaproteobacteria > Burkholderiales. Next base: position 6,725 of record DAIPHN010000150.1, read on the forward strand.
GTTCCTGGTAGAGCGATTCAAGCGCCACGCGCTGGTTCTGGGCCTCCAGCATGCGGGCCTCGAGCATGCCCAGGCGGCTGTCGGCGTCGCGTTGGGCGTTGCGCACCGACTCAGCGGTCAGGCGCGTTTCGCGTGCCGCCGCCTCGGTCTCGGCCAGCCGCCGGGCGACCTCGGCCCGCAATCCGGCCAGCTCGCGCCGCGCCTCGGCCCATTGCCAGAGGGCCACGGCGAGAGCGGCCAGGGCAAGAAGGGTGGCGGGCCGCAGGCCGCGCAGCGCGCCCCATGCCGCCCTTACCAGCGGCGGCTGAGGCGCTAGCGTGGCGAAGGTCGGCGCCGTGGTACCGCCATCCGCAGCCGCCCCCGGGCGCGTGACCTGCGCGTTCGTGGTTGCCGCGGGCGCCGCACCGTCCGGGGCCGCCGGGGGCTCGTTCACGTGCCGTCCCCGAACCGGGAAGCGGTGAAGTGCCCGGCGAGAGCGTCGGCGAGGGCGGCATCGCCCCCTGGCGCCACCAGTACCGTGCGCACCCCCGCCTCGCGCAGCGCCTGGGCGATGCGCGCATGGGGCACCACGTGGGGCAGGTGCGCCACGGCGCGGCGGGCCTCGGCGGGCAACAGGGCGTAAAGATTACGACCTCCCTCGGCGCTGCTCACGGTGACCGCGTGCACCCCGCCGGCCTCCAGCCGCGCCAGCACCGCCGCCTCGGGCTCCGGCGCCAGTTCACGGCGATACACAACCGCCACGGCCACGCACGCACCGCGCGCCGCCAGGGCCGCAGGCAGCAAGTCGCGCCCCCCCTCGCCCGTGAAGATGGCCAACCGGCTTGCGGCCACGCGCTCGAGCAACGGCAAGCAGAGCAAACCCTCGCTGTCGGCGCGCGCGGGCACCTGCACGGGGAGGGTGCACCCCGCGTCGCGCAGCGCCGCCGCCGTGCCCTCGCCCACCGCCGCCGCATACGCGGGGAGCGCTCGCGCCGCACGCAGCAGCGGCCAGGAGATTCGAGCGGCGTTGGCACTGGTGAAAATGGCCACGTCGACACCCTCCGCCACCGCCTCACCCACCCGCTGCGCGGCCTGGGGAAGCGCTTCAATCCGGATGGTGGGCAGCAAGAGCGCCTCGCCGCCGAGCGCCTCCCCGGCGCGGCATACCGCCCCGGCCTGCCCGTGCGGCCGGGTCACCAGCACCACACGGCCACCGAGGGGCAAGGGTGGACAGGCGCTCACCCGCCGTCCCCGGATTCGAGGCTGGCGAGAATTTCGCGGGCCCCGTCTCGCTCCCGCGCGGCCGCGGCAGCTTCGCCCAGCGCCTCGGCCCCGCCGGCCGCCCCGGGCGCGGATTCCTCGGCCCGCGCCCCCCGCCGGCCATCCGGCGTAGCCACCAGCGCGCTGATGCGAGCGGCTCCACCCTCAATACGCGCGAAGGCCGCCAGAGGTGTGGTGCAGCTTCCCGAAAGCCGGCGGCTGAGCGCGCGTTCGGCGCTCACGCACCAGGCCGTTTCGGCGTGGGCGATGGGCGCCAGCAGGGCGGCCACATCCGCGCGGCCGGCGCGGCACTCGATGCCGATGGCGCCCTGGCCCACTGCCGGGATGCTCTCCTCCACCTCCAGGAGGGCGGTGATGCGCTCGCCCAGGCCGAGGCGCTTGAGGCCCGCCGAGGCGAGGATCACGCCGTCGTACTGGCCCTCGTCGAGCTTGCGCAGGCGAGTCTGCACGTTGCCGCGCAGCGGCTCCACGCGAAGCCCCGGCAGGCGCGCGCGCAACTGGGCTTCGCGGCGCAGGCTGGAGGTGCCCACCACGGCGCCCTCGGGCAACGCCTCAAGGCTGGCATGGCGCCCCGAGACAAAGGCATCGCGGGGATCTTCGCGCGCCCCGATGGCGGCGATGACGAACCCCTCGGGAAGATTTACCGGGACGTCCTTCATGGAGTGCACCGCCAGGTCCGCCTCTCCAGACAGCAACGCCGCCTCCAGCTCTTTCACGAACAGCCCCTTGCCGCCGATCTTTGCGAGCGAGCTGCCCAGCCGGCGATCGCCCTCGGTGGTCATGCCCAGTAGAGCCACCTCCAGACCGGGATGAAGGGCTTCGAGGCGCGCCTTGACGTGCTCGGCCTGCCAGAGCGCGAGCGAGCTCTGGCGCGTGGCGATGACGAAGAGGGAGGGAGCGGCGCCCACGCGAGAACACCTTTGATCCGGGGCCGAGGATTCTAGCAGCCGCCCCGCGCCACCCGCCCACAGAAGCCGGTACTGCCAAAGGCGCGCACCAGCAGCGCCAGGCAGCGAGAGACAGGTAATAGCTCCGACACGCCCTAGCCCCCCGCGACCCATC